>NZ_JBWLKN010000007.1:0-354796 GCF_059026195.1 Streptomyces sp. A01 | reverse complement strand
CATGCACGACGCCTTCCTCCAGCTTGCCCACTGCATGACCCTCGCCCGCAAGCACCCAGCATTCCGAAAGGACCCCTTAGGGCTCGGTCGAGATCGCTGTGGGCTGCAGTGACGACGGCTATATCACGGACACCGAATGCCTACTTGCTCTGCGCATCTCGGCTGCGGCCGCGGTGCGCAGAGTTCGGCTGCTCGGTTCGTTCTGAGCGGTCAGCCGCGCCTCGCCTCCAGGCAGAAACGCTCACCGCGGACGTGGGCGCCGCTGCTAACATCACCGCATGATCGCGCCTTCGTTCCGAATCAAGATGATGCCCCGCCAGCGGGGCTGCTGATAACGGACGCGCGTTTCCGAGGCCCCGAGACGGGGCCTCGATCTGTTCATGGACTCGGAGCTCCGCCTCGCAACTTACGGAGGTTCCGATGACCGCACCACGCCACTACATCACCACGACGATCCCGTACGTCAACGCCCGCCCGCACCTGGGCTTCGCCCTTGAACTGGTCCAGGCGGACGTTCTCGCCCGGCACCACCGCCACCGCGGCGATCAGGTCCGGTTCCTCAGCGGAACCGACGACAACTCGCTCAAGAACGTCCTGGCCGCCGAAGGCGAAGGGGTCGACGTTCAGACCTTCGTCGACCGCAACGCCGAGGCGTTCGCCGCGTTGCGGGAACCGTTGGCGCTCTCCTTCGACGATTTCATCCGCACCAGCCGCGACCCGCGCCATCGCCTCGGCGTGGAACAGCTGTGGCGCCAGTGCGCCGAGTCCGGTGACCTGTACCGCAAGCATTACGAGGGTCTGTACTGTGTGGGCTGTGAGCAGTTCTACGTCCCAGCCGACCTCGTCGACGGCCGATGTCCGGAGCACGGCACCGAGCCCCAACTGGTCGCCGAGGAGAACTGGTTCTTCCGCCTGTCGCGTTACGCCGACACCCTGCACGAACTGATCTCCAGTGGGACCCTGCGGGTCGAACCGGCTGCCCGCCGAAACGAAGTCCTCGCCCTCATCGCCGGAGGGCTGCACGACTTCTCCATCTCCCGCTCCCACACCCGGGCCCGCGGCTGGGGCATTCCTGTACCGGGCGACGCAAGCCAGGTCGTCTACGTGTGGTGGGATGCGCTCGGCAACTACGTCACCAGTCTCGGCTACGGGGACAATGCCGAGGCCTATCAACGCTGGTGGGTGCAGAGCAAGCGACGTATTCACCTGGTCGGCAAGGGGGTGGTGCGCTTCCACGCCGTGTACTGGCCGGCCATGCTGCTCTCCGCGGGGCTGCCGCTGCCCACCGACATTCTGGTTCACGACTACCTCACCGTCGACGGACGCAAGATCAGCAAGTCCAGCGGCAACACCGTCGACCCTGCGGACCTCGTCGACGAATTCGGCGCCGATGCGGTGCGCTGGTGGCTGCTGCGGGAAGTCCCCCGAGTCGGTGACGTCGACTTCACCCGGGAGCGGCTCATCGCCCGCGCCAACGCCGACCTGGCGGGCGGCCTGGGAAACCTCGTCAACCGGGTCGTGACCATGGTCCATCGCTACCGGCAGGGTCACGTGCCCATGCCCCGCACCGACGCTCTGGCCACGGAACCGCTATCCGCAGCCTGTCGCAGCGTCCATGACGAGGCTGGTGCAGCCCTGTCCAGCTTCGACTTCCGAAAGGCAGCCTCCGCGGTCTGGAGGATCGTGGAAGAGTCCAACCGCTGCATCGACACCATCCGTCCCTGGGAGCTGGCCAAGGCAGAACAGAGTGGCGACAGGGAAGCCGGGGAACATCTCGACACGGTCCTCGCCGCCCTCGTTCAGGCATGCCGCGTACTGGGCGACCAGTTGCAACCCTTCCTCCCGGATGCCGCCTCCCGAATCGCCCAGCAGTGTGCAGAGACCAATGGCAATCTGCCGCCCGCGAACCCGTTGTTCCCTCGCATTGCCGAGGGCAACGCATAGGACGACGCTCAACCTCACCTGGTGACAAATCCAGCGGGAGCGGCTTCTCCGTCGCTCCCGCACCGTCCCTATACAGCCGGTAAGTTGGCCAGCTCGCATCATCGTGTTGGTGCTGAGAACCGAGGAGACCCTTGCTGCCGGAGGTCGACGCGAAGCAGCATGAATGGCGGATCGACGACCGGGAGTATGCCCGGCAGGAAGAACGGCGTGGCCGCCGGTTCGCGTTCACGCACCTTGACCCAGCCCGCACCGCCTTGGCGGTGATCGACATGGTGCCTTTCTTCGTCTCACAGAACCCCACTGCCGCGGCATCGTGCCGAACATCAGCTGCCTCGCAGACAGCCTTCGAGCGGCGGGCGGCACGGTCGCCTGGACCCTGCCAGCGGTGAGTGAGCGTACAGCAGTAAGGGGCGAGTTCTTCGGTCCGGAGGTTGCCGAACTCTTCCGCACGTCCGGTGGGGCAGGGCCGCTGGCCGAGCGCGTCTGGCGAGATTTCACGGTCCACCACGGCGACCTGCTGGTGGAAAAGTCGGCACCCAGCGCGTTCTTCCCCGGCCGCTTTCCCCTCTCTGAGCAGTTGCAGCAGCGCGAGATCAACACCGTCCTGATCACCGGCACCGTCACCAACGTGTGCTGCGAGTCGTCAGCCCGCGATGCCAGCACCCTCGGCTATCGGGTCATCATGGTGGCCGACGCGAACGCAGCAGGTCGCGACGAGGACCACAACGCCACGCTGCACACCATCTACCGGACCTTCGGCGATGTGCGCCACACCTTGGACGTCCTCGACTTGCTCAAGGCGTGAGAGCGGCTGACAGGCTCCCATTGTCGCTCGGACCGTCACGTCGCGCCGCCCTGGGCCCTGACGTGTGTTCCTGTGTCTCTCTCCGTGTCCCGAGTTGCGCTCTTGTGAATTCGCAGGTCGACGCAGATCGCGTTGAGTCAGGGATCATGGACGGTAGGCGCGGGGCCCAGGGAGTTGTGTCATGGGCCGCCCCAACCGGGCCACTCGGGCTGCCATCACCCAGCGCCGCGCTGATGCCATCGACCTCAAGCTCGCCGGCGTCGACTGGCTGACGATCGGCCGCAAACTCGCCGCCGACCCGGCCATCAACTCCGACGGCATCGCCTACCCGCAGGGGTACGGCATCGACAAGTACAAGCGCGGCCAGGAGCCCCCAACCGACAAACGGCTCATCGAACTCGCCTGCAAGGACGTCTCCAAAGCCCTGGCCGAGCGCACCACCGCTCTCGACGAGAACTCTGACGAGCTGCGGCAACTGATGGTCGAGCGACTTGAGCGACTCTTCTTCGGGGTCTATCGCGCCGCCATCCGAAATGGCGACTACCAGGCCGTCGATCGCGCTGGCGGATCATCGAACGCAGCAGCCGACTCCTGGGCCTGGACAGGCCCGTTCGCACGGAGTTGTCTAGTCCAGATGGTGGCGCCGTCCAGGTGGAGACCGCAGGCCTGGATGAGCTGGAGCGGCTGATCATCCTCGCCGGGGGCGATGCGGGCGAGGGTGGCAGGGGCTGACGAGGCCGCGGTCCTTCAGGTCTACCGGTCGCTTCCCACGCAGCGACGCCGCGAGATAGCCGCAGCCTCCACCCCTGAACTACGCGCTCAGCTTGTACGGATCGAGCGCGAGCTGGCGATGGACCGTTCGCCGGGCGCGATGGCCTCCGTGCTCACAGACGGCCGGGAGATGCAGGCCCCGCACCTAGTAGGGCTTGGTCAGGTCCGTATTGGGGTGGGTATGTCGCGGTGGCAGGTGGGGCAGGCGCCGGCCCAGAGGGCGAGAAGTGTCTGCAGTTCCCGGACGACCTGGTAGAGGCTCAGACCTGCGCCGCGTCTTTTGGGTCTCGTGCCAGTCGTTGCAGCGTGCACAAGGCATGCGCGGCGGAGACGAGGGTGACGTGGTGATGCCAACCGTTCCAGGTTCGGCCTTCGAAGTGGGCCAGGCCCAGGGCCTGTTTCATCTCGCGGTAGTCGTGCTCGATGCGCCATCGAAGCTTGGCCAGCCGCACCAGCGTGGCCAGCGGCATCCCGGAGGGCAGATCCGAGAGCCAGAACCGCACCGGTTCGCTCTCGCCGACGGGCCATTCGGCCAGCAGCCAGCGCTCAGGCAGTTCGAGAGTGTCGCTGGTCTTGCGAAGGCCGCGTCCGGCCGGGCGGATCCGCAGGGCGACGAACCGCGAGTACATGCGCTTGAAGCCACTTTGGCTCCTGCCCGGCCGGGAGCCTTCCCGCCAGGACACAGGTCTCGCGGCCGTCCGTCCGGCTTCGATGACCAGGTCCTTCATGGTCTGCGCAGGCTCGGGGTACTGCTTTCTGGGTGGCCGGCCGGTGCCCGCATAAGCGGGCTGGACGGGCCGGGCGCCGGCGGGCTGGGCGGTATGGCGAGAGGAAATCCCCACCACATAGGGCAGGCTGCGTTCTTCCAGGCCCAGACGGAAGGCAGCGGCATCACCGTACCCGGCGTCCGCGACCACCAGGGGAACGTCGACGCCCCATGACCGGGCCTCGTCGATCATGTCCAGGGCCAGCTGCCACTTCTCCACATGACCCGCCTGGGCGGGAATCCCGCAGCGGCCGCGGCGGGCGGTCTTGTCCGCATCGGCCTCCGGCGAGCCGGGATCCCAAGATGCGGGCAGGAACAGCCGCCAGTTGACGGCCGCGGAGGCACGGTCATCGGCCAGATGCGGGGAGACGCCCACCTGGCATTTGGTGACCTTGCCCGCGGTGCCGGTGTACTGCCGCGACACACAAGCCGAGGCATCCCCGTCCTTCAAAAAGCCGGTGTCATCCACGATCAACGCTTCCACGCCAATCGCGTCCTGCATCCTCCAGGCCAGCCGGGCCCGCACATGCGCGGGATCCCACGGGCTGGAGGTGATGAAGTGGGCCAGTGCCTGCCGGTTGCCGTCCTCACCCAGACGAGCCGCCATCGGTTCCACCGACTTGCGCCGCCCGTCCAGCAGCAGCCCGCGCACATACGCCTGCCCCCACCGCCGCTGATCCGCACGGAAGAACCCGTCGAACAACTCCGCCGCGAACGCCTCCAGATCCTCCCGGACCGAGGCCACCTCCTCAGGTGTCACACCAGGTCCAACGACGCTCATGGAGCAGTAGACACGCGTGCAAAAGTGAAAATGACCAAGCCCTACTAGGGCTGATCGACGCTGCCTTCGAAAAGGTAGCGGCCGGAAAGCCGACTCGACTGCTATTGACCATGCCCCCTCGGCACGGCAAGAGCCGCCGAGCTGCCCGCTGGGCACCGCTCTGGTACGTGCGCCGACGCCCGGAGCACCGGGTGATGATCGCTTCCTACTCCTCTGACCTTGCCGATGATCACGGCCGGTGGATCCGCGACGCGATCCTCAACTACGGCCCGCATCTCGGCGTCAGCCTGCGGCCCGGCTCCAGCGCGGCGAACGGCTTCGACCTGGCTGGCACCGAGGGCGGTGCCGTCATGGCAGGCGTCGGCGGTGGCCTCACCGGCAAGGGCGCCCACCTAGCCGTCGTCGACGACCCGATCAAAGACGCGGCCGAGGCCTGCTCGCCCACCATGCGCAAGCGCCTGTGGGAGTGGTGGCAGGCCGTCCTGCTGACCCGCATCGAGCCCGGTGGCTCAGTCATCTTGATCCAGACCCGCTGGGACGAGGACGACCTCGCCGGCCGAGTCCTCGCCGATGAAGGCGACCGGTGGACCGTCATCGACCTACCCGCCATCGCGTTCGCAGAGGACGACGCCCTCGGCCGTTCCATCGGTGCGCCTTTGTGGCCGGAGCGGTACGACAGCGACGCGCTGACCGAGATCCGACGCTCCGTCGGCGAACGCGTCTGGTGGAGCCTCTACATGCAGCAGCCGCGGCCGCAGGACGGCGGCGTGTGGCAGTGGCCCTGGATCACCAACAACCGCGTCAGTGCAGCACAGTTCCGGGGCATCGACCTCACTCGGATCGTCGTCGCCGTCGACCCTGCCGGTGGCGAGTCCGCCGTCGGCGATGAAACCGGCATCGTCGCCGCGGCCCGCGACCGCGACGGACACCTCTACGTTCTCGACGACCGCTCCGGCAACCGCAGCGCCGACGCCTGGGGCCGCGAGACCTGCCTGCTCGCCTTCGAACTCCGCGCCGACGCCATCATCATCCAGTCCAACTACGGCGGGGACATGAGCCGCCAGATCCTCAACCAGGCCTGGCAGGAACTCGAGCGCGAGAAGCGCACCGAAAACATGCTCATGCCCGCCGTTCTGTCCGTCACCGCTAAGCACGGCTAACGACTGCGTGCTGAGCCGATCGCCCAGCTCTACGAGCAGGGCCGCGTCCACCATGTCGGTGAGTGGCCGAAGCTGGAACAGCAGATGGTCACCTGGGTCGCCGGGATGGCCCCCCAGACCGCATGGATGCCGCAGTCCACGCCCTGACGCAGCTCGCCGACCCGGCCGAGAGCGGGATGTCCGCCTCGTCCTACCAGGATGGGCGCCTGTCCGGACGTCGATGAGGTGCGAGGTAGGCCTGGGCGGCACCTTGTCTCCTTTCCGCGACAGGCACGCAGCGGCCGACCAACACGGTGGGCTGCAGCCGTGCCGTCATGCTCGGTCACCGCATCAAGCTATGCAGCAGGCCGACCACGGCCAGGCCCACCAGCATTGAGACCCCGAAGGACGGGTGGAGGAAGGCTACGTACGTGCTGGCAGCGCCCGCCAGAAGCAGCAAGGCGGTGCGGGTGTCCAGCTGACCGTTCACATCGAACTCCCAGATACGAGGGCAGGAGCGCGGTCGTCCGTGTTCGATTCGGGAGGATGCACCGCAGACGGTCTAGCCTCGCAACTCTCGCGAAAATCTCTCCTTCCTCGGCCCGTTTCCGCAGGTCAACAACCCAGCACCCCGGACAGCGCAACTACTTCGTACGCATTTATTCCTCCAAGAGTCATTTGTCGGAGCCTGGATAGTAGGACTCCGTTAGGTCTGTCTCGGTCTTGGTGCCGTGTGTGTCCTGGAGGGCAGGGCCTGGTGGCAGGTGGTGCAGGTGCCGGTCCAGCACCATCGGCGCCCCGGCCCCGGAGATGGTGATCACCTCCCGCAAGGCCTGGACGCACCTGGCGTCCAATGGCGCGTACCGGGCCGCGTACTACGGCACCCCGGCCGGTGGCCAGACTCCGACCTCGACGCTGAACCCCGAGCAGATCAACTCTGTGCGCGGAAACTACGGCCTGCCGCCGGTCACGTTCTACAAGGCGCAGGTATGGCAGGACGACGTGTCCAAGCGGGTGCTGCCGGAGGACCGGTGGATCATGCTGTCTCCGGACCGAGCGAAGTGGGGGCAGGCCCAGTACGGCACCACCACCGAATCCCTGGCCCTGTCACGCGCTACGAATCCCTACATCGAGCGTGAGGACACGCCTGGCATCGTGATCACCCGCGACGTTCAGGATGTCCCGGTTCAGATCTGGACCAAGGGTGCGGCAGCAGCGATGCCGGTCCTGTACTCCCCAGACTGCCACATCACGGCGACGGTCCTGTGAGTGCGGGCAAGGAGGTCCTCGGGGTCCTCGCAGCCACCGTTCACGTGATTGACCCAGTCGACCGAGTTCCCTTCGTGCTGCTCGCCGGTACGCAGGTGACGGATCCAGCTGTGGCTGCCCAGATCACCAACCCTCGGAGCTGGCAGGATCCGCCTCCGGCCACTGAGCCTGAGCTCAAGGCACCCCGCAGGTTGAAGCTCGCCCAGAAGTAGACCGCGTGGTGGGGAGGAGCCCGCGCTCCTCCCCACCATTGAATGATCGGGAGCGCCATGAACGACGAGATACTCCACTAGCTGCAGGCTCATCTCGGTTCCGAGATTGATCTTTCAGACGTAGCTGCTCGCTACGAGCGACTGCGTTCGGCTCGGGCTGTCGCCGCCGAGGTTTCCGGGAGCGGCTCGCAAGGCTTGTGGCCGAGCCGTTGACGGTCACCGTCAACGTGGTCGCCACCATCGACAACTCTGCCAATGTGGCAGCCCTCGAAGGTCAATTGGCGCAGTTGGATGACGAGGTTGCGCCGGACACTCACCTAGATGGCGCGAGGCTACTGACCAGCGTTCAACTGGTTGCCCGGCTGCGCCGGTAGGTGGGGCAAGAGCCCAATCTTCATGCGCCCCGGCCCGGCCCAACACCGAGGGAAGCGATGCGATCGCTGTGCGGTGTGCCATGCCGGGCGCCGCGGCAGTGGAGCGTCGGACCACCTGCTGGACGGCAGGTTCATCATTCGCAGCGCATACCTCGCTCTGTGGGTGAAATAGAATGCACTGCGGCTTTTGAGGAGCTGGCTGCACGGACAACAGCAGAATTGCTGGCCCGCAGCCTGGGAGCCGACCCGGCAGACGTGAAGAGAGTGATCGCTCACTCGGCGAGGACCATCGCGGCTCAGCTCCGCATCTCACCCCTGCACACGCTTCGATGCATCGAGCCTTCCGTCATGGCTGACGTCATCGCTGAAGCCGCAGGCATCCACGCCGACCCCGGCACCTCCCGCCCTTCAGGGGATGCCGGGGCTAGCGTTTCGGTCCCTCGGTGGGTCACCGGCCATCGGTCATGGGACTGGCACAAGCCGCCAAGTACTCCAGCGGCAACCACGACGTCCACACCGTCCAAGCCGCCGTAGACCTGCTCACCGAGATAGGCGCAGCTTCCGTCGACGACGCTGACAGCGCGCACGTCATCGTTCCGGCGCGTGTCCTCGCTGAGACCGCCAAGGTCATCGACCATGTCGCCTCGCAGGTCGAGGAGGGAGCCTGGACCGGATGCCCGTGCGGCGACGACCATGGCCAGGCAGCACTCGACGCAGAAGCCGTCATGTCCCTGCGGAGCGACGCAAGCCTCACTCGGCAACTCGCCGACCAGTCCCCCGCCTAGATCATCCGGCGTACACCCCACCGCGAACTACCGACGTCGCTGCAGGAATTCGAGTCGCTCCATCCGCCACACAACATCGAGACCGGTGTCTGACGGTGCACGAGGAACGGTCGCCGACCGAGTCTCTACGTGAGTGAACCCAAGTCTCTTCGGGACGGCTCCGCTCGCAGAGTTGGCTTCATCGTGGATGATCTCCACGCAGTCGATGTTTCGCAGCGCGAACGCCTGACGAGTGAGGGCGGCGACTGCCGATGTAGCAAGCCCGCGACCAGTGAAATCCGGGTGTAGCCAGTAACCGATCTCCATTCCGACGGGCCCGCGATGGACGAGGGCACAACTGCCGGCCACCGCGGTCTCATTCCAGATCGCATACTTGTACCCGGTCCCACTGGCCCAGTCTGCTTCGCAGCGAGCGACGAAGTCCGTGGACCTCGCCCGGCTGTGCTCTGTTACCCACGGCATCCAAGGGCGCAGGTGCTCCACTGACTCCTCGATGAGCTGGTACACCGTCTCGGCATCGTGGTTTCTCCAGCGGCGCAGCTGGGTCGGTCGGAGGAAGAGCCTTTCGGCGGGCTCATTCATGGCTTCAGGATCACGCGCAACTCTCGTATATGGAACCGAATTTCGTCGGCTGCAGATATATAGAGGCTGGGCGCATGGCGTGCGTCCTATGGTGTGTGCGTCACCAGGAAGACACCGCCCCCAGGGCGATAGGGAGACGACGCATGCCCGTGACTAATGAGGCCTTGCACGACCGGTTCATCAACCTGGCGGCCTCCCCGAACAGGGCTCGGTCGTAGACCTAGTACTCCAGCAGCGTTTCGCTATCTGGCCTGGTCAGAGGCATCGCCGGGAGTGTAGTGGGCTGATGGCCTGTCAGAGGCCGTCTGGTCGGACCGCCCCCCCAACGAGTGGCATCGAAAACTGACCGAGCTGTGATGAGGGCAGCCTCCCCGCGTGATCGACGACCTTGCCGACGCGACCTGGGACCGTGAACTCAACGACCTCTTCCTGCGTATCGGCCACCGCTTCGGCCGCGCGGACCTGCGACGCCGCATGCGCGACTACCTCCGCGCACTGCTCGGCCCGGTCGGCCGCAAAAACGGCTGGCAACTGGCCGAACACGCAGGCCACCGCACCCCCGACGGCCTGCGACGGCTCCTGAACAAAGCCACCTGGAACGCCGACGACGTCCGCGACGACCTGCAGACACACGTCGCCGACAACCTCGGCGAAGCCGACGGGGTCCTCACCATCGACGACACCGGCTTCGTCAAGAAAGGCACCACCTCCGCCGGGGTTCAGCGCCAGTACTCCGGCACCGCCGGGGCCCGTAGGTCAATAACTGTCAGCGATGGGGTTCCGCAGGGGTTGTTCGGGCGTGTAGCTGTTCCAATGTGCGGGCGGGCGATCCGGGTATCGGCGTGACGAGGATCCGGTGCAGGTCCAGGAGCCGTTTTGCGTCCTGGTATTGGATGGACAGGTTGGTGCGGTTGACGCCCAGTAGTTGGGCCAGGAACGTCATGGTCACCGCTCTGCGGCGGCGCAGGATGGCTGCCAGGAGCCGGTGGGTGTGGTCCACGCTGCTGGTCTGTGGGTGGCGGTAGCTGCGCGGGTGGTGGAAGCGTCGCTGGAATGCTGCCTCGGCCAAGGCGCCTCATAAGGGCTCTGATACCGCCACCAAATACTCGAAGGCGGTTCGTGACATGCCGGTCAGGGCCGGATCGGTGAGCATCGCGGTCAGGGCCGGGTCGGTCCGGGGGGAGCTGTAGCGACGAGCGGATCGGGGTTCCTCAGACCCGAGCGCCGGAGAGGATCACGGTCGACTACTCCGCGCCGAATGCCGCTAAGGAGATGCACGTCGGGCACCTTCGGTCGACGATCATCGGCGATGCGGCGGTGCGCCTGCTGGAGTGGCTGGGGCACACCGTCATCCGACAGAACCACATCGGCGAGTGGGGCACGCCCTTCGGCATGCTCGTCGAGCACCTTCTGGACATCGGCGAGTCCGAGGCTGCCCACGAACTGTCCGTCGGTGACCTGAACGGCTTCTACCAGGCGGCCCGGCGCAAGTTCGATGCCGACGAGCAGTACAAGGATCGCGCTCGCAGGCGGGTGGTGTTGCTCCAGACCGGCGACGAGACGACGCTGCGTCTCTGGCACACGCTGGTCGATGAGTCGAAGAAGTACTTCATGACCGTCTACGGCATGCTTGGCGTGCGGCTCACCGAGGACGACTTCTTCGGCGAGAGCTACTACAACGATCATCTTCAGTCGGTCGTGGACGAGCTCGATGAGCTCGGACTGTTGCGGGAGAGCGATGGCGCTCAATGTGTGTTCCCCGAGGGCTATAAGAACCGCCACGGTGACCCGCTGCCGATCATCGTGAAGAAGGGTGACGGCGGATTTGTGTACGGCGCGACGGATCTCGCTACGATCCGTCATCGCTTGCGGAACCTGAAGGCGATCCGACTGCTGTACGTCGTCGGCCTGCCGCAGAGCCAGCACCTCGAAATGATCCATGCCGTGGCCCGGGATGCTGGATGGCTCGGCTCCCCGGCGCGGGCTGAGCATGTGGGCCACGGATCGATCATCGGCGATGACGGCAAGATGCTGCGCACCCGCGTCGGCGCCTCGGTGAAGCTGGTCGATCTGCTTGAGGAAGCGGTCAGCAGGGCGGCGTCGGTCATCGTCGTGAAAAAACCGCGGCTCGATGAGGAGACGCGTGCCGCTGTCGCGAGGGCCGTGGGCATCGGGCCGTCAAGTATGCGGACCTGTCGACCGACCGGCTCAAGGACTACGTCTTCGACTACGACCGGATGCTCGCGTTCGAGGGCAACACCGCCCCGTACCTGCAGTACGCGCGGGCTTGTATCTGCTCCATCTTCCGGCGGTCTGGGACTGAGCCGCCGCAGGACATCGCGGCGCTGGTCATCACCGAGCCCGCGGAGCGGGCGCTGGCACTGGAGTTGCTCGCATTCGGCAGCGTGGTGCCCTCGGTCGCCGAGACGCTTGAGTTCCACAAGCTCGCCACGTATCTGTACTCCCTGGCCAGCGCGTTCACCACCTTCTACGAGAAGTGCCCAGTACTCCGCTCGGAGGGCGAGACCCAGCAGTGCCGCCTGGGCCTGTGTGATCTGACGGCACAGACTCTCGAGCTCGAGCTGGGTCTGCTCGGCATCGAGTCTCCCGACCAGATGTAGTCGGAAGCCGAACGGGCAATGCCGGCACGGCTAAGCATGTGTGCTGTCAGGATCGTCCACCATGCCGACGCATCCCCTGCTGGACGTTGATTTCGTCGAACTGCTGGAGCCGTACCTGGAAGACGTGGGCCACGTCTTCCAGGCATTCCGGGAGCAGGATTCGGGCTGCGTGTCGTACGGCCTCGCGCTCGGGATCGAGCAGTGGTTCGTGAAGAGTGTGGCCACTTCGGCCGGAGTAGTTTCACTGCGTCGCGCTCTGGATGTGCACGGCGCGGTACGGCATCCGGCGATCGTGCCTCTGCGCCACCACTTTCCGATCAAGGACGGCTTGGCGCTGATCTATCCATGGGTTGAGGGCGAGGTCCTGTACCACCCCACGGTCGCCCACCACGGTGGTCGCTCTGCTCCGGACAGTCCGATGGCTCGGTTCCGCAGTCAGTCTGTCGCGGAGATTCTGCAGTCCCTGAACGCGATCCTCGACGCGCACCTGGCCGTGGAGAAGGCCGGGTTCGTCGCGGTCGACCTGTACGACGGCTGCCTCCTCTACGACTTTGAGGCGCAGCGCATGGCGTTGTGCGATTTGGATGAGTACAGGCCGGGGCCGTTCATCCTGGAGGCCGATCGGCTGCCGGGCTCACGACGTTTCATGGCTCCGGAGGAGTACTCTGAAGGCTCGGCCATCGATATCCGAACGACGGTGTTCGTGCTCGGCAGGGTCCTGCGCCTGCTGCTGGATGCAGGTGATGGCGAGCGGAGGTGGCGCGGTTCGCCGTCTCAGCTGAAGGTCATCGAGCGTGCCACTGCGAGCGATCCTGCTGACCGGTTCGCGTCGGTTGCGGCTCTCGTTCGGGCCTGGCGTGGCGCATGCAGTGGGCGCTGTTGATCTCTCTACTGTCGTGGTGAGACGGAACAGCGCCTTGTCTGCCGTGCCTGCGCGAGAGAGCTTGACCACGATCAACGGTCACAGGAGGCAACGGACAACAGTACGCCCGCACAGGGTGCAGTCGACTGTGTGGGTGGGCCAGCAGCCACCCACAGCCTGTGGATAACTTCGGCGACCAACCCCTGCGCACATCGGACATGGCGCACGACAGTCACGCGAGCGATGGAACAAACCACATGCGTGAGGCGTCCTGGATACGGATAGTGGCTGCATGGATCCGGTTGTCGTTGCCCGCGCCGTCGTAGAGGAACGTCATCCTGTCGCTCGTGCGGCGTTTCTGGGGGGCAGCGTGCTGACGGAGCGCCGCACGGCCTTGTCCGACTTGGACATCGTGGTGCTGTTGTATGGTCTGCCGGCTCCGTACAGAGAGAGCCTTCAGTACGGTGACTGGCCCGTGGAGCTCTTCGTGCACACCGAAGAGTCCTGGCACGAATTCGTGGACCGGGAAATCCGCGAGCGCCGGTCCCCGCTGCTGTGGATGTGTGCGGACGGCGAGTTGCTCTTCGACGTGGATGGGCTCGGTGCGAGTGTGGCTGCCGAAGCCAGGAAGCTGGCCCTCGCGGGTCCACCTGCGGCGACAGTGGAGGAGATCGAGGACTTCCGTTATGGGATCACGGATCTTCTGGACGATCTCGCTGGGTGTACCGATCAGGGTGAGCGGCTGTTTATCGCCTCAGAGCTGGTGAGACGGACAGGCGAACTGGCGCTGGTCCTCGGCGGGTCATGGGGCGGTGGCGGGAAGTGGCTGGCACGTCGCCTCGATGACACGGCACCCGGCCTCAATGCGCGCCTGCACCACGCTGTCCGTGAGGCGTTGAACGGGCAGACCGACGCCCTTGCTGGCGTCGTTGAAGACGTTCTGGCCCCTGCTGGCGGGCGACTGTGGATCGGGTATCGGCGCAGTGGGACTCCGTAACTGGCGGGGACGGGCTGCGGTGACCCCGATCGACACCGTAGGCGGCTCGTCGGCTCTACCGTGGAGCGATGGCTGAAGCTGTGCAGGGTCGCGCTGCGTTCCAGGTGTTGGTGCTGCCGTACTGCCGTACCGGCAGACTGAGGGAGGGCTGCTCTACGCATTGTTCCGTCGCCTGGACGGCGCCTACTGGCAGGGGGTCGCTGGTGGTGGTGAAGCGGGAGAAGCACCATTGCAGGCTGCCAGGCGAGAGTTGTCCGAGGAGACAGGCCTGGCCTGCGCCCGAGAGTTCATCTCGCTTGTCTCGCGGGCGACAGTCCCAGTGCTGCACGTCACCGGTGGGTTCACATGGGGGCCTGACGTCCTGGTGCATCCCGAGTACGCGTTCGGTGTCCGAGCAGACTCGATGGAGTTGGTGTTGTCCAGCGAGCACACCGAGTACGGCTGGTTCTCCCTCGACTCGGCCATGTCGGCGGCGCGTTGGGACTCCAACCGCACCGCGTTGTGGGAACTTGGCCGCTTCTCGTTCACGATGACCGGCAGATGCCCCCACGCCGGAGGTTCGGCGCCCAGTGCCTGCCACAGCATCTGTTGCTTGGGCGGGTTCGACAGGTGCTCTTCGCCGCGGATGACGTGGGTGATGCGCTCGTGGATGTCGTCCACCGCGTTGGCGAGGACGAAGACTGGGCTGCCGTTGCCGCGGGCGATCACGAAGTCTTCAATGGCGTTGTTCGGGAACTCGGTGCGGCCACGTACTACGTCGTCGATGACGGTGACGCCGTCGTCCGGGTCTTGAACCTCAGCGCCCGGCCCGGCTCGAAGGCGAGACCGCGGTCGCGGCAGAAGCCGTCGTAGCCGAGGTGCTGTGATCCGGTGCGTGCAGTGAGCTGCTCTCGGGTGCAGTCGCAGTAGTACGCGCGGCCAGCATTCTGCAGGTCGCGGGTGGCCTGGTAGTGGGCGTCGGCGTTATGGGACTGGAAGTTGGGGCCCTCGAAGACCGGGTCTTTGTCACTGATGCCGATGGCGAAGAGTGCGCTGAGGATGCCGTCCACCCATTCGGGGCGGTTGCGCTCGCTGTCGGTGTCCTCGATCCGCAGGACGAACCGGCCCTGCTGCTGTCGTGCCAGCGCCCAGTTGTAGAGGGCGGAGCGGGCCCCGCCGACCTGGAACATGCCCGTCGGGGACGGGGCGAAGCGGACACGGAGGGTCTTGGACTTGTCCCGGAGGGTAGTGGGGTGATTCGTCGGCTCGCCTGTGATTACGAGCCGACGCTCCCGCCGATTCCCGCGGTGGTTCAGAATGCCCAGCCGCGCCGGTCTGCGAGCCAACGCAGGGTGACTTCGCCGCACCAGGTCTGGTGCTGGCGAATGTACGGCGACCAGTCCGCTGCAGGCTGGGCGCCGGAGACCAGGAAAAACCCGGAAAGGGCCGCCAGGACAGCATCGAGCTGCTCGTCGTCGACTCCCCGGGCCGTGGGGTGGTCCGTGAAGAGGGTGGTGGCGTCGTGTCCATCAGCATGTGCTGTCGCGAGGAGAAGGGCAAGGTCGGACCAACTTGCACCGAGGCAGGGCCAGTTCCAGTCGCAGATCCGTGCGGCACCGCTGATGTCGATCAGGACATTGTCCTGGCGGAGATCGTGGTGGAGGACGGCATCACCGGCGGCGGCTTGTCGCCACTGGGCTTCCAGCGCGGCAAGGGCCTCGAGCCGGCTTGTGGGTACCCAGGCCGGCAGGATGTTCGCGCTGGTGGTGCTTCCGGTGATGTTGCGCCAGTCGGCGAAGTCGCCTCCGTAGCCGATCGGTTTGAGGCCGACCTGCTGGAGCGCCGCAGAGGGGGTGGCAAGCGCCTCGGCTGTGACGGTGTAGGCGTCGAGGGTCGAGGCGAGCTCGTCAGGCTTCCAGGGGGCACTGGGCATACGTCCGCCGGCGACCGCGTCGAAGCCGAGGATGACCCACCCGTCTCCTGTCTCCTCGACCCACCGCAGGCGGGGCGCGGGGACCTCGTCCGGTAGGGCCTGGTTGATCAGCGCCTCACGCTGGTAGCAGTCAGCGACCACAGCGTTGTCCCGTGCGTTGGCAGCCTTGACGAACACCGGCCCGTCGGGCCCGCGGAGCACGGCGGCGAAGCCACTGGTGAACCCGCTTCCAGCACTCGGCCCCGGATCCACCACGCCACCCAGACGCGTCGAGACGACCTGCTGGACGTCCTGCGGGAGGTCGGCCCAGCGCGGGCGTACGGCTGTGGCGCTGTACTCGAGACGCGGTGTGATGTTGTCCGTCATTCCCTCAGGGTGAGGGCAGCGCATCCATCTGCGCGACGGGTTTCTCGTCAGTGCCTGGGGCGATCCACCCTGTGGCGGCCAGTACCTCGCTGGCGATGTCCACGGCGGTTCGGCCGTCGGTCATCACCCGCACGGTGTCCGAGGGTGCCTGTTCCTCCAGGAGCCGTGCCTTGTAGGCGCTGCTTTCGCGTTCCTTCTCCAGTTCCGAGCCGAGTTCTCGGCCGGCCAGCCGCTCGTCGGTGGTGGCATCGGAGGCAACGAGCAGGACCCGCACGAGCTGAACGTCCGGCCCCATCGTGCGCTCGAACATGGCGGCTGCGTCGGACAGCACGCTCACGGTGTGCGTGTAGATGAGCCGGTGGTATCCGAGGTCCGCGTAGTTTGCCCAGATGGCCGCGAGGTTGCGCTCGACGATCCCCGAACGGCGCGGATCGCCCGCCGGAGCTGGGTGGACCTGGCCGAGGAAATCGCCCTCCAGGACCACGTGGGCGGCCTGCGCTGCGCGCAGCTGCGCGGAAACCTCCCATCCCACCGTCGTCTTGCCGACGCCTGCGCGTCCCCCGATCAGCAGTACCTCGCGTTGCTTCATGAAGGCAGCGTGCCAGCTGTCGGCGCACGGGGGGTGCAATACCCCTCACGAGGTTCGGCATCCTGTCCTGCTTGGGCTTCCCGTTTGCGAGATGTTGCCGCGACGGAGACCGGGTTCGTTTCTGTCGCCATCCTCAAGCTGACACCCATTCGACAGTCAGTACGCCAACCCGCTCTTCCAGCAAGTGACTCACTCCAACGGAAGAGGACGAGCATGTCGAGCGTAGGGCTTTCCGCAACGCAGGTGGATGAGTTTCTCGAGCAAGGCTTCATTCGGGTAGAGGGTGCGTTTTCCGGTGAGGTGGCGGCCGAGTGCCGTGCGATCTGCTGGCAGGAGACGGGCTGCGACCCGAACGATCCGGCAACGTGGACGGAGCCAGTGATCCGGCTGGGTTCCTGCGCCCAGGAACCGTTCCAGACGGCTGCGAATACGCCGTGGCTCCTGCAGGTGGTTTCCGGAACACCGTCGGCACGGGCAGACCCCTGAACCTCTACGTCCCGCTCTAACAAACCACCGCTAAGACGGTGGTGCTACCGCCCTGCTCCCTCGGGGTTCAACACCCATCAACCGCTCGGCCCAAGTGCAGGGTCCGATGTCACTGGCGGGTGGCATGCTGCCGGTAGCAGCCAGAGGGGGGCCTATGTCCGTACCGAGCAAGTGGAAAATTGCGCGGCATTGGGAGAAGAGCCAGAGGCGGCGCGATTTCGCACCGCACCTGCGTCTTGACGAGCCGTGTTGTTTCGCTTGCGGGTGGTTCTCTGAGCGGTGGAACCAGGCCACCCCCCAAGCCTCATGGCAACGCGCCAACCTCGAACGATCCCACGTCATCCCCAAGAGTCTCGGGGGGCCAGACGACGCGAGCAACCTGCTCCTACTCTGTCGACCTTGCCATCAAGAATCACCAGACTGGAGAGACCCAGAGCAGATGGCTCGCTGGATCGCGACCAAAGAAGAGCGCCCCAGCAGGGAAGTTGAGACCTTTGTGGCGTGGCTTGCTGCCGCCGAGAGGGCTCCGGATTTCAAAGACGCTCTGGCCTCTATTATCGCGGAGGAGGGGGCAATCGAGCGAGTATCCGAGCTCCTTCGGGGCCTCCTAGGTCAAGCAGGCACGCACTTCGGTATTGGATACAGCCAAGGCACCCGTGTCGCCGTGCTTCAGGCGGCTGCAAATGAGATCACCAAGCGTGTGCAGCAAGCAGGCTGCGAGGCTGAGAAGGCTTGATCGGTTGACATCCAAGAGTGACACCAACGACTGCGTACAGCAGAGGCCGTGCGCGATCTCGCTCAGCCGAGGCGTCCACGCAATCCTACGGTCGAGCTGAGCCTTGATCGAACTCCTAAAGCGAGTGTCGCAGGTTCGAATCCTGCCGGCGGCACCATGCCTGACCAGCAGCGGAGTCCCGTACCCTAGCCGCCCCATATGCCGCTTTCCTGTCCTGGCGTCCATGACTTGGCGTTGCATTGCGGAGTCGATTCGTCTTCGTCCCGTGGGCGGTACGTACGACCCATGAGACGAACACAAGAAAGCACAGGTCACCCCTTCGGTCTCAGCGGCGGCTGCCCTGACTCGCCGGCCAACGTCCGCGAGCTGGCGAGCGGGCCGACTCAGCCGCCCGCCACGTGCCCCCGTTCCCAGCCAGGAAAAAGCGCTGCCAGCGCCCGCTATCCCTTGCCGTGCGGCGCGTGGCGATGCGTGTGCAGCCACCCACCGGCTCCGGCGCGGTGGGTACGGCGGCCGTGATGGTCGCGACGGTCCCGCATGGCGATCATGGCGGCGATCCGGCTCGGCCAGCTCTGGCCCGTGTGCCTCGGGTGCATGCGGTCGAACAGGTCTGGCCGAACGCCGCCGTAGCGGTAGTCCGCGATGCGCTCGTCGTGCTTGCTGTTGAGCGTGTGGATGACGAGTACTCCCACTGCGATCATCGCGAGGATGGCCACCAGGGTGAACAAGGTCTCCATGATTCTCAGATCCCTTCGGCGGCCCGGCCGTCAGGCGCGCGTGCCCGGCTGAGGAGGGAAAGCTCGCCCAGCGCCTCGTCCCGAGTCGTCGGCTGATCCCTCAGCCAACCGCGGGTTCACGACGGAACATGCGCTCTCGGGATAACTCTCGGCGCTTTTATGCTACTCCGCCCAGGTCCCGCATGACCTGGGTCGTAATGCCCCGTTTCCTCTTTCCCCTTTCTCCTTTCCCGTTTCCTGCTTCCCGTTTCCTGGGGGCGGCGACCCCCGCCTCGCGCCTCGCGGTCGGTTCCCGGGTCCGCGGCTACGTCCGTGTCACGGGCTCGTAGGGGTCCCGTCCGCATTCTGTGTGGACTCTGAGGCCAGTGATCCTTACCGTCCGTGGCCCCGGCATAGTGGAGCTTCCCCGGTAGGGGGCATGACAAAAATCGGGCAGGAATGCCGCCTCGCCGCACGTCAGCGCACAGGCAGCGCCGCACGAGACAACGCACCACCGCACGAATGCACACGCAACAGGGGGACTTAGTTCCATGCGATCCATACGCCGCACCGCTGCGGCATCGGCAGCGCTGCTCGCGCTGCTGCTCACCGGCTGTGGGCCGAGCGACGATGACGCCGCCGACAAGTCCGACGCCGCAGCGTCCGCCGGTCAGGGCGGCGACAAGGGCGAGGGCCAGGGCGAGAGCAAGGACGGCGGCGACGGTCCGAAGCTTCCCGAGGGCATTCCGACGAGTGTCGACGATCTGAAGAAGTGGGAAGACGGCGCCTGGCAGAACTGGGACAAGTGGTCCCGTAAGGCTTCCGAGTTCGCCAACCCGGTGATCAAGGATTTGTGGAAGCCGTCCCGGATGGCGAAGGCGCAGGACGCTCCGAACACGGTGACGACGCAGAGTGCCGGGCAAGGCCAGAGTGCCACCGACCCCGAGCCGCGCGCGGTGAACGCCAAGGAGGTGCGTCGGCCGTATCACCAGAACATGGCGCCGGTCGGCAAGGTCTTCTTCGACAGCCCCGACGGGCCGATGGTGTGCTCCGGCACCGTCGTGGACGACCCGGCGAACCCCGGCAAGTCCAACCTCGTGTGGACCGCGGGGCACTGCGTGCACTCCGGCAAGAAGGGCGGCTGGATGCGTAACATCGTCTTCGTGCCCTCGTACAACGACAAGGGATACGCCGCCGACAAGGTCGCCAGCGCCCAGCCGCAGGACGTGAGCCCGTACGGCGTGTGGTGGGCGGACTGGTCGCAGACCTCCGGTGAGTGGATGAGCAACGGCGGCAAGACCGGCAACGTCGGTTCCTCCTACGACTTCGCCGTGCTGCACCTGAAGCCGGAGAACGGTGGCGGCAAGTCGCTGCAGGAGACGGTCGGCGCTGCCGTGCCCGTGTGGTTCGACGCGCCCTCTGCCAAGAACATCAGCGGCATCAGCGCGTACGGCTACCCCGCGGCTCCCCCGTATGACGGTGCGCGGATGTTCAACTGCCTCGACAGGCCGGGGCGTCTGTCCTTCGCCCCGGGCACGCAGACCATGTATCGGATCGGCTGCACGATGACCGGCGGCACCTCGGGCGGTGGCTGGTTCGTCAGCAAGGGCGGCAAGACCGTCCTGGTCTCCAACAGCTCGATCAGCTCCAGCGAACACACCTGGCTCGCCGGACCGCGTCTCGGCCGCGAGGCCAAGGGTGTCTTCACCGCGATCAGCAAGAAGTTCGCCGGGCAGTAGGCGTAGCAACCGGCAGTTACCAGCTCTTACCAGCAGTGACCGGTAGCAGCGGATCGTAGCGATCAGTAAAGAGGTCGGCCAGAGAGGTCGGCTGGCGGCGGTCGGCGTTCCCGTCGGGTGGCGGGGCGCCGGCCACCGGCGCGTCGAGGCGTACGGCGGCGTGACCGTGCCTACGACGCTCCCCCCTCGGTGAGATACGTCGGGTGAGGTACGCCTGTGAGATACGCCTGTGAGATACGCCTGTGAGATACGTCGGTGAGATACGTCTCCGCAGTGCTGTGCGGGCGTACGGCCGCCGCCGCCCAACCACCTCCGGGCAGGCGGTAGGGCGCCTTCCGCCCGTCCCTCCTCGGGTCTTCCCGGGTCTTCCCGATGCGGCAAACGCCCCGCCTCGGCCGCAGAGATCCTCATAGAATGCCCGGATGACTCCCCCTTCTCTCGATGACGGCCCCGAAGGCCATGGCGGCCTCGTCGGCGGCATCACCGGCGTCACCGACTCCGGTGACGTCGCCGATGCCGCCGATCGGCACAGCGCCCACGGCGCCCACGGCGCCCACGGCCCGGACGTCAGGAGCGAGAGAAGCAGCGGCGCCGGCGACACCGGGGGCGACAGCCCGGGCGGTCCGGGCAGCGGAGAAGGTAACGGTGGCGGGGAGCGGAGCGCCGCCTTGCAGGTGCTGCATCGTGTCTTCGGGTACGAGGCGTTCCGCGGTGAGCAAGGGGAGGTCATCGACCATGTCGTCGCCGGTGGTGACGCGCTCGTGCTCATGCCGACCGGTGGCGGTAAGTCCCTCTGCTACCAGATTCCCGCGCTCGTACGAGAAGGCGTCGGCGTCGTCGTATCACCGCTGATCGCGCTCATGCAGGACCAGGTCGACGCGTTGCGAGCGCTCGGCGTGCGGGCGGGGTTCCTCAATTCGACGCAGGACTTCGACGAGCGGCGGATGGTCGAGGCGTCGTTCCTCGCCGGCGAGCTCGACCTGCTGTATCTCGCGCCGGAGCGGCTGCGGACCGAGTCCGCGCTGCGGCTGCTCGACCGGGGCACGATCTCGCTGTTCGCCATCGATGAGGCGCACTGTGTCGCCCAGTGGGGCCACGATTTCCGGCCCGACTATCTGACCCTGTCCACGCTGCATGAGCGCTGGCCCACCGTGCCGCGCATCGCGCTGACCGCGACAGCCACCGAGGCCACTCACGACGAGATCGCCGTCCGCCTCAACCTCAAGGACGCCCGCCACTTCGTCGCGAGCTTCGACCGTCCGAACATCCAGTACCGCATCGCGCCGAAGAACGACCCGAAGAAGCAGCTGCTCGACCTGCTGCGCGCGGAGCACCCCGGCGACGCGGGCATCGTCTACTGCCTGTCGCGCAGTTCCGTGGAGAAGACCGCCGAGTTCCTGGTACGAAACGGGATCGAGGCCCTGCCGTACCACGCGGGTCTCGACGCCCGTGTCCGCGCCGCGAACCAGGCGCGCTTCCTGCGCGAGGACGGCGTCGTCATGGTCGCCACGATCGCTTTCGGCATGGGCATCGACAAGCCGGACGTACGGTTCGTCGCCCACCTCGATCTGCCGAAGTCCGTCGAGGGCTACTACCAGGAGACGGGCCGCGCCGGGCGGGACGGGCTGCCGTCGACCGCGTGGCTGGCGTACGGCATTCAGGACGTCGTGCAGCAGCGGAAGATGATCGACGGCTCCGAGGGCGATGACGCCCACCGCCGTCGCCTCGGCAGTCACCTCGACGCCATGCTCGCGCTGTGCGAGACGGTCGAGTGCCGCCGCGTGCGGCTGCTCGCGTACTTCGGTCAGCAGAGCACCGCGTGCGGCAACTGCGACACGTGCCTGTCGCCACCGGACTCCTGGGACGGTACGGTCCCCGCGCAGAAGCTGCTGTCCACGATCGTGCGGTTGCAACGGGAGCGGCGACAGAAGTTCGGTGTGGGCCAGATTGTCGACATCCTGCTCGGCAAGAAGACCGCGAAGGTCATCCAGCACGATCACGACGCGCTGTCGGTGTTCGGCATCGGTGCGGATCTGCGCGAGGCCGAGTGGCGCGGTGTGGCACGGCAGTTGCTGGCCCAGCGGCTGCTGGCCGTCGAGGGTGACTACGGGACGCTGGTCCTCACCGACACGAGCGCTGAGGTGCTGGGCGGCGGTCGCCAGGTGCCGCTGCGGCGTGATCCCGAACCGGTCAAGCGGTCCGCGAAGTCCGCGAGCGGGAGTGGAAGTGGCAGCGGGAGCGGTGGTTCGCGGCGTGCGGCGCCTGTCGATCTGCCGGAGTCGGCGCTGCCGGTCTTCGAGCAGCTCCGCGCCTGGCGGGCGGCCACCGCGAAGGAGCAGGGTGTCCCCGCGTACGTGATCTTCCACGACGCGACGCTGCGCGAGATCGCGACCACGGCCCCCACGACGCTGGGCGAACTCGGCACGGTGAACGGCGTCGGCGAGAACAAGCTGGCCAAGTACGGTCAGCAGATCCTCGACCTGCTCAGTGACGTACCGGGTGGCGCGTCCGGTGACGTACCCGGCGGTGCGTCCGGTGACATCCCCGGCGGTGCGTCCACTGACGTAGCCGACGGCGCGTCCGGTGACGCCCCCGGCAACGTGCTCGCCGCCGGACAGGGAGCCGTACAGGGAGCCGGAACGGAAGCCGGAACGGCGGGCGCCGTCCCGGCACCCGCGAGCCCCGCGGACGCCGGCCCGGCTCGGCCCAGTCCGGCAAGCTCCGGACCGGCGGGCTCCCCGCCCGCGGGCTCCCGGCTCCCTGCCGCCCGACCGGCGGGCCGCGGACCTGCGAACAGCGGACCTGCCAACGGTCGACCGGCGGACGGCGGGGCGGCGAAGGCCGGGGCGAGGGCCGACGGCGTAGCAGCCAGGGCAACGGCTGACAGTTCCCCGTCCGCCTTCGACTGGGCCGACGAGGAGCCACCGGCGGAGCCGCCGTACGGGTACGAGGACGAGTACCAGTAAGACGGCGAGCGCCAGTCAGACTCACGACCAGTAAGAAGACCAATAAGGCGGCACGGCTTCTCCCACCGGGTCTCCAGCCCATCGGGGCTTGAGGTGGGAGAAGCCGTGCATTGCCCCGGTCACCGGACGGACAAACCTAGCCGAACCATCGCCGGACTATGGGACGGACCCTCGCCGGACAGGATGGACTGTCAGCGAGGGGTCAGACCGGGCGCCCGTCGGCAAGGCCAGTCAACGCACTCGGTCACGCCAGCAGTTCGGCGTTGAGCGTGATGTTCTTGACGCCCGCGAGAGCCTGGCTCACCGGGCAGTTGGCCTTGGCGTCCTGCGCCGCGGCCTGGAAGTCCTCCTCCGACAGGCCCGGAACGCGCGCCTTGACGGTCAGCACGATGCCGGTGATGCCCTCGCCCGGCTGGAAGGTGACGTCGGCCTGGGTGTCCACCGTCTCGACGGTGAAGCCCTTGCCCGCCAGGCCGTGCGAGAAGGCCATGGAGTAGCAGGAGGAGTGGGCGGCAGCGATGAGCTCCTCGGGGCTGGTCTTCCCGCCCGGCTCCTCGGCGCGCGAGGGCCAGCTCACGTCGTACGTACCGACCTTGGAGGAGTCCAGGGCGACAGAGCCCTTGCCCTCAAGCAGGTTGCCTTCCCAGTGCGTCTTTGCCGTGCGCGTCGTTGCCATGCGATTGCTCCCGGTTGTCGGCGAAAAGCGGTATGCGCCGCCTAGCTTAGGGGTCACGGCAGGGGCAGCAGTGACGTAACCGCCAGCGCCGCGTGGCCTGCGGGGGTGACGTCCGGCCCAGTTGACCCTCACGTCACGTCAGGCTTCAGGCGTGTACGCGAACGGGAGGTCAATTCTCATGAGCTACTCAGTCGGGCAGGTCTCCGGCTTCGCGGGGGTCACGGTGCGCACCCCGCACCGCTACGACAAGGCCGGGCTCCTGACCCCGAGCGACCGCGGCCCCGCGGGCTACCGGGCTCTACAGTGACGCCGATCTGGCCAGACTCCAGCAGATCCTCTTCTACCGGGAACTCGGCTTCCCCCTCGATGAGATCGGCGCGATCCTCGAAGACCCCGACGCCAACGCCCTCGCTTCACTCCGTGCCCGGCGCAGGGAGCTCAGCGACCAGATCGGCAAGCTCCAGCGTCTTGTCGAGGTCGCCGAGCGCGCGGTGGAGGTACGGCAGACCGGCGTCGAGCCGACTCCGGAGGAGCGTTTCGAGGTGTTCGGCGAGGTCGCCTTCGACCTGAGTTACGCCACGGACGCGCACCTCAAGTGGGGTGGGAGCGAGGGGTACCAGCAGTCGATGGCCCGTGCCGCCGCGCATACGGAGGAGGACTGGCGGCAGCTGATGGCCAAGGCGGCCGCGTGGCGACGTCACCCCGTACACCGGCGTGGGCGCCCGGCTGCGGCAAGCCGGGCACCAGGTCACCCTCGCGACGCACGAACCGTACGCCCCGCTGGTGGCCGACCGCGGCCTGGACTTCCGCGCACTGCCCGCCGATCCACGCGGCGACGGCAGCCCCACCCGCGGTGCCCGCGACGCTGGCGGCCCGCCGCGAGCGGCCGCGCGGTACGCGGCGTGAGGGAGGCCGCCGCCTGGCCCGTACTGCACGGCTTCAGCCCCACCCTCGTACCCCGGCCGAACGACTGGCGGCAGGGGCTTGAGGTGACCGGGAACTGGTGGCCGTGGCTGCCCGCCGAGTACGAGCTTCCCGCCGCACTGGAGGAGTTCCTGCGGGCCGGGCCCCCGCCCGTGTTCATCGGTTTCGGCAGCATGGGCGGCGGTGAGGGGGAGCGGCTGAGCGAGCTCGCCGTACGGGCTCCGCGGGCGGCCGGGGTGCGCGGTGTGGTGCAGGCGGGCTGGGCGGGGCTGTCGGCGACGATCGGCGACCACCGCGCGCGAACGACTCCCGGCACCGAACCCGGCTCGGAGACGACGGACATGCCCACGACCACCGCGATTCCCCCGGCCATGACCACGGCCGCGGCCGCGACCACCGCTGCGACCATAGCCATGACCACTGGTGCCGGTGCCGATGCCAATGCCGGTAGCGGCGCGAGCGGCATCGGATGTGAGGTGGTGAAGCCGTAGGACTGTGTAGGCCGGGCCAGGGCCGAGGCGTGGGGCCGGCGGGAGAACCCGGGCCCGCGCCCTGCCCCTCCCCGACGCCACGCCGCCACACGTCCGCAACGTCCGCAGCATCCGCAATGTCCTTACGAACGGACAACCCGTACTCCCGCGCTTACGCGTGCAGGAGTGTGCATGTGCACATGTGCGAACGTGCCGTCCGAGCTCGTGCGCCGAGGGTCATGCACCCCAGATCATGCGCCCGAAGGCCCTGCGCTCACGATCCGGCGCCAAGGTCGGTGCGAGAGACTGACGCGCATGCCAGCACAGCGCGCGGCCGCGCCCGCACCGACGCCCCACACGTCCGTCTCCGTCTCCGTCTCTGCCTCCGCTTCCGTCTCCGCCTCAACGGCCGCATCCACACCCGCGCCCCCGCCCGCATCCACACCCGTGCCCGAGATCATCCAGCCCGTCCCCTATTACGCCCAGTGGGAGTCGCCCGGCCTGGTGCCCGCGATCATCGCGGGCACCACGGCGGCTGCCGACGACCCGCTGTGGCAGAAGTCGGGGGCGGCCACGCCCGAGGAGTACGCGTTCTGGTCGTGGCGCGTATGCGGGATGGCCTGCCTGCGCATGGCGCTCGACCACTGGCGCGGCACGGCGCCGCCGACCGTGTCACTGGCCGAGGAGTGCCTGGCGGCCGGGGCGTACATACGGCACGCGGACCGCGTGGACGGGCTGATCTACGCGCCCTTCGCTGACTACGCGCGGCAGCGCTGGGGGCTGTACGCCGAATCCCGGCCTGAGCTGCCCGCCGACGCGATCGCCGGGGAGCTGGCGGCCGGGCGGCTGGTCATGCTGTCCGTGCATCCCTCGATCCGGGAGCTGACCGAGATGCCTCCGCGCCGGGGCGGGCATCTGGTGCTGGCGGTGGGCGCCACCGAGGACTGCGTAGTCATCCACAATCCGTCCGGGTTCCCCGGGGCGTCCCAGCGGTTCGCCCGCGTCCCCTGGGCCGAGCTCGACCGCTACTACGCCGGTCGCGGCGTCGTCCTTGGAGAGCACGGCTGACCGGCCGCCCTGTCCGGCCCGAGGTCCAGCCTCCAGCCCCCGGCACTCAGCCCCCGGCGTCCCAGCCGCAGAGCCCCAGCCGAAGTCATGAGCCAGGAGCCGGGGCGGGAGCCGGGGGTGGGAGCCAGCGGCGGCCTACTCCAGCATTCCGTCCGGGCACGGCGTGCCGCGTGGCAGCTGGTACGGGGCGGCGATGTGGTACGTGCCGGCGTACGGCGCGTGCAGCACCGTCCACTCGTCCTCGGGCTGACCGTCCTTCGCCTCCACGACCCGCTTGGTGAGGCAGCCGTTCAGGTTGACCGGGACACCGCCCTCAACGTCGGACTTCGGAGGCTTGATGCTCTTGCCTTCGCTGTCCACGAGGCCGAGCCACGGCGAGTAGGGGACGCGCACCAGGACCGGCCCGGCCTCGGGCACGGTGATGGTCAGCTTGTCCGGCTCCGCGCTCTCCAGCTTCGCGGGCGGCGCGGCCACCGGCGTCGGGTTCTCGACGGCGTAGAGCTTCCAGCTCGCGTTGGACCACATCTCGCGCAGGTACGGAAGCCCGTCGACGATCAGCTCGGCTTCCTTCTCACCGGCGCCGTCGACCTTCCCGGCGGGCAGCACGACGTAGTGCACCGCCCAGCGCTTGAGCCACGCGCGGTAGCTGTGCGGGGTCAGCGAGTCGTCGTAGAAGATCGGGTTGCGTTCCAGGTCGGCCTGCCGGTTCCAGCCGCGCGCGAGGTTGACGTACCGCAGCAGCGCGGACGACTCGCGGTGGCTCTTGGCCGGTACGACCTCGACCCGGCCCTTCTTGGCGTCGATGCGCTCGAACTGGTCGAGCAGCGGAGCCAGCTCCCTGTGCCAGGCGGCGCTGGGGGTGGTGTTGATGATGTCGTCCGCCGACTTGAATCCCTGCCACACCGTGACCGCCACGATGGCGGTCACCAGCGCGACCCACTTGCGGCCGCTCTTCAGCAACTGCGCACGGCTCGGCCGCCGGAACTCGGGCAGCGCGGCCACCAGCACCACACCGCCGAAGAGCATGCCGAGGCGGGTGATGTTGCTGCCGATCTGCGAGGGGATCAGCCAGGCGAGCACCACACCCAAGGCGTAGACAAGGCCGACCAGGCGGACCGTGCGCCACTGGGGCGGGCAGAAGACGAACGCGCCCGCGCCGCACAGGAACGGCAGTATCGCCGACCAGAAACCCATCGGCTGCTCGCCTGAGAAGGGGAACAGCCAGGACGACAGGCCCACCACGATCGTCGGCGTGATGCCGAGCGCGTAGGCGGCGGGGCGCCGCTTCGTCAGCCACAGTGCCGCCGCCACGATGCCGACGAACAGGCCGGCCACCGGGCTGGCCATCGTCGAGAGAGCGGCGAGCAGCGCCGCGAGTGAGGCCCGGGCGAGGCGGTGGACCAGCCGGGTGGAACGCCACTTCGTTGGCCACGCGAAGATGACCGCGATGGCCGCCAGGCCGAACATCGTGCCGAGCCCGAAGGTCACCCGGCCGGAGATGGCGTTGCAGGCGAGCGCGAACGCGGCGTAGAGCGCGGGCCACAGCGGGCGCCGCACGGCGAAGCTGCGCACCAGCAGCAGCGCGACGAGACCGGCGGAGAGCGTGCCCGCTATCACCATCGTCGTGCGGACGCCGAGGACCGCCATCAGATAGGGCGAGATCACGCTGTACGAGACGGGGTGCATGCCCCCGTACCAGGCCAGGTTGTACGCCGAGCCCGGGTGCTGGAGCGCGAACTCCGCCCAGGCGTCCTGGGCGGCCATGTCGCCGCCGCTGTTGGCGACGACCAGCACCCAGATGAGATGCAGCAGGCCAGCGAAGAGCAGGGCGGCCGGCACGGGGTGACGCAGTGCGCGCAACGTTCGGAGAAGCATGCTCGGCCGCTCCTGGGTGTCGGACGACCCGCCTTCACCCTCCCCCGGCCGACGCTGCGCGGGTACACGTATCGGCCCAGCGGCGCTCGCGTCGCTCTGGTCGCCCGGGGCGTCGGTCACGTCGCCCTGGTCGGCCCGCGCCGGATCAACGGTGGTCACTGCGGCACTCCCCGTCTTCCCCCGGAGGTATTCCCCATCTTCAGCGCTCTCGGGGTCTCTCTGCCACCCGGTTCGTTCGCGCTGGGGGTCGCGACGGGGCGATGCGGCGGGGCCCGATCGGCCCTGCGACGCTAGCACGCGGAGGCCCCTGACCGGCCTGCGGGGCAACCGCGTGACCTTGACATTCGCGAACCCTTCACTGATCACCTGTGCCCAATGTCACGAACGATGGGCGTCGGACTCCTGACACCTTCGGCCAATCCCTGAGGCCGCGCGGCGCGCCTCGGCATCTCCTTGTACGCGCATCTCCCTCGCAGGTCCTCCTCGGGCCCTCAGCCCTCCACAGGTCCGTCGCAGGCCCGTACGCGGCCTTCGGGCGCCGACTTCGTACGCGCCTACGCGACGAACGCCACCCGCGTACGCGGCCTCGGCGACGTCCGTACGCGACTCTCGGACACGACCCTCGGACACGCCCCTCGGACGCGGCCTTCGTACGGGACCGTGGCACCGGCCCGTGCACCGGCCCGTGCCGAGCCTTCGTACCGGCTTTCACGGTTTGTTCGATCTACGTTCGAGCCGGTGCGGCTGGGCGGGCTCGTACGGCTGTCGGGGGCTGAGCGACTACCCGGGTCCGTACGGCCGTTCGGGGCGGGGCGGGCGTCCGGGGCTGTACGGCAGCGTGCACGCGCCCCCCGGCACGTGGGAGCCCCACCGGTGGTCTCACACCGGCGGGGCTCCTCGCCACCTTGTCTCGCTCAGCCGCTCAGCCGCTCAGTCGCTCAGCTGGTCAGCCGCTCAGCTGCCCGGTGGGCCCGCTGGTCAGCTGGTCGGACTGCTCGGCTGGCGCTCAGCTCAGGCGGTCCCGTACGTGACCCGAACGGTCGATCACGTGATGCGGGTCAGCTTCGACCCGAGGGAGGGCTCGGACAGCGCGTCCTTGAGCGCCACCGGCACCTTCACCTGGCCGGGGCCGTCGCCCACCGTCAGCGTGCCGACCACGGTGCCCGCCTTCGCCTCGTGCGGGACGTTCTTGCCGCCGTCGGTCAGCTCCAGGTCCACCGTCAGCCCGGACCAGCCCACCGCCGACACGTCCTTGGTCGCGACGACTGGCGTCTTTCCACCGAGCCCGTCGTCCACCTCGCCCACGACATCGCCCTTCTTGACGACCTTGTGGGCCATCAGCGTGTCCTGGGCCTCCAGGATCAGCTTCTTACTGGCGTCGAGGGCGCCGGTGAGGATCGAGTTGTCCCGCTGGGCCGGAGGCTGCGAGAGCACCGCGCCGATGATCAGCTGCGTGGTGCCACCGATCTTCTTCTCGGCCGCGAACACCAGGTTGCCGCCCGCCTTGGTGGTGGTGCCGGTCTTGATGCCCACCACACCGTTGGAGGGGACGAGGTGGTTCCAGTTGCCGTGCCGCTCGCCCTTGCTGTCCTTGTACTCGGGCATCTTGACGATCTCCCGGAACACCGGGTCGTCCATCGCCTTCTTGGCCAGCTTCACCTGGTCGACGGCGGTGCTGACGGTCGTGGCGTTCAGTCCGCTCGGGTCGGTGTAGGTGGTGTTCTTCATGCCGAGGTCCTTGGCGGCGTCATTCATCTTCTTGACGAACTCCGCCTCGGACTCCGCGTCCCAGCGGGCCAGCAAGCGCGCGATGTTGTTGGCGGAAGCGATCATGATGCTCTCGATCGCTTCCCGCTGGGTGATCTGCTGACCCTCGTCGACCTTGACCACGGACTCGCCGTCCGCGTCCTTCCCGGCGTCCTCGTCCGCCTTCGCGTCGATCTTTATCATCGGGCCGTCGGTGCCGGCCTTCATCGGGTGATCGCGCATGATCACGTACGCCGTCATCACCTTGGCGACGCTCGCGATCGGAGCGGGCTTCTGCTCCCCGGACGCTCCCAGGCTGCCGAGCCCTTCGACCTCGACGACCGCCTGCCCCTCGGAGGGCCACGGCATCGACGGCTTGGCGCCCTCGAAGGAGAACGTCTCGCTGGCCGTGAGCTGCAGCTCGGGGGCGGGCAGCGGGCGTACCGACTGTGCGACGCCCAAGAGGACCACCAGCAGCAGCACCAGCGGCGTCCAGATCTTCACCCGCCGGACGACCGTCCGCAGGGGGGTCTCCGGGCGCGGCCGCGTGTTGGTCAGCTGCGCCAGCAGATCAAGCGGCGCCTGCGGTCCAGCAGCGCCCTCAGCGCCCGTGCCGGTCGCACCCGCGCCACCGGCCGTACCGGCCGCTCCCGGCGCGGCGGGCATCGGCTGCTGCTTGGTGCGCTCCGACTCGGGGAGCGGCTGCCCACTCGGCCGGGCCTCCGGCGCTACGGCCGGTCCGGATGCGGCCGCCGGGGCCGAGGCGGGCTTCGGAGCCGCAGCGGGCTTCGGCGGACGCGTCTCGGTCGACTTCAGCGGTACGAACTGGCTGGTCCGCTCGTTGCCGGACTCCGGACGCGACACGGGCCTGGACGCGCTACCGGCCCCGGCGCTGGCACCGGAGCCGGTGCCGGGGGCGGCCGGGGGCCGGACCGCCTTGAAGACCGCGGTCGGCTGATCGACCGGCTTCGCACGAGGGCCCTTGTCCTGACCCTCGCCCTTGACACCCTTGGCTTCGTCGTCCCCAGCCTTGTCGCCACCGGCCTTGTCCTTGGTCCCGGTCCCAGCTCCGGACGCGGCCTGCTTGTCCTTCTTGTCTTCCTTCGTGTCTTCCTTCGTGTCTTCCTTCGTGCTCTTCGCGTCCTTCGTGTCTTTCTTGGTGTTCTGCTGGGCGGCGCCCCCGGCGTCCTCGGCCGCGGTTCCCGGCTGCTCGGAGTCGTGCGCCTTCTCGTCAGCGCCTTCCGGCCCCTTCGGCCTGAGGACCCCGAAGGCGGAGGTCGGGCTGTCCACCGGCTGACCAGCGGACGGCTTACCAGCGGACTCGCCACCGTCCTTCGGGCCGGCTGCCGATTCGCCCGCGTCGTCCTGGCCCGAGGCACGCTTTTCGGCTGCCGCGCCACGCAAGGCGCCGAACACCGCGGTCGCGCGGTCAGCGGCCAGGTGCGCGTCAGCGTCGGAACGAGAACCGGAACCAGAACGCGCGTCAGACGGGTCGGGCCTGTCAGACGTGCCGGAGGCGTCGGATTCGGCGTCAGCGGAGTCCTCCGCCCCCGGCTGGTCGTCCGTCCCGGCCTTCGCTACCCACGCGGCGACCGCGGCTCGCAGCCGGGCGTCACCACCGGGCGCGGCGCTCTCGCCCGCAGCGCTCTCGCCCGCAGCGCTCTCGCCCTCGTCGCTCTTGTCCGCGTCGCCGCCCGCCGGGCCGGACTCACCGGAGCCGGACACCGCAGAACCAGAACCGGCACCCTCAGGAGCAGAGCCACTCGCCGCCCCCTCGTCCGGACCCGTACCCGTACCCGAATCCGCGTCTGGTCCGGGCTCCGTCCCGGATTCCGAAGCCGGAGAGGTGCCGCGACGGGTGGGCAGGGGCGTGGTGCGGAAGACGGCTGTCGCCTGATCCGGCGTCTCCGCGCCGGGGCGAGCCTGCGGCACGTCGCCCTTCGACGTGTCTCCCTTCGACACGTCCTCCTTCTCCTTCGACGCGTCCTTCCTCGACGCGTCGTCCTTCAGCACATCGTCCTTCGGTTCATCGTCCCGTCCGGCCGTGCGGAGTTCATCGCCCGATGCGGAACCGTTCTTGCCGGATTCGCTATCGCGACGCCCGCCATCGCTCCCGGATCGTCCACTCTCATCGCCGGCGCCGCTGTCGCCGCTGCCATCGCGGAAATCGCGGTCGCCGCTTGAGCGCTTGTTGCCGAGCGGGCGCTCGGCGCCGTTCGCACCGGCTACGTCATCCGGAACGCGCGGAGCATCCGAACCATCCGAACGCTCCGGACCGCTCTGACCGTTCGCGCCGTCCGTAGCCGCCGCCCCGGTCGCCCCAGTCGCCCCGCGCGCACCGTCAGCGGTGCTCGCCGAGGACCCGGCCGCGGTCGCCGTGCGCCGTACGGCCGTGAACACCGCGGTCGCCTGATCGCCGGGATGCCGCCGGGCGGCCTCCGGTTCGGCGTCCGGTCGCGCGTCCGGCGCGTCGCCGGAGCCCGTCGGGGAACCCCCGGCGCCCGTCTCCCCGGCGGAACCGGACCCTGCGTCGCGCCCAGAGGGGCGCGCCGAAGCCGTCGAAAAGGGCCTGGAGGCGCTGCCAGGCGCCTCGGCGCGGTCTACCGCGCCGGGCGCGCCGTTGGCCGCCCCTGCGGCCTTCTCGCGCCCCGCACCGGCTTCCGCGGGGCCCTCCGCTTCAGGGCGGCCGATCAACCGCGGGTCACGTTCACCCCGAGTGGTTTCCCCCGATGACTTCCGCTGCTTTGACCTGTCGGGGGACTCGCCCGCCACCGATGCCTCCTCGAAATACGTTGCGCGGGACGCACCACGCCTCCCCGGCGTCACGTCCCACCGCCCAACCGTGTACCAGTGTCCTGTGTCGCAGCGGCGCTTTTGCGCAGCCGCTCCGCCAGAGGGCGCCGCCCACCCGCTAGACGAGAACGACATACCTACCGGTTCCCGCCCGAAGTACCCACGCGCTCTCGACAGACCAATGTGAGAGGGGTCACCCTGTCATTCATCCACGCGGGGAGGCATGGATGGGCAGGAGCCGCAGAACAATTCCCGAGGAGCTTCTGCTGCTCGCTTTGGACCCGACCACGGGAACCACAGCGCAGCCGCAGTCGCTTGACCTCGGCCTTGCCGGGGCCCAGCTAGTAGAGCTGGCTCTGGCAGGACGGATAGCCCCAGATGGGGATCGTATCGCCGTGGTGATGCCACGGCCGACCGGAGATCCGACCTTGGACTCCGCGCTCGAACTGCTGCGCCGTCGCGGCAGTCCGGTGCGTGCCGTCCACTGGATCGGCGGGCCCCGACTGGGGCTGCGCCAGACGTATCTCACGCACCTGGAGCGGTGCGGCATGGTGCATGCCGTAGCGGGTCAGATGTGTGGGGTACTGCCGACGACTCGCTATCAGGCGACGGAGACGGCGATCAGCCGGGAGATCAGGGTCCGGCTGGATAACGCGATTCGGACCGGCGTTCCGCCGGACCCGCGAACCGCGGCGCTCGCCGCCCTGGCCCATGCGGTCGGGCTCGGCAAGCACCTGTACCCCGGGAACGAGGGGCGCTCGTCGCGCTCCAGGCTCCGGGATCTGATCAGGCACGACCCGATGGGCGGGCTCGTGGCACATGCCGTGATGGATGTGCAGAACGGCGTCGGCGCACAGCCCAGGCGGGCACCGGCCACAGGACGGCAGTCCGCGGCACGGTCCGCCGTGGAACCGGCGGGTGGCGTTCCGGCGCAGTCGGCACCCCACCACGGCACCATGGCGCGCGTTGGCGCTCGCTGAGTACGATCCGGCGCCGGCCACGACGAAAAACGTTTCACCGGCCCGGCGCCGGCTAGCGATACCGCATCACCCGCACCACTCGCACCATCCGCTCAACCCGACCGCACCGCAGTCCCCACTGATCCGGTTCGGGAGCCGCTGAAGGCGCGCGGGGTGGATGGGACGACCGCTCTGGATGACGGCCGTCCCACCGCCTCGCGCGCACGCGCACCCTCGACGCGTCGTCGCGCGGTTTCTGGCCGCGTGCCTGCGGGCCCGCATCGCCATGGCCGCGCGGGCGCGCGCTCGGTCAACGGCGGCGACGCGTGTGTACGCCGATGTGCCGCTGTGTCCGACGACTCGTGGCCGCCAGGCCGCGCGCGCCGGGTCACCTGTCCGGTTATCCAGTGCGTCACGGGTGACGGATGTTCCACGCGGTCGTGGCGCGTGAGCGAGTGCGCGTCGGCGCGCCCGGCCGACGTCGCCGGATGTGTCCGCGCCAAGACCCTCTGTGGCCATTCGCCAGCGCCGCCCCGGCCGGTGATGGCAGGCTGCTGAACAATAAACGGGCAGCAGTACGAAGCCGGAGGTGCACGCCCAGTGACATCCAACGTCGGCCCCACAGTCAGGCGACGCCGGTTGGGTCAGGAACTGCGCCGACTCCGCCAGGAGAAGGGAATGACGGCGGAGGAGGTGGCCGAGGAACTCATGGTCTCCCAGTCGAAGATCAGTCGTCTGGAGAACGGCCGCCGCAGCATCAGCCAGCGTGATGTGCGTGATCTGTGCCGGGCGTACAAAGTCGAGGACAAACGACTCGTCGAGTCACTGATGCAAATGGCCAAGGAGTCCCGCCAGCAGGGCTGGTGGAACGCTTTCGGCGACGTCCCGTACAGCGTCTATATCGGTTTCGAGAACGACGCGGCCTCGCTGCGGGTGTTCGAGTCCCAGGTGGTTCCCGGGCTGTTACAGACCCCGGAATACGCCGAGGCCGTCATCGGTGGCGCCATCCCTGAAGGCACCCCGGAGCAGCTCGCCCAACGCGTGCAGGTCCGGCTGCGACGGCAGGAACGGATCGCGGACCCACTCAGCCCGCTCCGCCTGTGGGCCGTGGTCGACGAGTCGGCGCTGCGTCGGCTGGTGGGCGATTCCCGGGTGATGGCGGAGCAGTTGGAGTATCTGATCCGCATGAGCCATGAGCCGCATGTGACGGTCCAGGCGCTGCCCTTCTACATGGGGTCTCATCCGGGCATGAGCGGGCAGTTCTCCATTCTGGAGTTCTCTGACGAGTCGGACACCAGCGTGGTGTATCTGGAGGGCGTCACCAGCGACCTCTATCTGGAAAAGCTTTCCGACGTGCAGAGCTACAGCATGATGTACGAGCACCTGCGCGCCCAGGCGCTCAATGTGGACCAGAGCCGGGAGTTCATCGCCGAAGTGGCCCGCGATCACGCGCGTCAGCACGAGACGGGCTGACCGCTGACCGTCAGCAGCAACCTGGCTGCGCCACGTCCGGAATCAGGGCCCTGGAACGGCCACGGCAGCGGAGAGGGACGGAGAGTACACCTCCGGCACCCGTATATGGAAGACACCAATGGGATATGCCATCCGGTTGAGTGAACGACCCATTCCCTCAGCGGAATTCACGAGTAGCGTCGATCACGCCGCCCAAGTGGGTGGCAGATCCGGCAAACACACGGAGCGAACATGGCTATTCGTCGCGGGGAAACCCACGTCTGGCAGAAGTCCACGCACTCCGGCGGTAACGGTGCGTGTGTGGAAGTAGCCTCTCCCGATCCCCAGGTTATCGCTGTCCGCGACTCCAAGGACCCGAGCGGCCCGTCTCTCAGCTTCTCCCCGGAATCGTGGTCCAGCTTTGTCACGGATGTCAACGGCGACTCTTTCAAGGGCGCCTGAAGCACCACCGTATGCCGCTGAAAAACGCTGAGTTCCGCTCAGCGGTGTTTCAGCACCGACTCGGCTCCGCCCAGCCCCACCGCACAGCCGTACACACGCACACAACCGCAGAGGTCTGCGAGCCGAGAGACCTCTGAATGCTGGAGCCGCTCATACCGCAAGAATCCACCGCCGCGGCACCGCGAACGACGCGAAGGTGGTGCGAGCCCTCTCGACTGGTCGCCGTCCCTGCCGAGAGGGCTCGTTGCCGTACACACCCGTGCGTGCGGCCTTGTTTACGTCTGTTTACGCTCATTGGGCACAGCCATGTTGACCGCCCTGGGACACCAAGGGTTTTCAGCCATTGGCACATCCACGGCCGAGACCAAATGCGCGTCGGCTCCTGAGCGCTTTCCGCGACCCCGCCTCGTCCTCACTGTTCCCTGGCCACTCGGCGGCCCGGGGTGGCGGGTTACGCCGTAACGCGACGGCGTGCCCGAATGCCGGAACGCCTCTTTCCAGCCGCCCGCATCCTCGTAAGCTACGGCTTTCAACCAGCCCGTCGCACGAGTGGCGCCACCCGATCCGTCACGCTCAGTGCGTCGCACAGCGCTTCACCAACAGCGCCGCGCGGCCCACGCCTTGCTGAGCGGCGGATTCGAGCAGGACACGCCATACGAGCGAAGGAGCAGCCATGCGCGCCAGAACCCCCCGACTCGCCGCCCGCGCCACCTCGGTCGCCGGGTCTCCAGTGCGGGACATTCTCCGACTCACCGCGCGCCCGGAGGTCATCTCGTTCGCGGGCGGGCTCCCCGCGCCGGAGCTGTTCGACACCGACGGCATAGCCGCCGCCTTCGGCCGCGTACTCGCCGAGGAGCCGCAGCGCGCCCTGCAGTACTCGATGACCGAGGGCGATCCCGGCCTGCGCGGGGCGACCGCGGCCCGGCTGACGCGGCGCGGCCTCGCGACGAGCCCTGACGACCTGGTGATCACCACGGGCTCGCAGCAGGCTCTCACCCTCATCGCCGGCGCCCTGCTCGACCCGGGCGATGCCGTGCTGGTCGAGGAGCCCTGCTATCTCGCCGCGCTGCAGAGCTTCGCGCTCGCGGGCGCGCGCGTGGTGCCGGTGCCGTCCGACGCGGACGGCTTGGACCCGCAGGCCCTTGACGCGCTGGTCGAACGGGAGCGGCCGAAGCTGCTCTACGTCGTGCCGACCTTCCAGAACCCCACCGGGCGCACCCTCCCCGCCGAGCGGCGGCTGGCGGTCGCCACGGTGGCGGCGCGACGCGGGCTGTGGGTGATCGAGGACGACCCGTACGGTGAACTGCGTTTCGACGGTGAGCCGGTGCCGTGGATCGCGTCGTACGGCGAAGTGGTTGACGCCGCCGACCGCACTGTGCTGATCGGCAGCTACTCGAAGATCATGGCGCCCGGGTTGCGGCTCGGCTGGCTGCGGGCCCCCGAGGCGCTGCGGCGCGCCTGCGTCGTGGCCAAGCAGGCGGCCGACCTGCACACGCCGACGGTGAATCAGCTGGCCGCCGCGCGCTACCTCGCCGACTCCGATCTGGACGCCCACCTGGCGCGGGTCCGCGCCGCCTCGCCCATTCCTGCCCGGCGGCCGATGTGGCACGGGCCCGGTCGGCGGCACCGTGGGCCACGTGATCGAAGTCAACGGACTGAGCAAACGCTTCGGTGACGTCCTCGCCGTCAACGACCTCAGCTTCTCGGTGCGGCCTGGGAATGTCACCGGGTTCCTCGGACCGAACGGCGCCGGCAAGAGCACGACCCTGCGCGTGATCCTCGGGCTGAACCAGCCCACCGCCGGGACCGCCACCATCGACGGGAGCCCGTTCACCCATCGGCAGGCCGGACTGCACCACGTCGGTGCGCTGCTCGACGCGGGGGATGTCCATCCCGGCCGAAGCGCCGCCGCCCACTTGTCGGCGCTGGCCCGCAGCAACGGTGTGCCCCGACGCCGGGTGTGGGAAGTCCTGGAGGAGGTGGGTCTGGCCGAGGCGGCGCGCCGCCGCGTCGGCGGGTTCTCCCTGGGGATGCGGCAGCGGCTCGGCATCGCGACCGCCCTCCTTGGCGATCCGCCTGTGCTGCTGTTCGACGAGCCGGTCAACGGCCTCGACCCGCAGGGCGTGCGGTGGGTGCGCGGCCTCTTCAAGCGACTGGCCGCCGAGGGGCGCACGGTGCTCGTCTCCAGCCATCTGATGAGCGAGATGGAGAACACGGCCGACCACCTCGTCGTCATCGGCCGCGGCGAGCTGATCGCGGAGGAGAGCGTCACCGAGTTCGCCGCGCGCGGTACCCCAACCCGCGTCACCGTGCGCACGCCCGACCCCGCCCGGCTCGCGGCCGCCCTGGCAGCCGAGGGCGCGGGCGTACGAACGGACGGCGCCGAGTCGCTCACGGTGACGGGACTGACCGCCGCCCGCATCGGCGAAATCGCCTTCGAACGACGGATCATGCTGCGCGAACTCGCCTCGCACAGCGCCTCGCTGGAGGAAGCGTTCATGGAACTGACCGCCGACCGCGCCGAGTACCTCACGGGGGATCGCCTCCCGGGTGATCTCCGATGACCTCACTGACCGCGGCACGGCCGACCTCGACTGCCCGGCCGGGGCCGCCGGCCGGACCGCGCGTCCGTTTGAGCGATCTCCTCGCCGCCGAGTGGATCAAACTGTGGTCGCTCCGCTCGACGTACTGGGTACTCGGGCTGGGCGTCCTGGTCCTGATCGGGTTCGCCGCGCAGAGCAGTCTCGAAACCTACGGCGACTGGCGGGACTTCGGACCGCGGGAGAAGTCGCGCTACGACCCGATGACCGAGGCGCTCAGTGGTGTCGGCGTGGCCCTCCTCATGATCGGCGCGGGCAGTGTCGGGTCCCTGACGATCGTCGGCGAGTACGCCTCCGGTCTGATCCGCACCACGTTGACCGCGGTACCGGCCCGCCACCGGGTGGTGGTGGCCAAGGCCGTGGTCGTCGCGGGCGTCATGCTCGCCGTCGGAGTGGTCGTCTCGGTGGGCACGTTCGGCGTGAGCCAGGCCATCCTGTCCGGCCGGGGCATCGGCCTCTCAGGGGGCGACCCCGGCGTCCCGCGCGTACTCGTCGCGAACGCGCTGCTCGCGCCCGTGTCGGCCCTGGTGGGCATGGGCATCGGTGCGCTCTTGCGGCATACCGCCACCACCGTCGTCACGGCCTGCGCCGTCCTCGTCGTCGTCCCGGGCTTCTTCAAGCCGGGCGTCCACCAGTGGGCGAACGACCTGTACGGCGTGTTCCCCTACTACGCTTGGCGCACCTGCCTGTCCCAGCTTCATCCCCGCACCGGCTCCGGCCTGCCCACGGTGGCCGAAGCATGGACGGCCCTCGCGCTCTGGCCGCTCGCCGCGGTGGTGCTCACCGTGCTCGCCGTGCGGCGGCGTGACGTGTGAACGCGTACCCGCGTCAGGAGTTCGTGGCCCTGCGGCGGTGTTGTCGACCGCTGCGCCGGTTCTGTGCTCCGTGGTCCCCACGGGCCCCCAGGAGAGTCAAGAGCGAGCAACAACGGTCCACAGCGGCCTGACAACGACCGACAACAACCGAGAGCGGGCATCAGCGGCTGACGGCGGCCGACAGCAAACGCCCAAGGGGCGCTTCCTGGCCATCACTTGGCCGCGTGGCGACGCTTCGTGCGGCACGGCGACGTGCCCGTTCATCGTGTGGCCGCCGTCATGGCCGGGACAACGACCCCGAAGGTCAAGAGCACGTAAAATCGTTCCTCTTGCTGACTTGCGTTCACATTCTTGATCGTGCCTGCCCTTGACCCCCTGCTCCCGCAAGGGGTTCAATCCCCGAAGTCCCCGCTCCCCCAAGTGAGGACTGCCGCCACCTCGAACGCCACGGCGACGCGCGTTCCGGTTCATAAGGCGGACCCCGAGGAGGGGGAAATGAACAGTCTCGACTGGACCGTGCTCATCGGGTATTTCGGCGTGATGATCGCGATCGGCGTCTGGTCCCACAAGCGTGTGGACAACGTCAGCGACTTCTTCACAGCGGGCGGCAAAATGCCGTGGTGGCTGTCCGGCATCTCGCATCACATGTCGGGCTACAGCGCCGTCATGTTCACCGTCTACGCGGCGATCTCGTACGGGTACGGGATCACGTCCTACGTGACCTGGTCCTTCCCGATCGCCATCGGCGTGGGCATCGGGGCGCGCGTGTTCGCCCCGCGGCTCAACCGGGTGCGGTCCAAGCTGGGCGTCTCGTCCCCGCTCGAATACCTCAAGAACCGCTACAACCTGACGACGCAGCAGGCCCTCGCCTGGTCCGGCGTGCTGCTGAAAGTCGTGGACGTGGCCGCCAAGTGGGCCGCCATCGCGACCCTGTTGTCGATCTTCACCGGTGTCTCGATGAACCAGGGCATCCTCATCACGGGTGCGGTCACCGCCGCGTACTGCACGGTCGGCGGGCTGTGGGCGGACGCGCTGACCGAACTGGGGCAGTTCGTCATCCAGTTCTTCGCCGGCGTCGCAATGCTGGTCGCGGTCCTGGCGGAGCTCGGCGGGGTCAGTGCGCTGTGGAGCGTGTGGGACGACCTGGACGCCAGCCACCACGAACCGACCGCAGGCCCCTACACCCTGACCTTCCTGCTCGCCTATCTCCTCATCAAGACCTTTGAGTACAACGGCGGCATGTGGAACCAGGCGCAGCGCTACATGGCGACCGACAGTGCGCGCTCCGCCACGCGCTCGGCGCGGCTCTCGGCGATCCTGTGGCTCGTGTGGCCGCTGGTGCTGTTCTTCCCCATGTGGGTCGCTCCGCTGATCATCACGACCGACCGGCCGACCGACTCGTACGCGCTGCTCACCCAGGAACTGCTGCCGCACGGGTTGCTCGGCCTGGTCATCGTCGGCTTCTTCTCGCACACGATGGCGATGTGTTCCTCCGACGCGAACGTGATCGCGGCGGTCGTGACGCGGGACATCATGCCCGCGGTCTCCCGGCGGGCCCGCAGCTGGGACACCCGGGCCGGGCTGCTGGCGGCCCGCTGGACGACGCTCATCTTCCTCGGTCTTTCGATGGCCATCGCGACCCAGGTCAACTCCGACTTCTTCGGGGACATCCTGACTGTCGTCATCGAGTGGGTGGCCGGGCTCATGGGGCCGATCGCCATTCCCCTGATGCTGGGCATGCTGCGCCCGTTCCGCAGGTCAGGGCCGACAGCGGCACTCGTCAGCTGGGCCCTGGGGCTTGTCGCTTTCGCCGTGGCCAAGTACGGGGTCGACGACGTGGAGTTGCAGTACCAGATCTCCCTCCCGCTCGCGGTCTCACTCGTGCTGTACGTGGTGATCGGCTTCATCAAGCCGGAGGACACGCCCGAGCGCGACGCGATCCTGGCCGCGCTCGACTCCGATGACGGCGGCCCCGTTTCCCTGGGCGGCCTGGGCGGCCCGGGGGCGGTGGGCGGAGCAGCCGCCGCGGTGGTGCCCGCCCACAGGGAGGAGGAGCGGGTGGGGCTGCGGCCGACTGGGTACGAGGACGGCGGCGCCGGTCACAGCGTCGCGGGCGCGGCGGACTGACCACGGCCGGCTGGCGGGCCGGCTGGCGGCCGGCTCACCGCGGTGAACGGGCAGGCGGGCGGGGTGCCGGGCGGGCCGGCGGGTGTGGGCGTACGTACTCATCCCCACCCGCCACGCTCGCCGGTGCTACGCGCGCGGGTAGCGGGCCAGCCAGGCGGGGGCCGATACGGCGGGACCGTGCAGTGCCGGGCCCTGGGTCATCTCCATGGCGAAGTCGTCGGCGAGTTCGAGGATGGTCCCGCGCCCCTCCACCTCGGCGAGCCAGCCGGGCGGCAGGGCCGTCTCCCCGTGCAGCGTGCCCAGCAGGTTGCCGCAGATCGAGCCGGTCGAGTCGCTGTCGCCACCGTGGTTCACGGACAGCAGCAGCCCGTGCCCGACGTCCTCGGCGACCAGCGCGCAGTACACGCCCATCGCCAGCGCCTCCTCACCGGTCCAGCCCTCCCCCAGCGACTCGACCCGCTCCGGCGTGGGCAGCCCCTGCCGTACGGCGCCGAGCGCGTGCTTGAGCGCGTCGGTGGTCTCCTCGTGGCCGGGCCGGGTGGCGAGCATCGCGAGCGCGCGCTGTACGGAACCGTCCAGCGCCTCTCCGCGCGCCAGGCCGTGCACGATCAGGGCGAAGGCGCCCGCCGAGAGATAGCCGGTGGGGTGGCCGTGGGTCTGGGCGGCGCACTCGATGGCGAGCTGGAAGACGAGTTGCGGCTCCCAGCCGACGAGTAGCCCGAAGGGCGCGGACCGCATCACGGCCCCGCAGCCCTTGGAGTCCGGGTTCCTGGGCGCGTCCAGAGTGCCCATGGGCCCGTCGGCCAGACCGGACAGGCAGGCACGCCCGGGCGCGCGCTGCGAGTACAGCCACTCCTCACGGGCGAGCCAGCCGTCGCTCTGCTTGCGCTCGTCCGGACCCCAGTCGTGCTGGGTGGCGAACCAGCGGCGGTGCGCGCCGTACACATCCGTGGGCGGGTGCCAGGCGCCTGTGTCGCGCCGTACCTGGGCGCGTATCAGCCCCTCCACGGTGAACAGGGTCATCTGGGTGTCGTCGGTGACGCTGCCGCGCCGCCCGTACGCGGGGACGAAGTTCGTGACGCCGTCGGGCCCGTGAGCCTTGCGGATGGCGGCGAGCGAATCGAACTCGATTCCAGCGCCGAGAGCGTCGCCGAGAGCGCCACCGAGCAGGCAGCCGCGCACCCGGCTGCGAAAGTCCTGCTGCTCGGCGCGGCCCCAGATGGCGGTCGCCGCACGGGCGGATGCGGTCACGACCTTTCCCCTTTCGGTAGATCTCTGCAGGTCTTTGCGCAACTCCCAAACTGGTTCAGCACTGTAATGGACCTCGAATGATCGGTTCCGGCGCGTCGGGGAATGTGAACCAGGTCATCACGACAGCCCGGAACGGAATAACACATTCCGCCTTCATCGTCCGTGGCCTTGGCCCGGAGAGCGGACGCGTACGGCCCGGCCGAGCGCTGGACCTGCGTAGCATCGCCCGCGTGCAGCGACAGACGGCACGTCCCCGACGCCACCGGCCCTTGTCGCCGGCCCCGTCTGCGGGTGCGGGCGCGGGTGCGGGTGCGGGCGCGGGTGCGGGCGCGGGTGCGGGCGCGGGAACCATGAGGCGGAGGCCCGCCAGCGGGTTCGGCCGGCTCCTGCCTCCGCGCGCGGCCTGTCCGTCGGCCTCAAGAACGGCCATGACCAGCCCGGTTCGGCCGCGCGGCTCGTCGACTCCTTCGACTGGGCGCTGCCCGAGGAGTGTGCGTGGTTCGACGAGTGCGAGGAACCGCGCCCGTTCATCGAGCGCGGCAAGGCCGTCTTCGCCGTCGACTACAAGGACTCGGTGGAGGGCGCGGCGGCCTGCCGGACCCACCGGGCGCGCGGGTTCGACGGGGCTCATCAAGGACGAGCCACCGACCGCCGCCTACCGGAGACGCTGCGGGCGCTGACCGCAGCGCACAGGTCAGTCCCCCAGCACCGGCAGCAGCTTCGGCAGGTGACCATCCGAGGCGAGGGCCGACTCCCGGCGCTCGGCCGGGACCTCGCCGTAGGTCGTCGTCCGGGGCCGGGCCGGGCGGCCCGCTGCCTCGGCTATCGCGATCAGGTCCTGAATGGAGCGGTACGACCCGTAGCTCGACCCGGCCATCCGGGAGATGGTCTCCTCCATCAGGGTCCCGCCCAGGTCGTTCGCCCCGGAGCGGAGCATCTCCGCCGCGCCCTCCGCGCCCAGCTTGACCCAGCTCGTCTGGATGTTGGTGATGTGCGGGTGGAGCAGGACGCGGGCCATCGCGGTGACGGCACGGTTGTCGCGGGTGGTGGGGCCGGGGCGGGCGATTCCCGCGAGATAGACGGGGGCGTTGGTGTGGATGAAGGGCAGGGTCACGAACTCCGTGAAGCCCTCCACCCCCTTCTCCTGTGCCGCCTGCTGGATGCTCGTGAGCTGCCGGAAGTGGCCGAGCCAGTGCCGGGGCTGGTCGACGTGCCCGTACATCATCGTGGACGAGGACCGGATGCCCAGCTCGTGCGCGGTCGAGACGACCTCGACCCAGGTCGCGGTGGGCAGCTTTCCCTTGGTGAGGACCCAGCGGACCTCGTCGTCGAGGATTTCGGCGGCGGTGCCGGGAATGGTGTCAAGGCCCGCCTCCTTCGCGGCGGTCAGCCACTCCCGGATGGACATGCCGGTGCGGGTCGCGCCGTTGACCACCTCCATGGGGGAGAAGGCGTGCACGTGCATACCGGGCACGCGTTCCTTCACGGCACGGGCGATGTCGAAGTAGGCGGTGCCAGGCAGATCGGGGTGGATGCCGCCCTGCATGCACACCTCGACGGCGCCCACATCCCACGCCTGCTCGGCGCGGTCGGCGACCTGGGAGAGGGACAGGGTGTACGCGTCGGCGTCCGTGCGGCGCTGCGCGAACGCGCAGAAACGGCATCCGGTGTAGCAGACGTTGGTGAAGTTGATGTTGCGGGTGACGATGTACGTGACGTCGTCACCGACCGCCGACCGGCGCAGGTCGTCGGCCACCCGGCACAGAGCGTCGAGCGCCGAGCCGTCGGCGTGCAGCAGGATCAGCGCTTCGGCGTCGGTGAGCTTCGTCGGATCGTCCGCCGCCACCGACAGCGCCGACCGTACGTCGCCGTCGATGCGCGAGGGCACCATGCCGGGGGCGGCCGCCTCGCGCAGCGACTCCCAGTCCCCGTAGACGTCGTCGAAGTCGTCGCGCCGGTCGCTGGTGCGGCCCTCGGTGTCGATGGTGTGGTGCAGGTCCGTACGGCCCGTACCGGCCGAGTTGAGCGAGAAGCCCTCGTCGGGCTCCTGCCACGGCAGCCCCGCCGGATAGGCGTCCGCACGGGCAAGACCGGTCTCCGGGTCGGCGAGCGCCCGGACGTGCGGGAGCAGCCGGGGGTCGAGCCAGGGCTCGCCGCGCAGGATGAACGCGGGGTAGACGGCGAGGCGTTCCCGCAGTTCGAACCCGGCCTCGGCGGACCGCTCGGCGAGTTCGTCGATCTGCGGCCAGGGGCGCTCGGGGTTGACGTGGTCAGGGGTGAGCGGGGAGACGCCGCCCCAGTCGTCGATACCGGCGCCGATGAGCCGCGCGTACGCCCCCTCGGCCTCGGGCTGGGAGACGCCATCGGCCCCATCGGCCCCATCCACCAAGTTGGGCGGGGCTTGCAGGCACGCCGAGGGGCCCAGGACATGCCGGGCGACGGCGACGGTGGCGACCAGGTCGTCCAGCTCCGCGTCCGGCGCGGCACGCATCACGGTGTCCGGCTTGGCGCGGAAGTTCTGCACGATGACTTCCTGGATGGCGTGGTAGGCGCGGGAGACGCGGCGCAGCGCGAACAGCGACTCCGCGCGCTCCTCGTACGTCTCGCCGATGCCGATCAGCAGCCCGCTGGTGAAGGGCACGGAGCTGCGCCCGGCGTCTTCGAGTACGCGCACGCGCACGGCCGGTTCCTTGTCCGGTGAGCCGTAGTGCGGGCCGCCGGGCTCGCTCCACAGCCGCTCTGCCGTGGTCTCCAGCATCATGCCCATGGAGGGGGCGACGGGCTTGAGCCGCTGGAAGTCCGTCCACGACAGGACACCGGGGTTGAGGTGCGGCAGCAGCCCGGTCTCCTCCAGGATGCGGATGGCCATCGCGCGCACGTAGGCGATGGTGTCGTCGTACCCCTCGGCCTCCAGCCACTCGCGCGCCTCGGGCCAGCGGTCCTCGGGCTTGTCGCCGAGCGTGATCAGCGCTTCCTTGCAGCCCATCTCGGCCCCGCGCCGGGCGATGGCGAGGACCTCGTCCGGGGACATGAACATCCCGTGACCGGCGCGGCGCAGCTTGCCGGGCACGGTAGCGAAGGTGCAGTAGTGGCATTTGTCGCGGCAGAGGCGGGTGAGGGGGATGAAGACGCTGCGCGAGTACGTGATGACGCCGGGACGGCCCGCGGCCTCCAGACCCGCGTCCCGCACCCGCGCCGCCGACGCGCACAGATCCGCGAGGTCGTCACCGCGCGCCTGGAGCAGCACCGCCGCCTCGCTGACATCCAGTGCCACCCCGTCGCGAGCCCGGCGCAGGGCGCGCCGCATGGAGTTGGCCGTGGGCGCGGCGGCGGCCTGGGCGCCCGTTGTCAGGACCGGGGACGGAGACGACGGGGACGGAGACGGGGACGACGGGCTCGCGGGGCCGGGTGACACGGGTGACATGAGGGGCACGGGCCGCGCGGGGGTCGCGGGCGGGGCCGGCGGCGCCGGTGCGGTCGGTGCGGGCTGGTCCGACAGCTGAGCCTGCTGCGGCTGCTGCGGCTGCCGTTCGGGTTCCTGCGCGCTCGTCGTCATCCCCCGAGCATACGAGTGACCCCCGACAGCGGCCCACAAGATCACTTGCCGCCTACGTCACAGACCGGGCCCGCGCGGGGTGCGCCCTCCTCACAGGAACTGGGCGTATCCGTCGAGGGTGCGCAGGATCTCGCTCTCCCCGGCTGGCGGAAGCTGGAGCACCACTTCCTCGATCCCCAGCTCCTGGTAGTGCGCGAGCTTCCCGGCGGACGGCAGTACCGCGTACGGCACGACCTCAAGTCCCTGCGGGTCGCGGCCCGCGTCGGCCCAGGCCTGGCGCAGCACGGGCAGCGTCTCGGTCAGGCCGCGTCCGCCGATGGGCAGCCAGCCGTCCGCGTACTCGGCGATGTGCGCGAAGAGCTTGGGGCCCGCGGTCCCGCCGATGAGGGTGCGCGGCCCGGTCAGCGGCGCCGCTCCCTTGCGCTCGCGCGGTGCCCGCAGCGGCTTGGGGTGGGCGTGACTGGCCGGTACGGACCCGAACGTGCCCTCGTGGGCGGTCGGCTCCGCCGCCCACAGGGCCCGCATCCCGGCCATCCGGTCCCGTACGAGTTCCCGGCGGGTGGACCAGGTCACGCCGTGATCGGCCGCCTCCTCGACGTTCCAGCCGTAGCCGACGCCGAGCGTCAGCCTGCCGCCGGAGAGAAAATCGAGCGTGGCGACCTGCTTGGCCAGGCCGATCGGGTCGTGCTGGGCGACGAGGGTGATGCCGGTGCCGAGACCGAGGCGTTCGGTGACGGCGGCGGCCTGCCCGAGCGCCACGAAGGGATCGAGCGTACGGCCGTACTCACGCGGCGGTGTGCCGCCACCGGGGAAGGGAGTCCTGCCGTCCACGGGGATGTGGGTGTGTTCGGGCACGTAGAGACCGGCGAAGCCGCGCTGCTCAAGTTCCTGCGCGAGCCGGGTGGGCCTGATGGTCTCGTCGGTCAGGAAGACAGTGGTGGCGATCCGCATGTACTGCTGCACCTCCGCATGGTGTGCCGGGGCTGGCTGCGCGTATGTTCTCTCACCGTCACCGAGTTATCCACAGGGCTTTCCGTCGATGTCACGCACGCGTACAACGGTGTCATGCGGCACTTCGAACACAGGTGCCGTAGGCGTCGCCCTCGGCCGCGTGCCCTCGGCGCCGCTCCACCGGCGCTGCCTGACGGCGGGATCTTGGGGGGACAGGGATGGATCGGCGTGACGTGCTCAAGTTGTCGGCTGCCACGGGCGCGGCCGGCGCCCTTACGCTCGGAACTGTGACTTTCGCGCAGGCGGCGGACGAGCGCGGCGAGCAGACCCGGAAGGTCAGCGGCGAACTGCCGACCGGGGCGCCTGACTTCGTCTATCTCCCCATCGAGGTGCCGCGCGGTGTCCGTGAGATAGCCGTCGCCTACACCTATGACAAACCGGCTGTTCCGCCTGGCACGCAGGGAAACGCCTGCGATATCGGCATCTTCGACGAGCGCGGCGCAGAGCTGGGCGGGCGCGGGTTCAGGGGCTGGTCCGGCGGGTTTCGCACGGAGTTCGCGATCAGCGCGGAGCGCGCCACGCCCGGCTATCTGGCCGGCCCGGTCCGCGCGGGCACCTGGCATGTGGTGCTCGGCCCGTACACGGTGGCGCCGCAGGGCCTGCGGTACGAGGTCACCGTCACGCTGCGGTACGGGGCGCGGGGCGAAACGCCCGGACCCGGGTATCCGCCGCAGCGCGCGAAGGGGCGGGGGCGCGCCTGGTATCGGGGGGACAGCCATCTGCACACCGTCCATTCGGACGGCAAGCGCATCCCGGAGGAGGTCGCCGCCGCGGCGCGCGCGGCCGGGCTCGACTTCATCACGACGACCGAGCACAACACCACGTCGGGGCACGGCGCGTGGGGCGGTCTGTGGGGCGATGACCTGCTGATCCTGATGGGCGAGGAGGTCACCACCCGCAATGGCCATGTGCTGGCCCTGGGCATCGACCCCGGCGTCTTCGTGGACTGGCGGTACCGCGCCCGGGACAACGCGTTCGGCCGGTTCTCCCGGAAGATCCGCCAGGCGGACGGCCTGGTCGTCCCGGCGCACCCGCACGCGACCTGTATCGGCTGCAACTGGAAGTTCGGATTCAACGAGGCCGACGCCGTGGAGGTGTGGAACGGCCCCTTCACCCCGGACGACGAGGTGACCATCGCCGAGTGGGACAACACCCTGGTCGCGTCCGTGCGCGGCGGCAAGCCATGGCTCCCGGCGATGGGCAACAGCGACGCCCACCGGGAGCCCCAGGTGGTCGGTCTGCCGCAGACGGTCGTGCTCGCCGATGAGCTGTCACGCCGCGCCGTCCTGGCCGGAATCAAGGCAGGGCGCAGCTGGATAGCGGAGTCCTCGAAGATCGGCCTCGCCTTCACCGCGCTGGGCGGGCGCGGCGAACACGCGGGCATCGGTGGCCGGCTGCCTGTCGGCCACGACGAGCGGGTCACCGTCCGTCTGGAGATAACCGGCGCCCCGGCGAACGGCACGGTCCGCTTCATCACCGACCAGGGCCAGCTGTACGCCGCCCCGGTGCCCGCTTCCGGCTCCGGGGTGGTCGAGTGGCGCACCACGCCTTCGTACGCGGCGTATGTACGAGCCGAGGTGCGGCACGCCCCGGCGGACGGCGGAGCGTCCGGACTGCCGGGGGCGATGGCCGCGATGACCAACCCGGTCTTCCTGGGCGAACGCTGAAGGGAACGACCGGGGCCGGGACCAACCACCAGCCACTGGTCACCGGTCAGGTCGGTCAGGTCGGTCAGGTCGGTCAGGTCGGTCAGGTCGGTCAGGTCGGTCAGTCGATGATGAGGGCCGGGGTCTCCTGGGTGAGCACCTCACCGCGGAAGAAGGCGGGGCTGCGGCGGTGCATCACCATCATGAGCACCGCTCCGACGAGCAGCAGGCCCACTCCGATCACGAAGACGCTGCCGACGCCGAAGACGGAGCTGCCCGTCCCGTAGGCCGGGTCCCACATGTCGTAGAGCGTCTTGCCGAAGACGGCGGCGAGGAGGGCGCCGCCGAGAAGCGGGGCGAGCCCCTTGAAGACCAGGTCGCGGGCGGAGCGGCGCAGCTCGTGGCGGAAGTACCAGGCACAGGCGAAGGCGGTGATCGAGTAGTAGAAGCAGATCATGAGCCCGAGGGCGTAGATCGTGTCGATCAGGACGTTCTCGCTGAGGAAGGTCATCGCCGCGTAGAAGACTCCGGTGGCGACGCCCGCGGCGACGGTGGCCAGGCCGGGGGACGAGAAGCGCGGGTGCACGCGCGAGAACGCGGGCGGCAGTGCCCGGTAGGTGCTCATCGCGAGGACCGTACGGGCGACGGGGATGAACGTCGTCTGAAGGCTGGCGGCCGCTGAGGCGAGGACGGCGACGAAGAGGAGTACGCCGAGCGCGCTGCCCATCACCGGGTCGGCGAGGGCGGCGAAGACGTTGTCGGAGGTGTCGGGGTTGCCGAGGCCGGTGCCCTTGTCGCCGACACCGGAGAACATCTGCGCCGCGACAGCGGTCAGGAGGTACGAGCCGACGAGCACCAGCATGGCCAGCAGGGCGGCACGGCCGGGTGTCTTGTCACTGCCCGAGGTCTCCTCGTTCACGGTGAGGCACGCGTCCCAGCCCCAGAACATGAAGATCGACAGGGAGAGGCCCGCGGTGAAGGCGGTGAAGGACTGGACAGCGAACGGGTTCATCCAGGTCCAGGAGAAGCCGAGCGAGTCCGGCAGGTCACCGGAGCGCGCCTTGCCGATGGCCATGACGACGAAGACCGCGAGGACGGCGAGCTGAAGCCCGACGAGGGCGTACTGCAGGCCCTTCGTGGCGGTCATCCCCCGGTAGCTGATCGCGGTGGCGACCGCGATGAACGCCAGGCAGGTGAGCACGTGTACGGGCTTGTTGCCGTCGAGGTCGGCGACCGCGCCGCTGCTCGTCAGCTCGCCGAGCAGCAGATAGAAGAAGGAGGTGGCGACCCCCGCCAGGTTGGACAGCACGATGATCGTGGCGATCACCAGTCCCCAGCCGCACATCCAGCCGACGTGGGGGCCGAAAGCCTTGACCGTCCAGGTGAAGGAGGTGCCGCAGTCAGGGACGGACCGGTTCAGCTCGCGGTAGGCGAAGGCGACGAGCAGCATCGGCAGGAATCCGGCAAGGAAGATCGCGGGCATCTGGAGTCCGACCTCGCCCACGGTCGGGCCCAGCGTCGAGGTCAGGCAGTAGACGGGGGCGACGGTGGAGATCCCGATGACGGAGCTGCCGAGCAGCCCGACCGAGTTCCCGCTGAGCCCCTTGGCCCGTACGCCGCGCCCGGCGTCGGCCTCGGCGGCTCCGGGCTGGGCCGTGCCGGGCCGACGCCGCGTCGCGGTGACGCTCGTTACCGTGTCTCCGGCCTTGAGCCGTGGGTCTACCTGAACCATGAACAGGACGTTAAGCGGTGCTGTTTCCGTATCCGGAAGATCAACTTCCGTACGTCACATCTTCGTTCAGAGGGAAGGTCGCACCATTCGATCAATGATTAGTTGCCGAAAACCAAGCACAGCCTGCACATCCCAGACCGAAGGGACCCAGGCCCGATTGCGGGAATCGCAGCCGTGACCGTTTTGCCCGCATTCAAAATTTTCCCACGGGGGCGAGACGGCACCAGCTGGTGGACCGCGGCACCACACCCGCCGCCGGTCAACCGGCCGTGCCGACCGTCCGGGTGTCACGGCCCGAGCGCAGCACCACACCCGGCACCGCACCCGTCACCGCGTCGTCCCTGATGGTGCGCACACCGTTGACCCAGACGCCGGCCATCCCGGCCGCCCGCGAGTCAAGGCGCGGGCTGTTCCCAGGCAGGTCGTGGACGAGTGTCGCGGGCCCGGCGTCGATGCGCCGCGGATCGAAGAGCACCAGGTCCGCGTAGTAGCCCTCGGCGACGCGGCCCCGCTCCCGTAGCCCGAACAGCTGTGCGGGCTCGTCCGTCAGCATCCGCACGGCCTGCTCAAGACCGACCAGCCGCCGCCCGCGCAGACAGTCGCCGAGGAAGCGCGTGGTGTACGGGGCGCCGCACATCCGGTCCAGGTGCGCCCCGGCGTCCGAGCCGCCCAGCAGCACGTCCTCGTGCTCCCAGGTGCGCCGTCGCAGCTCCCAGCTGTCCGGGTCGTTGTCGCGCGGCATCGGCCACAGCACCGTACGCAGCTCATCCGCCGCGCAGACCTCCACCAGGCACGCGAACGGGTCCTGCCCCCGCTCGGCGGCGACCTCCCCCACGACGCGGCCCGTCAGGCCCTTGTTGGCCGTCGCGTAGGTGTCGCCGATGACATAGCGGTCGAAGTCCGCGAGCCGCCGGAAGATCCCGGCCTCCGGGCTCTGGGCGCGACGCAGCAGCTCGGCCCGTACCGCCGGGACACGCAGCCGCGCGATGCGCTCGGGCACGGGCAGCCCCAGTACCTCTCCCCAGCCCGGGATGAGGTGGAGGGCGCAGAAGGTGCCGAGGGACATGTTCATCGGCGTCAGGATGGGCATGGTCAGGGCCACGATCCGGCCCCCGGCCGCGCGGGCCCGCTCGCTCGGCAGCAGCTGGCGCGGCACGCGCTCGGGGACGGCGGCGTCGATGGTCAGCACGTTCCAGTTCAGCGGTCGCCCGGCCGCGACCGTCATCGCGACCAGCAGCTCGATCTCGTCGTCCGAGAACTGGTCGAGGCAGCCACCGACGATCGCCTCCAACTGCGTGCCCGGATGCTCCCCCACGGCCCGCGACAAGGCGAGCAGCTCCTCGGGCGCGGCGTGCCGCGAGGCGACCGGCCTGCCGTCGCCGTCCGAGTGCGTGGCCGACTGGGTGGTGGACACCCCCCACGCTCCGGCGTCCATCGCCGTGTGCGCGAGCCGCACCATCGCGTCGAGCTGTTCGGGGGTCGGTTGCCCGCCCACCGCGTCGGGGCCCATGACATGCCTGCGCAGCGCGCAGTGCCCGACCATGAAACCCGCGTTGACGGCCGTGCGGCCCTCCAGCGCGTCGAGGTATTCGCCGAAGCCCGCCCAGTTCCACGGGGCGCCCTCTTCCAGCGCGACCAGCGACATGCCCTCGACCTTGCTCATCATCCGCCGCGTGTAGTCGGCGTCCCCGGGCCGCGCCGGGTTGAGCGGAGCGAGCGTGAAACCGCAGTTGCCACCGGCGATGGTTGTCACGCCGTGGCTCATGGAGGGGGTGGCGTACGGGTCCCAGAAGAGCTGGGCGTCGTAGTGCGTGTGCGGGTCGACGAACCCGGGAGCCAGCACGAGTCCCGCCGCGTCCTCACACGTACGCGCCTCACTCGTCCCCCCCGCCTGCCGGACAGGCGCAGGCCCGAGTGCCGACTGGTCGGCCGCGGGGCCCCGCCGGCCCGGCGCCGAGCCCTGCTGGTCGGCCGTCGGGGGTTGACCGGCGGGTGGCGGCGTGGGGCTGATCACGGCGATCCGGCCGTCGCGGATGCCCACATCGGCGACGTACGCGGGCGCGCCCGTCCCGTCGACGACGGTGGCGCCCCGGATCAGGTGGTCGAGCATGGGCGAGGTCTCCCTCCTGCTCCTGCTTCTTCGTAGCCCGCCCGCAGGGCGGGGACGGTCAGCGCGCCGAATTCCGGAAGCGGGTCGTCCGGTGCACCGGGTCCGTGTCGATCTTCGGGATCACCTGTTCGCCGATGAGCTTGATCGTGTTCATCGTGTCCTCGTACGAGATCCCGATTGGCAGCCCGAATGACAGCTGGTCGGCCCCTGCCTGCTCCCACCGCTTGCACTGCCGCAAGACCTCGTCGGGGTCCCCGCAGATCATGAGTTCCTCGGCGATGAGCAGGTCGATCAGTTCCTCGGTGTACTCCGGCAGCAGCTCCGGCCACTGGGGGATGCCCGCGGGCCGGGGAAAGGTGTCGTGGTAGCGGAACAACAGCGACTGGAGGTAGTTCAGCCCGCCACCGGCGGCGATCTGGCGCGCCTTGCGGGAGGTCTCCGCACAGATCGCCGTCGACGTCACCATCACGTTGTCGTTGACGTAACCGCCGACAGGTTCCGCCGCCTCGATCGCGGTCTTGTACGACTCGACGACCCACTCCATGTCGGAGACCTTCTGCACGCTGAAGCCGAGCACCCCGAGGCCCTTCTTCGCCGCCATCGCGTACGAGGGGGGTGACCCGGCGGCGTACCACATGGCCGGGTGTGAAGGGCCGTAGGGCTTCGGCAGGATCTTGCGGGGCGGGAGCGACCAGTGTTTCCCCTGGAAGCCCTGGTATTCGTCCTGGAGCCACATCTTCGGGAACTCGGCGATCGTCTCTTCCCAGATCTCCTTCGTCACGTTCATGTCGGTCACACCCGGCAGGAACCCGAGGATCTCATGGCTGCCCGCGCCGCGCCCCGAGCCGAACTCGAAGCGGCCGCCGGAGAGATGGTCCAGCATGGCGACCCGCTCGGCGACCTTGGCGGGGTGGTTGACCTGCGGCAGCGGGTTGAAGATGCCGGAGCCGAGATGTATCCGCTCCGTCGCGTGCGCGAGGTAACCGAGGAAGACGTCGTTGGCGGACAGGTGGGAGTACTCCTCCAGGAAGTGGTGCTCGGACGCCCACGCGTACTTGAAGCCGGAGGCATCCGCCTGGATCACGTACTCGGTCTCCTCGACGAGCGCGTGATGCTCGGCCTCCGGGTCGGTCCTGGCCCGCGCTGCGGGCACGTACCCCTGCACGAAGAGTCCGAATTCCACGGAGGTTCACCGTCCTCAGTTTCTGACGACCCGTCAGATAGCGATGCCGTCGACTCTCGCACCGGCCGACCGCCGCGTCAATACCTGACGTAGCGTCAGACGCAGGGCGTGCCGGGCGCACGCGGCGCGCCGAAGATCCCTCCCGCCGCGCGCGTCACCAGCCCAGAAGGCCCGAAGACCAGGAGGCCAGGAGGCCAGGCGCCGCCAGGAGGCCAGACGTCGGGAGGGGCGGAGAGTCGGGAGGCGGGGGAGGTCGGAAGATCCGGGGTCAGAAGGGTGTGATGCCCGCCAGCCAGCCGCCATCGATCACGAACGGCTGACCGGTGATGTAGGAGGAGTCGTCCGACGACAGGAACAGGGCCAGCCGCGCGACCTCCTCAGGACGGCCGATCCGGCCGAGCGGCACGGACTTCTCGTAGAGATCGTCCACCGCACGCGCGGCCTCTTCCCGGTCCACGCCCGAGGCCAGCTGGTCGGGGTTGGTCATCGGGGTGTCGATCGCGCCGGGGCACATCGCGTTGACCCGTATCCCCTGCGGCGCCAGCTCCATCGCGGCGACCCGCGTCATGCCGACGATCGCGGCCTTGGTCGCCGCGTACGACGTCAGATACGCCATGCCCGACAGGGCCGTGTAGGAGGCGGTGTTGACGATCGTGCCGCCACCGGCAGCGGCGAGCTCCGGCGCCACCGCCCGCATACCCAGGAACGCCCCCACCTGATTGACCTGCACCACCGCCTGAAACTCGGCCAACGGCGTGTTCACCAACTCGTTGAACCGCAGAATCCCGGCGTTGTTGACGAGCCCGTCCAGCTTCCCGAAGGCTTCCCGCGCGACGGATACGGCGTCGCGCCAGTCCGCCTCCTCGCGCACATCGAGGTGCACGTAGCGGGCGCTGCCCGGGCCGTGGTCATCGTTCAGCTCCCGGGCTACGGCGGCGCCGCGCACATCCAGTACATCGGCGAGCAGGACCCCGGCGCCCTCCGCCGCGAACAGCCGGGCCTCCTGTTCCCCCTGCCCCCGGGCCGCCCCGGTGATCAGGACGGTCCGGCCGGCGAGCTTGCGGTGCTCCGCGGGCGGATGGGGACGCGGGCGCGGACGCCGCGCGGCACCGCGCCCCGCTGCGGCCTGTCCCGCACCGGCATGACCCGCACCGGCCTGGGCGGCGGACGCACCCGCTGGACGCGCCGGATCGGACGAGGACGAGGACGGGTGCGGGAACGATGACGGGGACGGGGACGGGGCCATTACTCCTCTTCTCCTTCTGGTTCTCCTTCTGGTTCTCCCACCGGAGCTTCTCCGTCTGGCGGCAGGGCGAGGTGCGGGGCGACGTCCGTAGCGAACGCCGCCATCTGATCCACCAGTTCGGTGCGGCTCCGGCTGCGGAAGCGGACCTGGATCTGGTGGACGCCCATGGCCCCGTACTCGCGCAGCGAGCAGGCGATACGTTCCGGCTCACCGGTCAGCGTGGTACGTCCGACCCGCCACGTGGCCTTGCCGACGTACAGCGGCTCGGTGATGGCACCGACACACAAGGGCTCGGGCTGCCGCAGCCCGGCGGCCCGCGCGGCCTTGTCCCGCAGTGCGCGCAACCTGGCGATCTGGAGCGGCAGCCGGTCGCGCGGGTCGCCCTGCGGCAGCCAGCCGTCGCCGCGTGTCGCCGCCCGGCGCAGCGCGGCGGGTGATGAACCGCCCACCCACACCGGCGGGCGCGGTCTCTGCGCGGGGCGCGGCGCTTGGCCGAGCCCGCTGAAGGTGAAGCGTTCTCCCGCGAACTCGGGGAACTCCTCCGGCCCCAGCGCCGCCTTCAGCGCGTCGATCGTCTCGTCGAGCAGCCGTCCGCGCGCGGCGAAGTCCACGCCCAGGGCCGCGAACTCCTCCGGTACGTGTCCCGCGCCGACGCCCAGGATGAGACGGCCCCCGCTGAGGTGGTCGAGCGTGGCGTACTGCTTCGCCGTGAGCAGCGGGTGCCGCAGGCCGACGACGGCGACGTGGCTGAGCAGCCGGACTCGCTCGGTGGCGGCGGCGAGGTAGGCGAGGGTCGCGACCGGGTCGTACCAGACGGTGCTCATGGCGGCGGCCAGCCGCCTGGGGATGGCGATGTGCTCGCAGGCGGCGACGTACGCGAAGCCGAGCCGGTCGGCGGCCCGCGCGATCTCCACCAGGTCGGCGGGACCGGCCTGGGTTTCCCAGCCCTCGGCGTACAGGGTGCTCTGCGACTGGATCGGCAGCTGCATCCCGTACGCGAGCGCCCGCCGCCCACTTCCCGCGCCGCCTATACCGTCGCGCGCCCCTTCGTACGCCTCCTCGGGCGTCGTCTCGTACGTGCCCGCCGGCGCCTTCTCGTACGCGCCCTCCGACATCTCCTCGTACGCGCCCGCACCCGCGCCCGCACCCTCATCCGTCGGGCGGTGCCGCCCGGCTTCGCGTCCGGCCATCGGCTAGGCCGTCGCCGTCCGGCCGGGCCACAGCCCGTCCGGGGTGAGTCCGAGCAGCTCGATGGCGTTGCCCCGGACGATCCGCTCGATCACGTCCGGCGCCAGGTGGCCCATCTGCGCCTCGCCGACCTCGCGCGACTTCGGCCAGGTCGAGTCGGAGTGGGGGTAGTCCGTTTCGTAGAGGACATTGCCTACGCCGATGGCGTCGAGGTTGCGTACCCCGAAGGCGTCGTCGAAGAAGCAGCCGTAGATGTGCTCGGCGAACAGTTCCGACGGCGGGCGGAGCACCTTGTCGGCGACGCCGCCCCAGCCGCGGTTCTCCTCCCAGACGACGTCCGCGCGTTCCAGGATGTAGGGAATCCAGCCGATCTGCCCCTCCGCGTACATGATCTTCAGCTCGGGGAACCGGTCGAACTTGCCCGACATGAGCCAGTCGACCATGGAGAAGCAGCAGTTCGCGAAGGTGATGGTGGAGCCGACGGCGGGTGGCGCGTCAGCGGAGGTGGAGGGCATCCGCGAGGACGAGCCGATGTGCATGGCGATGACGGTGCCCGTCTCGGCGCAGGCGCGGAGGAAGGGGTCCCAGTCGTCGGTGTGGATGGAAGGGAGCCCCAGATGCGGGGGGATCTCCGAGAAGCAGACGGCACGGACGCCGCGCGCCGCGTTGCGGCGGACTTCCGCCGCCGCGAGTTCCGCGTCCCAGAGGGGTATGAGGGTGAGCGGGATGAGCCGCCCGGCGGACTCGGGACCGCACCACTCCTCCACCATCCAGTCGTTGTACGCGCGCACGCCCAGCAGGCCCAGGGTCCGGTCCTTCGCCTCGGTGAAGGTCTGGCCGCAGAAGCGGGGGAAGGTCGGGAAGCAGAGCGCTGTCTGCACATGGTTGATGTCCATGTCAGCGAGCCGCTCAGGGACGGAGTAGGAACCCGGCCGCATCTGCTCGTAGGTGATGGCTTCCAGCCGCACCTCGTCCCTGTCGTAGCCGACGGCGGTGTCCAGACGGGTGAGCGGCCGTCGCAGCTCCTCGTACACCCACCAGTCCGCCAGCGGGCCCTCCGCCTCCGTCCCGCCCACCGTCCCCATCTTCGGGGCGAATTTGCCGCCCACGAAGGTCATCTCCTTCAGCGGCGCGCGCACGACATGGGGCCCCAGCTCGCGATAGGCCGCGGGCAAGCGGTCCCGCCAGACGTGCGGGGGCTCGACCGTGTGATCGTCCACCGAGATTATCTTCGGGAAGCTCTCCATGGTTGCCACGGTAGCGGCGAACTGACGCCTCGTCAGGTGCCTGGACGGCCGCCCTTCGGTGGCGGACAGGGCATGGAGCGGAGCCGGACGGATGGATGAATGGATGGATGAATGATGGAGACCCGTTCGCTCACCCCGCCCGGCGGGCCGCCGTCGGCAGCGCGTCCCGGAGCGGGGCGGAAGTCACCAGACCTTCTTCCGTATCGCCCTCGTCCTTCTCTTCGCGCTGCCGGGCGAGGTATCCAGCCTGAAAGCGGCTGTCCGCACCGAGGGCGACCATCAACTGGGCGATACGCCGACGGCAGGTACGCAGGGAAATACCCAGCTGCCGCGCGATGAGCTCGTCCTTCGCGCCAGAGGCGAGCAGCCTGACGATGGCGGAGTCGATGTCGCGGGAGATTTCCCGTGCCTGACCGCTCTGACCGATGACTTCGAAAGGCAAGGCGGTCATCCACAGAACATCGAAGACCGCGGCGAGGTAGCGCGCTGTGGCGGAGTTGCGCACGACGACCGCGGCGTCTGTGTCGTCAAGGCCCGGAATCACCGCGTAGGAGCGGTCGAAGATGATGACCCGGGGCGGCAGCACTTCCAGGGTCCGCACTTCGGCGCCTGCGGCCAGTACGGCCTCCACGCCCTGCTTGGTGGTGGCGCTGAACCGCGCGCTGTGCTGGCAGAGCGCGCGCTCACGGACACCGCGCTTGATCGTCGCGATGTGCGCGGGCAGCCACTTCTCGGCTTCCTCGTGCGTACGCAGACCGAAAGGCTGGATGACGGATACCTCGGCCTGGCACAGCTCGCTCATCTCGCGGATGACCTTGAAGACGCATTCGGCGCCTTCGATGATCTCAATGCCCTCGGCAGGGTCCTTGCCTCTCTCGACGTCAAGGTGGATCGGCATGAATGCCTCGATCGCCGAGCGCCGCTCGGCCAGTCGGGACTGTTCTTCGCGCAGTGAATGCTCGCGCGGGCCGAGGCGTTCCGCCGCGGCCGTTTGCGGATTGATCGCGACGAGCCACTGCTGGGTCACCGACAGCCTGCGCAGCAAACCTAGTTCGCGAAGGTGGTCCAGCGCCGCTGTCGCCTCCTCCGCTGGGACCTGCAACTGCCCGGCCACGTCCCCCGGTTCAATTTCCCCGTCGCGCAGCGCCTTCTGATAGAGCCGGATCGCCGTAGTGCTGTGGTCGGTGCACTGGTCGTTCGGTCTCATGACTCCCCTCCGCGTCAGCCCCCGTGTTCGCTCCCAGGGTGACGCATAGCGCTGATCCGGCCGATAAGTGATTCACCCGTGGTGTGTCGCCGCCCATCGCGATGTTGCCGATGCCGAGACGGAACCGAGTCGGGGCCGATGATGAGGCTGAGTGCGGGAGCGGTGCGGTCGTCGCCGCGGACTGATGGGCGGAGTTGCCTTACGGAAAACGCAGATCGTCGTGCGACGCGTAATACACGCCGACATCGTGGTAAATGCCCGCCCGGAGGACATGGCTTCGCAACGTGCCGACCTCGCGGAATCCACAGTCCAGAAGCGCGGGTAGCCCGACATCTGAGGCGCACATGGTGGCTGTGAAAGAGGTGAAGGCGGCCGCCGAGCACAGAAAGGTGAGCAGGGCACGCAGGGCCGCGCTGTCGTCCTCGGCGACGGCTACCCACGCCTGCCGGGGATTGGCCGGGTTGGAGGCGTAGGCGACCACAGCTCCGCCCGCTGTGGCGAACAACCGCGCGCCCATCGCCATCAGGCGACTCGTCAGGCATTGATCGCTCTGCGTCAGCGGGTCCAGTCCGAGGAAACCCAGACCACCGCTCGGGAGTCGGCGCAGGCGGCGTATCCCGTCCGGCACCTCCACCGGGTACACGTCAGCCATGGGTGACCATGCCCCAGATCTCCCGCTCCGTCTCGGCCCCTTCATACCAGCAGTGGCGCGGGATGACGCCCTCCCAGGCGAAGCCCGCGGCCCGCAGCGGGCGGGTCGGGGTGCCCGCGGCGGGGGTGACCCAGCCGTAGAGCCTGCGCAGGTTCAGGGCGCGGCGGCCATGCGCCACGGCGAGTACGACCAGCGCGGTCAGCATGTCCGTGGCGTGCCGGCGCTCATGACCGTGCTGGTGCTCGTGACCGTGACGGCGCTCGATATCGCGCTCGTACTCGTAGCCGTGCTCGTACTCATAGCCGGAGCCGTCAAGGTCGCCGCCGAAGTCGTCGTCAAAGTCACCGTACGCCGCGCCGCGTACGGACGCGTCGCGACCGATCGGCTCGCGCGGGCCGATCTCCAGCCGGGCCTGGCCGCTCGCCCAGTCGATCTCGGTGTAGCGCACGTACGCGATGCCACGGACAACATAGAGGCGTTCGTCGCGCCGCCCTGCCGGCTGGGCGACCCGGTACGGCTCCGCAGCCGGGGACAGGCCCACCGGACGCACCCCCAGCAGTTCCCCCGGCAGTCGGTATCCCGTGAGCAACGGCACGTCGGAATCGCTGTATGCGACGAGTTCCATCAGGCGTCCTCAACCAATCCACCCAGCGGTTATCCCGGGAACGTGACCTCCTCGCTTTGGCCGCGCGAACGGCCCGCGACGTGCCCACCTCCGCGAAGAGCGGGTGCGAACGGCCTCCGTTCACAGGAGCCGGCATCGCCATTACCGCCTCCCTCGTCGGCGGATTATTTTCCCGTGATCCGCCGACCGCTTGGTGAGTGAGCGTGCCAGGGGGCACCGGGCGCGTCCAGAACGCCCGCCCCTCAGCAAAGGGACGGGCACTTAGCGGACACGTGTCCGCGGAAAGAATTTCACCGGTAAATAGTCCGGGCAACGGCGCGTATACAACGTATGGGGATATGGGCGACTCACTCGACGCGCCTTCCCACCCGACAGTCGCAACCGCGAACGCCCCGGTCGGGCGTTCCCGATCTTCACAACGGGCCACCCGGGCCGAGGGGTTCGAAGTCCGGCCGACCGCGGTACGTAGAGGAAAGGCGCGCTACCAGCGGCGGTCGCGGCGGCCGGCGTCCGGGGCCGGTCGCGGCAACTACGCCGTCAGTCCGTAGCGTTGAGCTCATCGGGTGCTGTCTCCGACTCTCTTACCAGCAATGCCGTCGCTCCGCCATCGACCATCCGATGACCCTGCCGACAGGCGATGACTGGCCTGAGACCGCCTCTCGTCACGCCGGGCTCACCGTGCCACGGGCGGGCGTAAACAGCTGTTATAGAAGCGAAAACAGAGAAATATGCGCATCAATGGCGGGATGCCGTTTCGAACCACGCCAACCATGGCCTTCTTCCGCGCAACAGCCACCAAGCAGCTCTCTGTTGGTGTACAACGCAGCACATGGCTGTCGAGTCGGCGGATATTGCGAATCGGCCAACTCTTGCGGGCCTTGTGCAGAGCCTCGGCCCCTTACTGACGCCAGGGGTACGGACAAGGCAAACTAGCCGGTGCGAAGCGGAGACACTCGGCAAGGGGAGACCATGGGCGGCGACCAGGGGCAAGCGCGCCATCTGCGCTTCACCGTGCTCGGGCCCGTCCGGGCCTGGCGTGGAGACGAACAGCTCCCCCACGGCTCACCACAGCAACGCGCGCTGCTCGCCGCCCTGCTGCTGCGCAACGGCCGTACGGCGACCGCGCCCGAACTGGTCGACGGGCTGTGGGGCGAGGAGCCCCCGGACGCGGCCATCGCCGCGCTGCGGACGTACGCGTCCCGGCTACGCAAGGCGTTCGGCGTGGACGCGGGTGTGCTGGTCAGTGAGTCGGGCGGCTACGCGATGCGCGTCGACGTCGACGCCCTCGACCTCGACCGCGCGGAGAATCTCGCCGCGCAGGCCGACAAGGCCCGGTCCGCCGGGGAGCGCGTCAAGGCCCGTGAGCTGATCACCGAGGCGCTGGACCTGTGGGACGGTGAGCCGCTGGCCGGCGTGCCCGGCCCGTACGCCGACAACCAGCGCACCCGCCTCGAAGAGTGGCGGCTCAGCCTGGTGGAGACCCGGCTGGACCTGGACCTGGAGCTCGGCCACCACACCGACACCATCTCCGAACTCACCGCCCTGACCGCCGCCCACCCGCTACGGGAGCGCCTGCGTGAGCTGCTGATGCTGGCGCTGTACCGCAGCGGCCGCCAGGCGGAGGCGCTGGCCGTGTACGCCGACACCCGGCGCATGCTGTCGGACGAGCTGGGTGTCGACCCGTGTGCCGAGCTCTCGGATTTGCAGCAGCGTATCCTCCAGGCGGACGCCGACCTCAACGCTCCCGCGGCGGACACCCAGGCCACCGCCCAGCGCACCACCGTACGTCCGGCGCAGCTTCCGGCGAGCGTCGCCGACTTCACCGGCCGGGCGGCGTTCGTACGGGAGCTCAGTGACCAGCTCGCCACCGCCGAGGGCAGCGTGATGGCGGTGTCCGCGGTCGCGGGAATCGGCGGGGTCGGCAAGACGACGCTCGCCGTCCACGTCGCGCACGTCGCCCGGCAGCACTTCCCCGACGGGCAGCTCTACATCGACCTCCAGGGCACCGGTCCCTCGATCGCGGAGCCCGGCGCGGTCCTCGGCTCCTTCCTCCGCGCGCTCGGCACTCCGGACGAGGCCATTCCGGACGCCCAGGAGGACCGCGCCGCCCTCTACCGCTCCACGCTCGCCGGGCGCCGGGTCCTGACGCTGCTGGACAACGCGCACGACGCGGCGCAGGTGCGACCGCTGCTCCCCGGGACCGAGGGGTGTGCCGCGCTGATCACGAGCCGGTCGCGCATGGTCGACCTGGAGAGCGCCCACCTGGTCGATCTCGACGTCATGAGCCCAGACGAGGCCCTGACCCTCTTCACGCGCATCGTCGGGCACGAACGCGTCAGCTCGGAACGCGACGCGGCCATGGACGTGGTCGCCGCCTGCGGTTTCCTGCCGCTGGCCATTCGCATCGCCGCCTCCCGCCTCGCCGCCCGCCGCACGTGGACCGTGTCCGTCCTCGCCCGGAAACTCGCGGACCAGCGCCGTCGCCTCGACGAACTCCAGGCCGGGGACCTCGCCGTCAAGGCCACCTTCGAGCTGGGCTACAGCCAACTCGACCCGCAGCAGGCCCGCGCGTTCCGCCTGCTGGGAATCGCCGACGGCCCCGACATCTCTCTCGGGGCGGCCGCCGCCATGCTCGATCTCGACGTGTACGAGGCCGAGTCGCTTCTCGAATCCCTTGTGGACACCAGCCTGCTGGAGTCCGCAGCACCCGGCCGCTACCGGTTCCACGACCTCGTGCGGCTCTACGCACGCGCGTGCGCGGAGCGGGACGAGCTGCCGCCGTCGGAACGCGACGCCGCGCTGTCCCGGCTGCTGGACTTCTATCTCGCCACAGCCACCCAGGTGTTCGCGCTCGCACGCCCCGGCGACCGCCTCGTCGACCATGTCGAACCAACTCGCTACGCCGGGCTGAGCTTCCCCGACCGGGCAGCCGCGCTTGACTGGCTCTTCGCGGAGGCGAACAGCCTGCTCGCCTGCATCCAGCAGTCGGCTGGAAATGACACGCTGCGCCGGGCCGCCGATCTTTTGCTCACGTCGAAGGACCTGGCGGAATCGGGCGCCAACTCACACCAGTACGAGACAGCGGCACTGGCCACCTGCCAGGCGTCACACGCCGCCGGAGACATGCGAGCCGAGGGCCGTGCCCGCATGATGCTGACCCACACCTACCGGATGACGAGCAGGTTCGGGCAGGCGGACGCGGAAGCGCGGCAGGCCATAGAGCTCGCCCACGCGGTCGGCGATCCGGTGCCCAGCTGTGAGGCGCTGAACGACCGCGGCATCATCGCGATTTACCAGAACCGCCACGAGGACGCGGAGATGTACTTCCGGGCGGCTCTCGACGCCTTCCGCAGCGATGACAACCTTCCCGGCATGGCCGGTGCCCTGTGCAACATCTCACGCTCGCACGCCGCCATGGGGCGCATCGAGAGCGCCATCGAACTCGCGGCCGAAGGCACCGAGATCTACAGCAGCATGGGGCTGACCCTGCGCCTCGCCAACGGCCGGTACGCCATGGGAGTCGCCCTGTGCCAAGCTGGGCGGCACGCCGAGGCGATGGCTCAGCTGACAGAGGCATTGGCGCTGTTCCGCGACAACCGGCAGCGCCTGTGGGAGGGCTCGACCCACGCCCGCCTGGCAGAGGTACACCTGTCGGCACAGCGGCCGGCCGAGGCCGCCACCCACGCTGAGCAAGCTCTCGCCCTGCGCCTGGTGGGCGGCGAGTGGCGGCGCGGAACCGTGCTCACCGTGCTGGGCCGGGCGCTGGAGCAGCTGGGGCAGATGGACCGTGCCCGCGCGTGCTGGCAGGAGGCGCTCGCCATCCATGAGCGACTGAACGCCGCAGAAGCCGATGAGGTGCGGACTCTCCTCACGCCAGTGGCCGCTGCCTAGCCCTGCCCACTGTGCGTTCATCATTCGTTTATCGTGTCCCGCCACTCTCGTAGCATCGATCCGCGACGGGGGACGAGTGGTTCGAAGCACCAAGGTCGCGCGACTGTGAATGAGCGGCCCTAAAATATCCGTCCGGCGGCCCACGGGGGAGTCGCCGGACGGCTATGTCTCACTCAGTCGCCCAACCACAGCACACATAACGGGGAGTAAGACACATGAGCATCATTGAGCCCAACACCGTCACGACGCTGGACAACCATCCTGACGGCGCCAAGCGCATCAAGCCCAGGACGATGGACAACCATCCCGACGGGGCCATCGTTACGCCGCTTGACAACCACCCGGACAGCGCTGAGATCAAGACCATGGACAACCACCCCGACGGGACCAGCGTCACGCCGCTGGACAACCACCCCGACGGCGCTGAGATCAAGACCATGGACAACCACCCCGACGGGACCAGCGTCACGCCGCTGGACAACCACCCCGACGGCACTGCCTGAGCCGCAGACCGGCCGTAGCGGCAGTCGTTCGTCCGGAGACCGGGGCCGGCATCGGTGGCAAGGAGGGGGAGCCACCGGAGTCGGCCCCATAGTTCGGGCCTATACGGCCTGACTCGCCAGCGTGCGCTCGCTTCAGGACAAAAAGCCGAGGGATCACTTCGCTCTGGATGACTTGAGTTTCACTCAGTGAACGGCAAACACGCCCCTCACCAAGGAGTCGGAATGACGCAGCCTAAAAGGTCACTTGTCGCGATCGCCTTCGCGGCGGCACTGATAGCGGGAACAGCGGCCACCGCGTCGGCGGACGGGCATCCGGACAGCACCAGCGCGACGCCTCAGGACGCCCATCCGGACGGGGGCACGGCGGCGACGCAGGGTTCCGCATGGGCTGCTGTCGGCTTGAAGTAACACTCCGCTCCACCGCGTGAGGGGGCTGGGCCGGGGGCCCACCCCCTCACGCGGGTCCAGGGCACGACCCATGGGCCGGGCCGCGTGGAACCGCACATCGCCTCAGCGGCCCCCGCCCGCCCGCAACCGCTCCTTCAGCACCTTGCCGCTCGCGTTACGCGGGAGCTCCGCCACGAACTCGATTTCTCTCGGTACCTTGTAGTTGGCCATCTCCCGCCGGGACCAGGCGATCAAGTCGGCGGGCGTGAGGGGCGCGGAGGACCCGGGCGAGGGCGCGTCGGTGGCGGGCTCCGGGCGGCGGACCGCGTAGGCCTTGCCGACCTCGCCGAGGCGGGGGTCGGGGATGCCGATCACGGCGACGTCGGCTATCTGCGGGTGACGGGCGAGGATCTGCTCGATTTCCGCCGGGTAGGCGTTGAAGCCGCCGACGATGAACATGTCCTTGACACGGTCGGTGACGCGCAGGTTCCCGGCGACGTCCATGACTCCCACGTCGCCCGTACGCAGCCAGCCATCCGGCGTGATGACCTTCGCCGTCTCCTCAGGGTCCTCGAAATAGCCCGCCATGACGTGGTAGCCGCGCACGAGGATCTCGCCCGGCCGCCCCGGCCCGGCGTCCGTGCCGTCGGCCCCGACCACGCGGACCTCCGTGCCGGGCAGAGCACGCCCCGAGGTGGCCGAAATGGTGGCGGGCGAGTCGCCACGGCGGCACATCGTCACGGTCCCGGACGCCTCCGTCAGGCCGTACGCCGTGAGGACAGTGCCGACGCCCAACTCGGTCCGCAGGCGTTCGACGAGTTGGAGGGGGACGGCGGCCGCACCGGTGACGACCAGGCGCAGCGCCGAGAGGTCGTACTGGCCGCGCGCCGGGTGGTCCAGGAGTGCCTGGTGCAGGGTCGGCGGCCCGGGCAGGACGCTGATCCGCTGGGACGCGATGTTGGCCAGCACGGTATCCACGGTGAAGACCGGCTGCGGCACCATCGTGGCACCACGGCTGAGGCAGGCGATGATGCCCGCCTTGTAACCGAAGGTGTGGAAGAAGGGATTGACGATCAGATAGCGGTCGCCCTCCGTCAACCCGGCCAGTTCGCTCCAGGTGTCGTAGACGCGCAGCGTCTGGGCATGCGAGATGACGACGCCTTTCGGCCACCCCGTGGTGCCCGAGGTGAACGTGATGTCGGAGGGATCGCTGGGCTGTGTCGCGTCGGCCCGGGCCCGCACCGTCTCGGCGGGGATGGACTCGCCGCCCGCGAGGAAGTCCTCCCAGGTACGGAAGCCGGCAGGGGCGTCAGCGGCGAAGACGATCACATCCCGCAGATGCGGCAGCCCGGGAAGCGGGGCGGTGCGAAGCGGGGCGGTGGGGTCGGACTGAGGCTCGGTGGACGCGCCAGCTGAGGCGGTGGTGCGGGGGCCGGAGGCCGCAGTGCCGGTGCCGACGCCGGGACCGGCCTGTCGCCCGTTGGGCTCCGGGCGCTCGTGGGCCTCCGGCTGCCCCGCCGCCCGGCGGAGCGACGCCACGTACGACGTGCCCAGGAACGTGCCCGTCACGAACAGCGCCTTCGCTCGCGTACGGCGCAAAACATACGCGGCTTCGGCGCCCTTGAAGCGGGTGTTGACGGGCACGAGAACACCACCAGCCGTGACCGCGCCCAAGGCCGAGACGATCCACTCCAGGGTGTTGGGGGCCCACACCGCGACCCGGTCCCCCGCCTCGATGCCCGAGGCGACGCACGCGGCCGCCGCGCGTTCCACCCGTGCCCCCAGGTCGACATAGGAGACTCGGGTGCGGCCGGAAACCACCGCCTCCCGCTCTCCGTACCGCAGCGCGGCCGACCGGACCAAGTGCGCGACGTTCTGCCAGCTGACCGGCTGTCCAGAAGCCGTTCTCCGAGCATCCCCCGCGTTCCCCATCGCGTCTCCTCCCGCCACCATGACCATGGCCGTGACCGACTGTCGAATCCCAGCCATAGCTGACTGCTCGTCAGGTTAGCGGTACGCTTCCCCGCTGTCAGCACAGCGGCCTTGCAGTCAGCACAGCCGCCTTGTGGTGCCTGCGCCAGCGAGACCGCGGAGGGATCGATGCCGGGAACACTCAAGGACGCGACGGCCATCGTCGGTATCGGCCAGACCCCGTTCGCCCGGCAACTCGACGCTCCCGAGAAGACCTTGGCATGTCAGGCCATCGTCGCCGCCCTCGACGACGCCGGGATTCCCCCGTCGCAGGTCGATGCCCTCGCCTCGTACACGATGGAGGACACGGACGAGGTCGAGATCGCCAAGGCCCTGGGGGCGGGAGACCTCACCTTCTTCAGCAAGGTCGGCTACGGCGGCGGCGGTTCCTGCGCGACCGTCGCCCACCTCGCCGCCGCGATCGCCACCGGTCAGGCGAACGTCGGTGTGGCCTGGCGTGCCCGCAAGCGCGGGTCCGGGCCGCGCCCTTGGACGAACACGCGCGCCCAGCTCCCGACGCCCGCCCAGTGGACGCGGCCGTTCGGGCTGCTGCGCCCGGCCGACGAGATCGCCATGCTGGCGCGCCGCTACATGCACGAATACGGGGCGACACGCGACCACTTCTTCAACGTCGCGCTCGCCTGCCGCAACCGGGCCAACGAGAACCCCGCCGCGATCATGCACGGTCGCCCGCTCACCCGCGACAGCTATATGGCCGCTCGCTGGATCAGTGAACCCCTCTGCCTCTTCGACAACTGCTTGGAGACGGACGGCGCGCTGGCCTGCGTACTCGTCTCGGCCGAGCGTGCACGCGACGGCGCGAGGCGGCCCGTGCTCGTACACTCCGTCGCCCAGGGACTGCCGGCCCAGCACCACGGGATGGTCAACTACTGGAACGACGACCCGCTCACCGGCCCCTCCTGGACCGCCGCCCGCCAGCTCTGGAAGACCGCCGACTTCGGACCACGCGACGTCGATGTGGCACAGATCTACGACGCCTTCACTCCGCTCATCCCGCTGTCGCTGGAGGGGTACGGCTTCTGCGGACGCGGCGAGGGCGGCGCGTTCACGGAGGGCGGCGCGCTGGAGATCGGCGGCCGGTTACCGGTCAACACCAGCGGCGGCGGGCTCAGCGAGGCGTACGTCCACGGCTTCAACCTGATCAACGAGGGCGTCAGGCAACTCCGCGGAACCTCCACAGCGCAGGTCCCCGACGCCGCCACGTGCCTGGTCACGGCGGGCGAGGGCGTTCCCACCTCCGCCTTGCTCCTGACCACCGGATGACCTGCGAGGCCGCAGGGGACAAACACGCGGAAGGGCATATGGGAGGGCATATGGGAGGGCATACGGGAGGGCGTATGGGAGGGCACGCGGGCGGGACGCGCGAGAGGGCGGACGAGAGGCGAGCGGGAGAACCCATGGCAGGTCATCGCACGCCTTCGGAGGGTCTGCTGGCCCCCGTCACCGATCCGGACGGCGCGCCGTTCTGGGCGTACGCGGCACGCGGCGAGCTGCGCGTACAGGAGTGCGCCGACTGCGGCGAACCACGCTTCCCGCCGCGCCCCTGCTGCCCGCGCTGCCAGTCGTTCGACAGCGCGTGGCGACGCCTGAGCGGCCGTGGGCGGTTGTGGTCGTACATCGTCGCGCATCCGCCCCTGCTCCCGGCCTACGCGGAGCTCGCGCCGTACAACGCGATCGTCGTCGAGCTGACGGAATGTCCGCGCGTTCGCCTCGTCGGCAACCTCGTCACGCCGGGGCGCGGGGGCGCGGAAGCGGGCGTGGGGGCGGTAGCAGGCGTGAGCGCGGAAGTGGGCGCGGGCGCGCCTGCGGGCACGCCCACGGCTTCGAGTACGGGTGGGGACACGAGGGTTGGTGTCACTACCAGCACCGGTACCGACACCGACACCGACTCGGACACCGACACGGTGCTGGGCTCGTGTGACCTGGTCGGCCTGCGTATCGGGACTCCTGTACGAGCCGTCTTCCGCGAGCTCGTTCCCGGCTTCACCGTGCCGTGCTGGGTGGTGGACCACCGATGAGCGCCGAGAGGGACGCGCGAAGAGGGGTCGGCGCGGGGCCCGGCAGACCGCAGGGCGACCGGCCCGGGCGACGGGGGTCGGCACACGACACGGACGAGGGGGCGGAGCCGGACACGAGTGGGGTGGCCGTACGGGTGGACCAGCGGGATGACGGCGTGGCCGTGGTCACGCTCGACCGGCCCGCGCGCCACAACGCCATCGACCTGGAGATGGCGGGGCTGCTGACTGCCACCTGGCGGGCGCTGCGGCTGGCTGACGACGTGCGGGTGGCGGTGCTGACCGGCGCGGGCGGCCGGGCCTTCAGCACCGGCATCGACCGCTCTGTCCATGTCCCGCAGCCCACCTCCCCCTACTCGCTCGACGACCCGCTGCTCACGATGGGTCCGAAGGCCAATGACTTGTGGAAGCCGGTCATCGCCGCCGTGGACGGGATGGCCTGCGGTGGCGCGTTCTATCTGCTCGGGGAGTCCGACTTCATCGTCGCTTCCCACGGGGCGACCTTCTTCGATCCGCACACCACTTACGGCATGGTCAGCGCCTACGAGGCCATCCTCATGGCGCAACGGATGCCGGTGGGCGAGGCCGCCCGGATGGCGTTGTTGGGGACCTCACAGCGGCTGTCCGCCCAGCGGGCTTTCGACATCGGTCTGGTCTCCGAACTCGCCCCGCCTGGTCAGGCGCTGGCTGCCGCGCTGCGCGCCGCCGCCATCATCGCCGCGTCACCGACCGAGGCGGTCCAGGGGACCGTACGCGCCCTGTGGGCGGCGAAGGAGGCCACCCGCGCGCAGGCCCTGGCTCACGCGCCGCACCTGATCGCGCTCGGCAATCTGCCACCGGACCAGCAGTCCACCCTCTTCGCCACACGTGAGCGGCTCTCGACCCGCCCCACCCCGGGCCAGGAACAGGGCCAGGGCCAGGACCGGCCGAACCGGCAGTGAGAAGCGAGGAGGGAGAAGTCGCGCGTCAGGACCACGTCCAGGTCGAGTGCCGGGGCCGGGACCGGGGCCGGGGGCGGTGGTTCAGAGCGCCGACGGCCGGACCGCGGCCGCTGCGGGGCAGCGCCTGCCGCCTCAGCTGTTGGCGTACTTGGACGCGGAGCTGACCTTGCAGGTGTAGTACGTCTGCTCGGTGAAGGTGTAGTACGACGTCATGTTGATGGTCTGCGACTGGCCGGGCCCCACGGTGACCTTCTCGTAGTCGCTGCCCATCAGGGTGCCGCCGGAGCTCTTCTCCCACTGGACGCTGACCGAGTAGTCGTAGGTCTTGGTCGTCGAGGGGTTGGTCACGGTGACGTCGTACTGGAGCTGGCTGGTCGCCTCGTCGTAGCGGCAGTTGCTGCCCAGCGCCTCGCCGCTCACGTCCGCGACGTAGGAAGGCTCGGTGGAGGAGGGCGACGGGGTGTAGCTGGGCGCGGTGGGTATGTCGCTGGGACCGCCGGAGAGGCCGGAGGAGGACGAGTCGCCGCCGCTGCCGCCGGTCGAACCCGAACCGCCCGAGACGAACCCGCCGCCCGACGACGAGCTGCTGCCGTTGTCGTCGTCGCAGCCGCCGTCACCGCCACCGCGGCGGGCTCCCGTCAGAGCGACGAAGACAACGGCGACTACCGCGACCACGCGCAGGTGACGACCACGACGAGCACGCATGAAGAACCCCCGAGGAAAAGATTATTACAAGCCAAACAGGCATTAGTTGACGAGTGCACGCCACCTTATAGCAAAGGAAGACGGGGCTGTTTCGTCAGTCGAGCCGCCGCATAAGCCGGGCCGGCACACCAGGTGGGCCACTCGATCGGTCGAGCCGACGAGCACTGCGGCAGCTTGCATTTCACCACGCCGCTGAGCGGCGATTGGTTCCCCAAACGTCCCTTCACCAACTCCCCTCTCTCTGTTACCCAGCGTGGTGCCCGCGTGGCAGGTGTGACACCGCGGGCGTAGCGTCGACGACGAGAGCCGCTAACGCGTTGAGACGAGGAGTCGGAGATGATCCGCAACGTCTTCGGGAGCCTCATCGCTCTCATCGGAGCTTCGGCCGTCGTCTGGAGCCCCTTCCGCGCCTGGTACGACGGCCGTCTCGGCCGCGATGTGCGCGTCGATGACCTCTTCACCGGTTTCGACGGCGCACGCGGTGCCGACACCGGGCTGCTGCGCTCGCTGTTCCTGCCCATGGCGTTCGTCGGCCTGCTGACCCTGGTGGGTCTGCTGCTGCGCTCCCGGCTGGTCATCACCCTCGCCGGGCTGGTCGCTGTGGGCTTCACCGTGCTGTGGATGGTCCGGCAGGGCCAAGCGGTGGGGAGTCTGACGGTCGACGGCGAGGGGAACGGGCTGGGTATCGGTGTCGCGGGCGCCCTCGGTGGCGGGGTGGTGCTGCTGCTCGCCGCCGCGCTGATGAGCGGTCGGCACCGGCACGCCCGGCCCGACCACCACCGGCGAGGCAAGAGCCGGGTCCGGGAGCCCGGAGACCGCGGTGCTGATGATCCCGACTACGGCTATGAAGACGGCCGTGGCCACGGCCATACGGGGGGCTACGGGGACGGCAGGGACGAGCGTTTCGGCGACCGTGCGGGGGCGGAGCCGCCGCTGCCCGTGGGCTACGCGGCGGGGGCGTATCAGCGTGATGCGCACGAGCCGGAGGCGTACCCGAGGGATCTGTACAGGGCCACCGCCGGCACCGCCCCAGGCCCGGCGCCGACCCGGACCGCCGGGGCGCCCTACCCCTATGGCACGGGGCCCGGCATGGGCGCCGGGGCCAGCGCCGGGATCGGCCGTACGCCCCCTGTCACCTGGCCTGCCGCGACCCGGGGCAGCCAGGAGAGCGGCACGGTGGAGATGCCCGAGGTCTCCGGCGTGGAGCCGGGCCCGGCGGCACCGGCAGGTTCAGCGGCCGGACCATGGCCCGACGGCGGCGGGGGTCCCGCAGGCCACGGGCGCGGAGGCGGCGGCTCCACCGATGAGACGATCGCCATCGACACGGCGGCCATGGGCACCGCCCCTGCCGACTCCGACCATGACTCCGGCTATGAGTACGCCATCGCTGACCACGCCACTGACAACGCCGCTGACGAGGCGTCTGACGACGATGTCGCACCGTGGCCGGCTCCCACCGCTCCCCCGCCGGAATCGGACATGGAACGTACGCTTCCGCAGTCCTGGCACCACCGCGCCGCCCCACCCGGCTACACCGGACAGGACGGCCTTACGGGACAGGAAGGCCGCACCGGACAAGACGGCCGCACCGGACAGGAAGGCGACGACCAGCGCGAGCAGAGCGGTCACGGCCCGTACGACGAACACGGCGAGCACAGTGGTCACAGCCAGCACGGCGAGCACAGTGGCCACGGCGACCAGGGTCCGCACAACGACCACAGTCCCCCGGACGGCCGACCCTGAGCTGTCCGGGGCGGCTGTCCGGGGCGGCTGTCCGGGGCGGCTGTCAGGCACGGCTGTCCGGCGCGGCTGTCCGGGGCGCGCCCTGCGGGCTGCTGCTACGGCGGTTGCGGCTGTTACGGCTGCCGGGCGGGTGAGCGGGACAGGCCCGTGCCCTTCGCCGCGTCCAGCGCGTACACGCAGCGGTCCTTACTGCATGCGTAGACCACGCCGCCGGCCGCCACCGGTGACCCGGTGATCTCTCCGCCCGTGGCCAGTTTCCAGCGCAGTTGTCCGCCTGTGGCGTCGACCGTGTAGAGGCAGTGGTCGGCTGAGCCGAAGTGGACCCGGCCCTCGGCGACGACCGGGGCGCCGATGACCTCTCCGCCCGCGGCGAAGCGCCACTTGGGCGTGCCGGTCACGGCATCGAGCGTGTAGAGCGCGCCACCGCTGCCCAGGTGTACGGAACCGGCCGCGACCAGCACGGGTTCGACGGACTGCCTGGCCTCGGTGGCTATCCGCCAGCGGTCGCGCCCGTTGGCGGCGTCCAGCGCGTAGACGGTGCCGAGGTAGTCGGCGATGTAGACGCCGCCGCCAGTCACCGCCGCGCCCGGGGCGTACGCGGGCGGGCAGAGGAAGACGGCGGGTGCTTCGAAGCGCCAGCGCACCTCCCCGCGTGCGATGTCGATGGCGAGGACCCGGGTGCCCGCCGCGACGTAGACAACGCCGTCGGGGGCGTGCAGCAGCCGGACGGGCACTCCGCCACAGGAAGCGGCGTCTCCGACCGGGTACGACCAGCGTTCCACTCCCGTACGCGCCTCAAGGGCCCGCAGCCGCGCGTCCGCCCACACGTACACCGTGTCGTCGTGAATGGCCGGGCCCGACTCGGGGGTCTCGAAGTCCGTCTGCGCGCCCGACATCTCCCACAGCAGCTCGCCGTTGGCGGCCTCCCATGCCTGGACGCCACCGCCCCTGGTGCCGGTGACGACCGTGCCGCGGTCGACCTTCAGCGAGTAGACCCAGCCGTCCGTCGCCAGGCGCCACCGCTCGGCACCGTCCTCGGCGTCGAGCGCGTACAGCGTCGAACCGTCCGACGCGTGGATGCGGCCACCGGAGACCGCCATCGCCCAGGCGACGTCGCGTGTCTTGAAGACCCGCCGCCCGGTGCCCGTGTCGAGCGCGTGGACCTCGAAGGACGTCACGTACAGCAGGTTTCCCGCGACGGCCGGGGTGCCCCACACGTCGTTGGACATGCGGAACCGCCACGGGCGCCAGCGGCCCTGACCGCTCGCGGAGTCCGCGGCGGAGGTCTCGCCGCCCGAGCCGCCCGAGCCGTCGGCGGCCTGCGGTTGCGCCTGCTGATGTGCGTGCGGTTGCGGCTGTGACCGCTGAGCGTCGCGCGCCGCGCCATCACCGCCGTTCGGACCGCCAGGCGCACCGGGGCCACCGGGGCCGCCCGCGTGGGCCGCTTCGTCGGCCGGGTGGTGGCCGGAGCCGGGCGGGTAGGCGCCGTGGGCGGCACCCGGTCCCTCGCTCGGCGGCCTGACCCAGCCGGACGCCGGTCCGCCGTCGAGCGCCGCGCGTGCGTCGCGCGCGTCGGCCACGCGCGGGCCGGGGCCGATGGGCACCTGCGAACCGGGCAGCCGTACGGAGCCGTCGGGCGCCTCCGACGCCATGGGCCCAGCCGGGACGGGGCCGTTGAGCGCGTATGGATCGTTGGGGGCGTACGGGCCGGTGGGGGCTGATGGCTGCGGGGCAGCGGACTGCGGGGCGGAATGCCGCGCGGCCGGGCCGGGGCTCGGTGAGACCGGCGCGGGCGAGACCGGGGCCGGGGGAGCCGGAGCGGCCGTCACCGGGGGCGGGGGCGCTGAGACGGGTGCCACGGAGATCGGTCCCGGCGAGGCGCTGTGCGCGGCGTGCGCCGCGTGCCGGCCCGGGGCGCCGGGTGCGGGGCCCGCCGAGCTGAGCCCGCCGCCGCGTGGGTCGCCGCTGCCCGTGGGCCCCCAGCCGGAGCCGCCGCCGTTCGCGGGGCCCGGCGGCGCGACGGGGGCAGGGGCGGGCGTGGCGCCCCTTGCCGGGCGCTGGTTCGCGGCGGCGCGGGCGACGGCGCCACGGCCGCCGCGGCGCTCCTCGATGAGCCCGACCGCGCTCTCCGGCAGCCAGGCGGAGGCCGTACCGCTGTCGTCGCCGCCGGAGGAGAAGAGATGGGGCGCGAGCTGTGACTGCAGGTCAGCGGGCGAAGGGCGGGCCTCGGCGGCCATCTGCATACAGGACTCGATGAGCGGACGCAGTTCGTCCGGCAGTCCGGCGAGGTCAGGGCCCTCGCGGAGCAGCATGAAAACGGTCTCCACCGGGTTGGCACCGTGGAACGGCGCATGGCCGGTCGCGGCGAAGACCAGGGTGGAGCCGAGGGAGAAGATGTCGCTGGCGCCGGTCACACTGCGCGAGTCGCGCGCCTGCTCCGGCGACATGTAGGCCGGGGTGCCCACGGCGACGTTGGTCATCGTCAGCCGGGTGTTGGAGACGCCGGACGCGATACCGAAGTCGATGACGCGCGGCCCGTCCTCGACGACCAGCACATTCGACGGCTTCAGGTCGCGGTGCACCAGGCCGCCGCCGTGGATGGACTGCAGGGCCTCCGCGATACCGGCCGCCAGCCAGCGCACCGCCTGTGCGGGCAGCGGCCCGCATTCGTTCACTATTTCCTCAAGCGAGGGCGCCGGGACGTAGGCGGTGGCCAGCCAGGGCACGGCCGCGCGCGGGTCGGCGTCCACGACGGCGGCCGTGTAGAAGCCGCTGACGGCCCGTGCCGCCTCCACCTCGCGCGTGAAGCGGACCCGGAACAGCTGGTCCTCGGCGAGTTCGGTCCGTACGGTCTTGATCGCGACCCGTCGGCCCGACGCCGATCGGGCGAGATAGACGAGCCCCATACCGCCCGCGCCGAGCCGCCCGAGCACCTCGAACGGGCCGATCCGTCTAGGGTCGTGCTGCGTCAGCTGCTCCACTTGCTTGCCACCTCCCCGTGGGGGCTGAAAAGACAGCCCCGTGCAGCGTCTCACCGGCAAAGCCAACCAGTGGTACGCAACCCGCATTCTCTCTGGCGAACGCGTCGGTTGCGAACCCGGGGGCAATTCGCCGTGTCCCGGGCACTTCGGGTGGTGATGACGCACGTCGGCGCGGAGCTGACGGGAGGCGCGGGCGGCGGGCGAGGCCCCCGGGCAGGTACGCAACGGGAGCGTGGGGTGACGCGGAGCTAGCCTCTGGCCAGACGTCGAGGTAGCCGCAGTACCGCCTCGTACGCTAGGCGCCCGTCGTGGAACCGGGCCTGACGATCATCAGTACGACGACGACGGCCCAGGTCAGCGCGAACATTCCGGTGACCATCGACAGCTTGGGCAGCCGCTCGGCCATCGCCCGCATGGCGCTGGGCTCACGGTCCTCGTCCTCCAGCAGGGTCACAACGGCGTCCTGCGTGCCGAGCACCGCGATGCCGAGCAGGATCGCGGCCACCACGGTCAGCACCATCGAACTGATGAGCCAGGTGTCCCCCATCACACCCATCTTCTGGGCGGTGAAGAGCCCCAGACCCGGGACGGCGATGCTGAGGAAGCCGTAGACGCGGCTGATGCGGTGCAGCAGCATCACCGAGGAGACGGCGCCGCCCCGCTCACGGTCCTCACGCGGGTCCGGGCTGCCGTCCGCGCTCGCACTGGAACCCGGCTCCTGGCTTGCGCGTGCCGCCCCGGTCGCCTCTGCCTCCTCGGCGACCGTGACGGGCTCCGTGAGCGGGGCCGTATCCGTCGCGGCGGCGCTCCCGGCCGGAGTGAGGGCCAGGCGGGCGAAGCGGGGGAACAAACTCGCAGCCACCGTGACCGGCCCGATGAACATGACAGCCGCCAGCACGTGAATGCTGAGCAGAAGCTTGGTCATGGCATGCCTCCCGTCGGCGCCGGGGCGCGGCACCAAAGCCTGGTTTCAGTCTGCCTTAAACTCATACCGAGGCTAGCATTCGCGAGCACAGGCCGATGAGCGGGCCACCCCCTTTCGGGCGGCGGAGGAACGAGGAGCACGTGACGGAGGGCTCGGTCGAGCACACGCGTACGCCACCCGGGGCCGGGGACCCCAGCGAGCCTCCGGCGGCCGCCGCGACGACGGCGCGGACCGGGATGCTCCTGCTGGGAGTGGGGCGGATGGTGCGCGACGAGGTCGACCGCGCGCTGGACGCCCGCGGGCTTTCGCTGCGGCATCTCAGCGTGCTGGGCCATCTGTCGCGCGAGCCGGGGCTCTCCTACAGCGCACTCGCCCGCCGCGCCGGGGTCACCGCACAGAGCATGCAGGCGACGGTCAGGCAGCTGGAAAGGTCCGGAGCGGTCACCCGGGAGTCGCCGGCCGGGCGCGGCAGAACCGCCGAGCTGCGCGTCACCGCACGCGGCCGGGAAATGATCAAAGAGATGGACTACGTCGTGTCCACGGTCGAGGAACCGTTGCTGCTGGGCCTGTCCTCCGAGGAACGCACAACCCTGACGGCCACGTTGCGCCGGGTCCTGGCCAACGGCTGGCGCGCCCGCCACCCCGACGCCACGACGGACTGACCCGCGAAGAACCACCCCCGCAGGCCATGAAACAGGCCATGACGCAGGCCCTGGCGCGCGACATGCGCCAGGGCCTGAGCTCTGCTTCCGTACGTGCGCTGAGCTCCCGCTCCTCCGCATTCGCCCAGTGCTGTTTTTTCACGTGCTCTACGTGCGCCAAGTGCTGCATGAGCCGTACGAGCCGTACGAGCTGCACAAGCCGTACGTACTCTGCGCGCTTTGCGCATTTCGCGCGCTTCCCGCGCTCAACACCCTTGTGCCCGTACGGAAGCGCGCCGCGTCAGCTCGCGCGGCGGCCCCGGGTGGAGACCAGCCGGAACGACGTGACCGCGACCTGCGGGTCCCGCATGAGCGCACCGAAGCGGTCAAGACCGGCCTCGTCCGCCCCCAGCTCAAGGAGCCGGGCCCGCAGCTGGGCTGTATTCTTGGCGAGCAGCTGCGACCCCGGGCTGCCGCCTGACCAGCTCTCCGCGTGCTCGCGAGTGTGCAGTTCGGTCAGCCCGAGACCGGCCATGGTGGCGTGCACCTCGGTGGCCCAGACAGGGTCGGCGCCGCTGGCGACCAGCAGCTGCTGGGTGAGGTCGACGACGTGGTTGATGAGCTCGGCGTCGGCCGGGCTCGGAGCGACCAGGGCCCGCTGGAGAGCGGTGGCGTCGAAGTCCTCGATCAGCAGCCAGCCGCCCGGGGCGAGTGCGGTGGTCAGGCGGGACAGGATCTCCCGGCGCTCCGGGATGTGGCCCAGCACAAGACGCGCGTGAATGAGGTCGTACTGGTCATCGGACGGCAACGGCCCGCGCAGATCGTGCCGCTGCCGCTCCAGGCCGTCGGCCGGGGCGGTCAGTCCGGGCTCGATGTCGGTGGCGAGGACCGTGCCTCCCGTCGGGTGCACACGACGGGCGATGTGATGCGCGATGGACCCGCCACCGGCGCCCACCTCCCAGCAGCGCGCGCCCGGCGCCAGGTCGAGTTCGTCGATGCGGGCGATGGTGATCGGGTCGTAAGCGGCCTCCAGGGCGCCCAGCCGGGACGGCGCCTGGGTTGCCTGGTTGTCGAACGCGTAATCAGTGGTGACGGACATGGTGGCCTTCCGGGCGGACAGCGGACGGGCAACGTACGGGCGGGTGCGCCCCGGAGGAACTGGTGGGGCGGGGGGCCGGTCAGGCGTCAGAGGATCTGGACGCGCTGGAGACGGCGCGGCGAGTCCCGCCGGAAGGCCTCCCTGCGGTGCAGCACCACGTGGTTGTCGATGATCAAGTAGTCACCGTCCTGCCACTGGTGGCTGTAGCTGGCCTCTCCCGAGTAGAGCCGGGCGTGCAGGTCCTCCAGCAGCTCGGCGTGCTCCGACTCGGGGATGCCCTCGATGTCCAGGGTCAGCGGGTTGTCGTACTCCTCGGCGCTGAGGGGTTCGGCGTAGCGCATGGTCGGACGCCCGGTGACCGGGTGCTCGGAGATCAGCGGCGTGGTGAAGCTGCCGCCGAAGTGCCCCTTCTTGTCGACGGTGTACGTGATGGACACCCGCTCCCACAGCGCGCGGCGCTGCGGCGGGGCGCTGTCGAGCAGCCGGGTGGTGTCCACGAACGTCGTCTCGCCGCCCGCGTCGGCCAGCGGTGCCTGGAGGCACTGGAAGAACATGTAGGCGGGCGTCTGCTTGGCGAAGGCACCATCCCAGTGGAACGGCACGCAGTCCGGCGTGAACAGGTAGTTGGCGGGGCGCTCCTGCACGACGAGGTCAAGCACCTCGCCGAAGTCCCAGGTGAGCAGCGGGCCCCAGCGCCGCGCGCAGTCGGCGAACGCGTCCTTGGACAGGCCCGCGAAGCCGCGCAGCACCACGACCCGGAATTCACCGACCCAGCGCGCCAGCAGCGCGGGGGGCAGCGTGGTGATGTCCGTATCACCGGCCGCCTCGATGACAGCGCCAAACGGCTTCAGCTCGGTCCGGTCAAGGCGGACCGAAGGGTCGAGCGGCAGAGCTGTAGTCATGACATGACCTCCTGAAGGGTCAGGTGCGGGGCGACGAAGTGGCTGGGGCGGTTCTTGCGCCATACGAGCGAGGCTTTGAGTTCCTCCGCATGGCTGCGCTTGGTCAGGAACATGCCGTCACCGGTCTCCAGGGCGACCCCGTGCCACGGGGTGAGCCACCGGTCTCGGGTGCGGATGAGGTGGAAGCCGATCTTCTCCGAGTGGACCGGCTGCGGGTGGATGGACAGCCGCAGCGCGTCGGGGAAGGTCTCGGCGACGAGCCTGCTCCAGGCGTTGCTGCGCCGGATGACCTCCCAGGCGACCGGCTTGGCCTCCTCGCGGACACGGGTGCGGCTCTTGTCGGGGCTGACCGCGACGCGGTCCTCGAACATGAACCGGTGGATGCCGTTGAACATGCCGCGCACCTGGTCATCCTGGGTGGCGCGGTGTTTCAGGCTCTCCAGCGACTCGGCGTACCGCTCCATGAGAACGTCGCGTACGGCGTCGTAGTCGGTGCTGTCGAACGCGTCGGCCAGCGCGTAGAAGCCGATCGAGGAGCCGTCGAACGAACCGACCATGCCCTCCAGTTCGGCGCGGTAGCGCGTCGCGTCGTCGTCGGTGACCCCGACGACATCGGCGAAGACGTGCCCGTCCGAGCAGATCGTGACGCGCGCGCCCGGTGGGTGGTAGTGGGTCAGGTGGTCACAGAACGACTGAAGGAATTCCAGCGCCAGCCGCTCGCCCATGTCCGGCAGCGCGCCGAGCACCTTGTTGTCGTTCGGCGACTTCGCGGGAAACGCCGGGATCACGAAGTGAATGGGCTCACCCGCCTGAAGGAACTTCTCCACCTTCTTCTCATGCGGGGCACGGCATTCGGGGCATGGCTTGTCGGCACAGCCCCCGTCCGGTCCAGCGATGAGGCGTCGGAACTGGAAGACATGGTTGAGGATCTCGGTGCTGGTCGCCCGCTGTATGACCTGCGTCACCGCAATCTCCTGACTGCATATGAAGGGAGTGGGGAAAGTTCGTCGATCTGCTGTGGTTCTGGCCTGCTGTGGTTCTGGCCTGCTGTGGTTCTGATCTGCCGTGGTCTGGTCCGTTGCCGTTCTGATCCGCCGCGGTTCCGGTCCGCTGCCGTTCCGGCCGCCGCGTCCGCGTCTCGGCTGGCGCCGGGACTCCGTCTGCCGCCCGGTGGGCGCCCGGCGTCCGTGAGCGTCTGGCGCCCTCGTCCGACCGGCGTCCTTGTCCGTCTGGCGTGCGTGTCCCTCCGGCGTGCGTGTCCCTCTGGCCTGCGTCTGGCGTGCGTTGGTGCGCCCGGCGTGCGTCTCGTCTGCTGCATCCGGCCGTCCGTCCGGCATCCGGCCGGCGCGTGTCGATGCCCGGCTGGTTCGCGCGCCGATTCGCGGCGACTGCGCACCGCTGTTGTGCACCGCTGTGCGCCCGGAGTGGCGTCGCCGGGCAGGAATGACTGCCTCCGCCACCAGTGTCGGGCGCTGGTTCAGCACGGCGGCAGGACGGCCGGCGCGGGCTGCCCCGTCGCGGTCCGTCCTGTCGCGCTCTGTCCTCTTGGCCTTCTGATGAGTCCTCTTACGGTCCGTCCTACCGCGGTCCGGGCGTTCGTCGTCCGGTGCGACCAGCCGTGGAGCGGCGGGCCGCGGTGCCGCAGACCCACGCGTGGTGCACCACGACCCGGTGCACCACGCCACGGTGGACCGTGGCGCCACGGACCCTGTCGCGTCAGTGCGGCGCGGGCCGGACCGGACAGGTCGTATCAGCGGCAGCCGCCAGGCGTGCCGTCGGCGCTCAGTGACCGGCGACAGCGATACGGCCGAACGTAGTCATTTGTCCATGGCGAGGCGGTCCGGGAGTGACCTGTTATCGCTGTTCACTCTTCGTGTCAGAGCGCGCATTCCGCTCTCCCTCCCCGGAGTCCCCCTGCGCGACCCTCCGTTGAGGTGAACCCCCATGCGGCAGGTCGCTCTGCCACACCCACTTTGTACGCAGAGGCGAGATCGCCGCTATTGCCTCTTGCGGCATAGCCGGAATGGCTATGCCGCAAGAGGCAATGCCACTTTGGGCATTGCCCGAACAGGCATGGACCTATCGAGCTATGCCGGTTCGGGGACGAGAGCGGTACGGTGGTTGTAGACGATCAGTGCCGCTTGAACGCGTGACCGGGCGCCCAGTTTGCGCATGAGGCTGGTCACGTGGGCTCGTACGGTCCGTTCGGCGATACCGAGCTGACGCGCGAGTGCCCGGTTCGACTCGCCGTCGGCCAGCAGGAGTAACACCTCGATCTCACGTTTCGTCAGAAGCGAGAAGTCGGGCGTCTCCTCCCCGGGCCGTCTCACGTGCGCGCATGTCTCTGTGTTGATCATTTGCCCCCGTGAATGCACAAGCTCTCCTCAAAGACGTATCCAAATCGGACCAGCAACCCGCCGTTCCATGAGAACAGAGGTTCGGCGACGGGGCAGGGGGCGCACACGAGCTGTGGCCCAAGCCACTTGTCGTGCCCACCCCTTGGCCGGTGTCGTCGCGTCGGGCTCAACGTGTGGATCAGGCACCGATGTTCCCGCCATCTGTCCGCCATCGATCCGCCATCGGTCCACCAGCGTCATCCGACCTGGCTATCACGTCGAGCGCGGCGCCCCTACCCGCCAGGCGGCCCGGCCGTGGTCGCGGTGTCGATGACGGCGAAGCTCGCGCCCTGGTTGTCGATCACGGTCGCGAAGCGGCCGTACGGCGTGGTGGTGGCCTCCGTGACCATGCGGCCGCCGAGCCTGACCGTGGCCCCCACCGCGTCGTCGCAGTTGTCGACCACGAAGTAGGTCAGGAAGTGTGCGGGCAACTCGGCGGGAAGGCCGGCGCTGATCACTCCCCGGCCGAGAACCGCATGCTCAGGCCCCTCGGGGTCTCCTGCGGGAGACCACAGCACGAAGTCGCCCCCCGGGGCTCGGCTGTCCGCCGTGCTGCCGTAGCCGAACACCGCCGCGTAGAAGGCGTCCACGCGCTCAGGCGCGCGCGTGTAGATCTCGGTCCAGCCGTACGTCCCAGGGGTGCCCTGTGCCTCGAATCCGGCGTAGCTGCCCGCCTGCCAGAGGTTGAACACCGCGCCACCAGGGTCGGCGACCACGGCCATCACGCCGAAGTCACCCACCCGCACGGGCGCCGTGATCACCTGACCGCCCTCGTCCCGGACCTTCGCGACGGTCGCCACGGAGTCCTCGGTGGCGAGGTAGACATTCCATACGGTGGGCATGCGGCCATCGGGCTTCCCCACAAGCGCCGCGACGTTCTCGCCATCGCGGAACGCCTGCGCGTAGTAGCCGAACTCGGGCGCCGAGTCTCCGAAGGTCCAGCCCAGCAGGTCACCGTAGAATCGCTTACCCGCTACGACATCGGGCAGCGCCACATCCACCCAGCAGGGCACGCCTTCCGCGAATGCGGCCATGGGTCCGGGTCCTCCCGTACGCAGGGACATGCGGGTACGCCAGCAAGTGCCTTCTCGGCCACGCTAACGGCGCAGGTCACATTCCGCCCCTTTCCGGTCACAGGCAGATGGTGCTCACACCGCCTCCACGAGCCGGGCACGAGTTATCCACCGCCGTTATCCACAGCCTGTTGATAACAGGAATCATCCGTACGGCCGACCCCCCGCAGCTACGCACGCGAACCGCCCTCCGACCAGCGGCAAGTCCAGGCCAGCCCGCTGAGCTGCACGTTCCCGGCGAGCCTCGCTCCGCACCCCATTTGCAGGCGGCCGGATCGCGCTCTGATCACCCCTCGGTAAGCTGACGGCATGACAGGACAAGTTCGCACCGTCGACGGCCGGGTGGCCGGGCGCCGCGGGCAGGCCACGCGGCAGAAGCTGCTTGACTGCCTCAGCGAGATGCTCAGTTCCTCGCCGTACAGAGACGTCAAGGTCATCGATGTCGCGCGCAAGGCAGGCACCTCACCCGCGACCTTCTACCAGTACTTTCCCGACGTCGAGGGCGCCGTTCTCGAACTCGCGGAGGAAATGGCGAAGGAGGGCGCCGGTCTCACCGATCTCGTCTCAGGCCGCGCCTGGGTCGGGAAGTCCGGCTGGCAGGCGGCGGAGGAGCTGGTCGACGGCTTCCTCACCTTCTGGCGCAAAAACGACGCCATTCTGCGCGTCGTCGACTTGGGCGCCGCCGAGGGCGACAAGCGGTTCTACAAGATCCGCATGAAGATCCTCAACGCCGTGACCAACTCCCTGACCAACACCGTCAAGGAGTTGCAGTCCAAGGGAAAGGTCGACAAGGACGTCAGCGCGGCCGCCGTAGCGGGCTCGCTGGTCGCGATGCTCGCCGCGGTCGCCTCGCACCAGAAGGGCTTCACGAGTTGGGGCGTCAAGCAAGCCGAGCTGAAGCCGAACCTGGCGCTCATCGTCCACCTCGGCATCACGGGCCGTAAGCCCGCCAAGTAGGCACTCACGCTCGGGCCGCTGAGTCCACTCCCCTGCGCCCACCTCGTGCCGCCATCTCGCTGTCGCACAGCCCCGCCGCCACTCCCTCTCGCCGCCACGGCGCACTGCGGGGGTGGTCAGCTCAGCGAGGACGGTCAGCGGGAGTGAGGCGGAAGAGTCTGATCCGCCGTTCCACCCGGTCCTGGTAGCGCGCGTACGGTGTCCAGAACCGTACGACCGCCGCCCAGGCCGCCGCGCGCTCCGCGCCCTCAAGCTGGCGGGCCCGCACGGCGATGTCCCGGCCCCGCCAGCTGATCTCCGCCTCCTCATGGGCCCGTAGGTTCGCGGTCCACCCCGGATGGTCCGGGCGCCCGAAGTTGCTGCCGACGAGCAGCCACGTACCGCCCTCCTCTGGCACGCACGCCAGCGGAACGCGGCGCGTCCGCCCGGTCCGCGCCCCGGTCGTCGTGAGAAGGAGGGTGGGCAGCAGCCGCGTACTCAGCAGTACCCTGCCGCGCGTCGCGCGGTGTACCGCGCGGTCGAGGCCAGGGATGAGGTACGGCGCGCAGCGCGCGAAGCCGCGCGTCGCTGACACGCGCTGGACCAGGCGCATCAGAAGTCCAGGTCTGGACGTCACCGCCGTGTCACCTCCCCGCCTGCCCTGCGGAACAGCCCATCGCGCTCGGCGGCGCGCGCCCGCAACCGCCACACCGGCCCGAACAGCAGCTCGTCCGAGGCAGCACGCTTGAAGAACAGCTGGGCATCGTGCTCCCAGGTGAACCCGACCCCACCGTGCAGCTGCACGGCCTCACCCGCAATCGCCCGCTGAGCCTCCAGAGCCTGCGCCAGCGCGAGCCCCCCGACGACTCCAGCGCTCATCTCCGGCGCCGTGGCTTCCGCCATTCCAGTGAACGCCCCCGGCTCGACATCACCTGCCGCATCCACGCCAGCCACGCCAGCCACGTCGTCCGTGGCACCCGGCGCACCCGCCGCACTCGCCTCGCCCGCCGAACTCGGAGCCCTCACCGCCCCCTGCCCAGCAGGAGCACCAAGAGCGCCAGGCACGCCAGAAATGCCTGGGCCATCAGAAACGTCAGAAACAGCAGGCGCAGCCACCGCTGGGGCCACACCCGCCGCCCAGGCCGCGTAGTACGCCGCCGACCTGGCCGCGCACAGCTGTACGTAGAGGTCGGCCAGCCGGTGCTGGACCGCCTGGAAGGAACCGATGGGGCGCCCGAACTGCTCCCGGGTCCGCGTGTACGCGACCGTTCGCGCCAACGCGCTGTCCGCCGCCCCCACCGCCTCGGCGGCCAGTGCGGCGGCCAGCGGACCGGCCAGTGCGGCCAGCACCGGGGTCGCGTCGTCCTCCGCGTTGGAGCCCAGCAACTCGGCTCGGACCTCCCGGAATTCCAGCCTTGCCTGCGCGCGCGTCTCGTCCAGCGCGGTCAACCGCGTCCGTACGAGACCGGTGGGCGCGGCCCCGTCGCCTGGCCGCCGCCGTACGAGAAAGAGCAAGGTCCTGGCGCGCACGTAACCTCCCGCGTGCGCCGCGACGATCAGCACATCCGCACTGTGTCCGGCGAGCACCTGCCTGGCCTCGCCGTACAACCGCCACCCGGCCTCACCACCATCGGCGAACCGGCTGGCACGCGCCTGGATGCCCCCGGCACGGCCACCACCCGACCAGCCACCGCCCTGGGCCCCGGTGAGCCCCAACGCGGCGACCAGCGAACCGCCACACCACGCCCCGCGACGCGCATCCGGCTCCGTCCCCGGGTCCGTCCCCGGGTCCGTGTCCGACTCCGTCGCCGAGGCCGCGCCCAACCCCCTACCCGACTGCGTCACCGCGTCCGTTCCCACACGCGCGCGGGAGCGCGTGGGGCCGCCATTGCCGTTGCCGTTGCCGTTGCGGGTGCCGTATCCGGCGAGGAACGGCCGGTCGGCCTCCTGACGCACGGCAACGGGGAGCACGAGCGTCGCGGTCAGTTCGCCACTCGCGATACGAGGCAGCAGCTCGGCGCGCTGAGCCTCCGTACCGGCCGCTGCGATGAGGGGCGCGGCGAGAACGGCAGTGGCCAGCAGGGGTGACGGGAGCAGAACCCGACCGGTCTCCTCACAGGCGAGTGCGAGTTCCGTGGGCCCACAACCGGTCCCCCCGTATTCCGTGGAGATCGCCAGCCCAGCAAGCCCGAGTCGGCCCGTCAGCCGTTTCCACAGCGCCGGGTCGTAACCACAAGGGGTCCCGACCGCTGTCCGCACGGCTTCAGAGCCGCAGTGCTGGGTGAGCAACGTACGCAGTACGCGACGGATCTCGTCCTGCTCTGTGGTGAACGCGGCGTCCATCGACAACTCCTCAGAACTGACGGAGCGTCATTTTAGGGGCGCCGTGCCGCGATGAGGAGGTCCGAGCGTGAAGAAGCGGCGGGCGGCGCGCCCCGCCCGCTTACGGCACGCGCGGCGCATAGTGACCGGGACGCGAACGGCCGTCGCACCCGCCTCCCGAGGACGGGAAGCGGGTGCGACGGCGCGTAGGCGGTGAGGGAGGAGATCCCTCCCTCGGGCGAGCACCGGGCTCAGATGAGGCACCGGACCGGGGGTGAGGACCAGGCTCAGCCGGACGCCGGGCCCAGTGGCCGGTGATCAGCCGATGACCGGCCGGTGGTTATTCGACAACCTTCAGGAGCTTGTTCGGGGTGCCCTCGCTCGGGTTGGTGATCTTGTCGGCGGTGGCGCCGTCGGTCAGCGCCTTCGCCACCTCTTCCGGCTTGGCCTCCTGGTGGCCCGCCAGGTAGACGGCGGCCGCACCCACGACGTGCGGGGTGGCCATCGACGTACCGGAGATGGTGTTCGTGGCGTCGTCGCTCTCGTTCCAGGCGGAGGTGATGTCCGAACCCGGCGCGTAGATGTCCACGATCTTCCCGAAGTTCGAGAAGTCCGACTGTCCGTCGGCGTCCGTGCTGGAGGCGACCGTGATGGCCTCGGGCACCCGGGCCGGGGAGCTCTGTCCCGCGTCGCTGGACTCGTTGCCCGCCGCGACGCCGAACGTCACACCCGACGCGATGGCCTTCTGTACCGCGGCGTCCAGCGCTTCGTCCGCGCCGCCGCCGAGGCTCATGTTCGCCACCGACGGGCCCTTGTGGTTCTCGGTCACCCAGTCGATGCCCGCGACGACCTGCTCCGTCGTGCCCGAACCCTGGTCGTCGAGCACCCGCACCGCGACGATGTCGGCCTTCTTCGCCACACCGTGCTGCGCACCGGCGATCGTGCCCGCCACGTGCGTGCCGTGGCCGTTGCCGTCGTCCGCCGAGTCGTCACCGTCGATGGCGTCGAAGCCGTGCTTGGCCCGGCCCTCGAAGTCCTTGTGCGTGATGCGGACGCCGGTGTCGATCACGTACGCGGTGACGCCCTCACCCGCGGTGTCGGGGTAGTTGTACTTCTTGTCGCCCGCGGTGTCGGCCTGGTCGACCCGGTCCAGACCCCAGGACGGCGGGTTGTCCTGCGTGCCGCTGGCCTTGAAGGTGTGGTTCTGCACGACCTTCGCCACGGACGAGTCGGCAGCCAGCCGCTTGGCCTCGGACTCGCTGAGGCCCTTCGCCGAGAAGCCGTTGATGGCCGAGTCGTACGTACGCGACAGCTTGCCGCCGTACTCCTTCGCCAGTTCCTCGCCCTCGGAGGCGGCCTTGACGCTCTTGCCGCCCTTGAGCATGACGATGTAGCTGCCGTCGATGGCGCCCTTGCTGTCGGCGCCGTAGATCTTGCCCTCGGCGGGAGCGTCGGTGGCTCCGGCCGGAACGGCGACGAACGCGCCCGCCGCGACCGCGGCGGCTGCGCCTATCGCGAGAGCGAGACGACGGTTGCTCATGCGCTTGTGAGATGCCATGAAGAGTTAGCCCTTCGCGTGCGTGCTGTGGGGGGTAATTGCTGCAATCACGCTTGGCGGCAGGATGATTTCCTGGCGCGCTAAGTACTGACTGTGCCCGGTTACCCATGGTCATTTCAATAAGCAGATTCCCCTGTTACACATCTGTCAGACCCCTGCAACACGGAATGTCGCAAAAAGCCGAGATAACACGAGAGCTGACGCCGCATCACCTTTACCTCTGCGCCTTTTGTCCACCTTCGCCGGTCTATCACTACAGATGGGGAGGGCAACGCAGGCCAAGAGGCGTGTAGTTCAGATCACTCAAGGGAGGCACCATCCACATCAGCACTTCACAGATGTGAACGAGTTGTGTGTTTGGTGAATCTGGCGAAACCGGGAAAGCGGGAAGGTTTAAAGCGCAAAGCCGCACACCTCGCCCGGGGTGCGACAGGCGGCCATTCCCCTTCCGAATTGAACGAAAGCCGGAGGCGCCCTCCTGGGCGGCCCCGGCTTTCCCGGCACGCAGATACCGACACGCCGGCGCACCACCCCCTCAGCCCGAGCCGGGAGCCCCCGACCGCCCCCGAGTCGCCCCCACCAACCGGGCCGTGGCGCTCGGCGTCGCGAGCCCCGCCGATGCCGGGCACTTGGCGCGCGGAGGCCCTGGGGCGGGGGACTCCGGGGCCCGCGCAGACAGCGCGGCCCGGGACCCGGAGTCCGTAGCTGACGTACCATCAGGTTCATGTCCGGCGCCTCAAGGAACGGCTCCAGCCCTCTCAGCTCCGCGCCCGACGCCGCCAGCGGTAGTCGCGGCCGTCGCCGTCGCGTCGCCGTCGTCGGCGTGGCGCTCTCCGACTGCGGCCGCGTAGATCACGCCACTCCGTACGCCCTGCACGCGCAAGCCGCCCGCCGCGCGCTCGCCGATGCCCAGCTCGACCGGTCCGTCATCGACGGCTTCGCCTCTGCCGGACTCGGCACCTTCGCGCCGGTCGAAGTCGCCGAATACCTCGGCTTGCGGCCCTCGTGGGTCGACTCCACCACGGTCGGCGGTGCGACATGGGAGGTGATGGCCGCCCACGCGGCCGAGGCCATCGGCGCCGGGCAGGCCAACGCCGTCTTGCTGGTCTACGGCTCCACCGCTCGCGCCGACCTCAAGGCGGGCCGCCGCACGGCCAACCTCTCGTTCGGCGACCGGGGGCCCGCGCAGTTCGATACGCCGTACGGACACACGCTGGTGGCCAAGTACGCCATGGCCGCGCGCCGCCACATGCACCAGTACGGCACCACGCTGGAACAGCTCGCAGAGGTCGCCGTGCAGGCGCGCGCCAACGCCGCGCACAACCCCGAGGCGATGCTGCGCTCCCCCATCACCGTGGACGACGTCATGTCCGGCCCGATGATCGCTGACCCGTTCACCAAACTGCACTGCTGCCTCCGCTCCGACGGCGGCTGCGCCGTGCTGCTCGCGGCCGAGGAGTACGTGCCGGACACAGCGAAGCCACCGGTATGGGTCCTCGGGTCCGGCACCGCGATATCGCACGCTTCGCTGTCGGAGTGGCCCGATTTCACCGTCACACCTGCGGCCGAGTCCGGCCGGGCGGCCTTCGAACGGGCCGGAGTACGTCCAGCGGAGATCGATGTGGCCGAGATCTATGACGCGTTCACCTACATGACGCTGGTGACGCTGGAGGACCTGGGTTTCTGCGCGAAGGGCGAGGGCGGCGGCTTCGTACGGGACGGGCGCCTGACGACCGACGGCGAGCTGCCCGTCAACACCGATGGCGGTGGGCTGTCCGCTCTGCATCCGGGCATGCGGGGACTGTTCCTGGTGGTGGAAGCGGTACGGCAGTTACGGGGCGAGGCGGAAGAGGGACGTCAGGTCCGTCGGCCGGGGCGTCGGCTGCCACGCCTGGCGGTCGCCTCTGGGACGGGTGGCTGGTTCTGCTCGTCGGGAACGCTCGTCCTGGGGCGCGACTAGGCGTTGTCCGGCGGGTGAGCCGTATCGCCGTCGTGACGTGCCGGTCACCACCGGTGACATCTCGCCGAACATGGCGCTGAGTTCGGTGGATTGCTCGGTTGGGCACCGTTGTCAGCGGGGCGCGCTATACATGTTCTTGTACTCGCGGCATCACAACGGGTAGCCGTGAGCCGGGGGAAACGGGGAGACGGGGGCTGAAGATGAGGCTGACAGAGGAGTTACCGGAGACCGACGTACGCATCGTGGCAGACCGGCGGGAGTTCGGGCGCTTCGTCGGCAGTACGAAGCGGAGCTACAGCGGCATGAGCTGTCTCGGCTGCGTCCTGGGGATGGTGATGTTCGTGTCCGGGGCGATCACGACCATCGCCACCTTCGCGTCCGAGAGAGACCTGGGAGCGACGGGAAGTTCCGTCGGCATCGGGCTGCTCGTGCTGAGCGTGGCGGCGCCGATCGGTGCCTCGGTGGTGCAGGAGCGAAACGGTCCGCCGCCATCCGCCTTCCACTGCTTCGAGCGCGGCTTCGTGCTCACGCGCGGGTCGGCCGTGTGCGCACACCCGTGGTCCGAGGTGCGGGTCATCACCTCGTCCGAGTCCACGCACGCCCCACACGGCGGGGTCACGGGAAGCGTGGAATGGGTGGAGGTGACGACCAAGGACGGCGAGAGGATCGAGTCGATCCCGAGCGAGGCCGCGACGCAGATAGCCGCGGTGGCGGCGGCTGATGAGCTACGCAGGGCAACGCGCCGCCTGGGACGCGGCGGCACCGCCGTCTACGGCCGATTCGCACTCACCGCTGACGAGCTGCTCGTGGACGGGCAGCCCATTCCCTGGCGCGACATCCAGCGGGTGGAGAGCAGCGACGACACGGTCCGGGTGTACCGGAAGGACGACAGTGACCGGCGTGCGCACTTCACGGCGCCCCGGCGGCAGACCCCGTACGACAGCGTGGTCGTATCCCTCGCTGAGGCGTTCACGAGCGCACGAGAGGAGAGCGGGAGCGACAACAATCTCCCTGGCTGCCGGGGGTAGCGCGCAGAATTGGCGGCGTGATGACCCCGATGAGCGACGATGCCCAGCAGGCTTTCCGCGACCTTCTCCGGTCCCTGCGCGTCTGGGAGGGCGAGCTACCGCACTTCGATCATGCGGCCGCGCCCACGGAACCGCTGCCTCTCTTCCAGCGCTGGCTGCGCGAGGCGGCGGAGGCGGGCGTGTCAGAGCCGCACACCATGACCCTGGCTACGGCGGACGCCGCGGGCCACCCGGACACGCGCGTGCTGATGCTGCACGACGCCGACGAACAGGGCTGGCACTTCGCCTCCCACCGCACCAGCCGTAAGGGACACGAGCTGGCTCAGCGACCGCACGCGGCGTTGAACTTCTACTGGCCGCAGACCGGACGCCAGGTGCGAGTCCGCGGCAAGGTGACGGCGGCCGGACCCGAGGCCAGCGCCGCCGACCTGCACCGTCGCTCGACGGGCGCGCTGGCCGCCGCGCTGGTCGGACGGCAGAGCGACGTCCTCGACTCGTACGAAGAGCTCGACCGGGCCTCGGCTGCGGCGTGGGAACGCGCCCAGCATGAGCCCGAAGCGCCCGTAGCGACCTGGACGCTGTACGTCCTGGAGCCGGAAGAGGTCGAGTTCTTCCAGGGCGAGGAGCGCCGACGCCACGTACGGCTGCGCTACCGGAGCGAGGGCGGCCGATGGGAGCGGGAACTGCTCTGGCCCTGATCCGCGGGGATGGCTGACCCCGTGGGCTCCTGATTCGGTACCGCGTCCCTTCTGCGTCCCGCCTGCGCCTCATCTGCGTCCCGCCGAGTCCCATCTGCGTCCCGTGCGGGGCGAACGGGACCCGCTGGGACCCGGCGGGTCCCGGCGCCGTGCCGCATCAGCGCCGAGACAGCGTCATGTGCGCTGGTCAGAGCGACGTGCACGCTTGAGATGTGCCATGAGACACCAGATCCGTTGTGAGCCGCGCTGCCGGGTTCACACACTCCGGACAACCGCAGGGACCGGGGGCCGCGCTCCCGCCGCAAGCCGCTGGAACCGCTGCCCGGTGAACTCTCCGGGCCTCTCCGTGACTTCGTTACGGCTTTGCGCGAGCTGCATACCGTCCTCGACCTCAGCCTCAAATCGCTGGAGGACAGACTGCCGGTCAGCCGGTCCTCGCTCTCTCGCTATCTACGCGGCCGGGGCTTGCCTGACGAACAGCTGCTGATCCGGTGGTGCCGCCTGGCCCCCGCAGGCGAACGCCGTCTGCCGGAACTCATCACACTGCTTCGCCGAGCCACCGTCGCCGAAACCTCTCCTCCACCAGAGACCCCGGAAGCCTCGGAAGCTTCACCACCCCTCTCAACACAGCAACCACCGCCACCCACCACAACCGACGACCCCATGCCCCCGAAATCAACACCACCCACAGTTCCGACAAACATCCCAGCCACGCCGAGCACCCCGGCTGCCCCACAAGCACCAGGCGCAGCCAGTCCGAACCGTCGAGGCGTCTTCCGGTTCACCCGCTGTCGCGTCGCTGTCTCCGTGGCGGCCGCCCTCCTGGTGATCACCGGTGGCGTTCTGGCCACCCACTCGATCGGCGAGCAAGACGACGCGAAAGTCAAGAGCACGTCCGTACCCGTGACGGTCTACAACGCCGAGCGCCCCTGCCGTGAGAAGGCCGAGCGCAGCCGCGACTGCGCTCTCGGTCTGGCTCGCGATCCGTACGCCTCATACCGACGGGAGAACGTCGGGGCGCGGGTCTGGCACGGTGACGCGCTCACGGCCAAGTGCCACATTGCGGACGGGGTGACGGTCACCGACGAGAACGGTGCCCAGAGCAGTGTGTGGTTCCAGGTGGCACGGGGCAGCGCGCGACTGTGGCTGCCCGGCATCCGAGTCCGGCAAGGAAGTTCGGAAACCGACGACCTACCCAGTTGCCCCCGGGCTCGATCCATCTCCTGAACCCCCCGCACCACAAGAGCTCTCCGGCACCTCACCACCACCTGGCGACGCCCACTGATGCCCACTGGCGCCTAGCTGGCGCCACCGATGCCGAACCGGCGCCGGACCCGATGCCGACCGCTTCGCTAGGCGAGGGAGCTCCGCTGGTCAGCGGGTGGCAGGGACTGGCCGAAGCGGTAGGGCGGCAGGTCAGTGGCAAGCCGCGCGTGTACGTGGACATCGCGCGGCGTCCCCGTCGTATCGACCATGCCGCCCCGAAAGAGCCCTTCGACGCGGTAGCCGCAACGGTCAGCCACCCGGCAGGAGGCGTCGTTGCCGACAGCGTGGCCCAGCTCAAGGCGGTGAAGGCCGACGTCCTTGAACAGCCAGCGAGTCAGCGCTTCGAGGCCACGGGAGGCCGCCCGCCGCCCGCGCGCTTCGGGCAGCACCCAGTAGCCGACCCGAGCACTGCGGTGGTCGAAGTCGATCAACCCGGCATTGACGTGGCCGAGCACTTCGGCTGTCTCCAGATCGGTGATCGCGAACGAGACCATGTCACCGCGTAGCCAGCCATCGGTACGGCTTCGCAGGAAGTCACGGGCCCCTGCGAGGTCACCCGCCGGGGAGTTGATGCCATGCCACCGGCGGTATTCCGGATCGGCCAGTCCACGCTCGATGATGGGAAGATCCTCTTCCTCCCAAGGACGCAGCAACAGCCCGTACATCTCCAACTCGACCGGCTCCAGCATCCGCGTCTCCTCTCGCGCTCCGCATTGCCCGCCCGTCTGTCCTGCCGCCCCGCATTCAACACGGGCGGAAGACGGGAACGGCCGCCGGGTGCCGACTCGGAACAGCGGAGGACACCGGAGAAGGGGCGGCCGCAAAAGATGCCGCAAGCGAACCCGCGTCTGACTCCGCTTCGCCGCCGGAACGGAAACGCCGGAAATGAACGCGTAAGGCCATACCGATACGCAGGGCGCCCTCAGCGCAGTCGACGATCTCCGTCATCATGCGCGGCCCCTCGGCGAGATCGACGGCCGCAGCGACGTACGGGACGCGGTCCCCGAAGGGCGGCAGATCGTTACGGTGCACCACGGACCACGTGTAGAGAGTCGCGCGACCGCTCGCCTTCTCCCACCGAACATCGTCACTCCAGCAACGCGGACAGAACTCGCGCGGATAGTGATGTGCCGCACCGCAAGCATCGCACCGCCTGAGCAGCAGGTGTCCTTCGACAGCGGCGTCCCAGTAGGCGCGGGTGAAGGCGTCGACCTCTGGCAGGTCATAGCGCGGCTCCGGCGTCACGAGTTCCCCTCTGAACTGCCCCGTTTGAATCACCCGGCAACTCGGCGACCCGGGCTCGACCCGGCGGCCGACCGGGTCGCCGACTGACTCCACAACAGTTGAGCGCGTAGAGCCAACCGCCCACAAGGGGACCCCCGGCCCCGGATAGTCGGGGCGCCGGGCAGCCGAGGTGCCGAGATGGCCGGCACCGCCGTAACCAGAGCGGCGAGAGGAGACGAAGAGGGCGATCGTCCGGAGTTGCGTAGGTTGCAGCCCGTAATGCATCCGCAACCGATTCGGTACCAATTTGACCGAAACCCGTCAATGATCCAGCTACGCTCAGCCGCATGGCCGACAGAACTCCGACCCCTCCCTCCCCCGTGTATGTCATCGGCGGCGGCCCCGGCGGACTCGCCACGGCGGCCGCCCTGCGCGCACGGGGCGTACGCGCCGTCGTTCTGGAGAAGTCCACCGCCATCGCCGGTTCATGGCGGAACCACTACGACCGGCTCCAACTGCACACCACACGACGCATGTCAGCCCTGCCAGGACTGCCCATACCCCGGTCGTACGGCCGATGGGTGAGCCGAGACCACGTGGTCCGGTACCTGGAGCAGTACGTGGAGCACCACCGCCTTGACTTCGTCACGGGCGTCGAGGTCTCACGCATCGAGCGCGCCGCCGACGACAGCGGCTGGGTACTGCACGCGACCGGCGGCCGTGAGCTGACCTCCCCCGCCGTAGTGGTCGCGACCGGCTACAACCACACCCCGCACCTACCGCTCTGGCCTGGCCGCGACGACTACCCGGGGGAGTTCCTCCACGCCAGCGAGTACCGCGACGCCCTCTCCTTCAAGGGAAAGGACGTCCTGGTCGTCGGCGCGGGAAACACCGGTGCCGAGATCGCCACCGACCTCGCCGACGGCGGTGCCCGCCGGGTCCGACTCGCCGTACGGACCCCGCCGCATATTGTGCGGCGCTCATTCCTGGGCTGGCCGGCGCAGAGATCGGCGGTCCTGGCCCGGCGCATGCCGGTACCCGTGATGGACCGGCTGGCAGCAGGCAGAGCCACGCTCTGCGCACGCGATCTGGCCGAACACGGCCTGCCGCGCCCTCCCGCCTCGCGCGGCGCCGGCCTGTACTCACGAGCCCGAGCGGGCGCCATTCCAGTACGGGACGTCGGCCTGGTCGACGCCATACGGGCAGGCCGGGTCGAGGTGGTCGCGGCGGTCGAGTCCTTCGACGGCGACAAGCTAGTGCTGGCCGATGGGAGCCGCATCGAGGCGGAATCGGTCATCGCTGCCACCGGCTACCGCACCGACCTCGACCAACTCGTGGGCCACCTGGACGTCCTTGACACCCGTGGCCGACCACGCGCACACGGCGCACGCACCCTGGCGGCCACGCCCGGCTTGCACTTCACTGGCTATACGAACCCGATGAGCGGCATGCTCCGCGAGATCTCCCTCGACGCCAAAAAGATAGCCAAAGCAGTCACCCGCACCCTCGGTTAACCACCTCCTGCCCAAACAACCGGACCACCCAGGACGGCAGGACGGCAGGACGGCAGGACGGCAGGACGGCAGGACGGCAGGACGGCAGGACGGCAGGACACGACAAGAGCACGTACCGGGGCAGTGGTCAACGAAGAACCGACCAGCCAGGCCGACCGACCGACCCCAGCCTCCGGCTAGGAGGGATCACCGCCCCCACTCCTGCCCCTGCTCCTGTCGCTGCCGGACTCCACAACTCCGGGAATCCAGCTCGGGCCATTCCTGACAGGCCGTCAGTTCCGTACGCTGACTACACGTCAGTAAGGATGGTCATCGAGCGGGATTGGGCGAGAACCATGCTTGGATCGACTCACGGCAGCCTCACCACCGGCCCCAGGCCGAAATCATGGGGAACCTCACGCCCGGGTCAACGCCCCCCTGGCGACACCACAGACGCAGAAACCACAGAGGCAGAAACCACAGGCACCCCTGGCACCCCGGATACTCCAGACACCCCGGGCACAACAGTCGCCACGGGCGCCACAGACACCACGAATCCCAGCGGCGCAGACCGAGCCACCACCGACGCTGTGGCTGCTCAAGCACCGCCTACGGAAGCGACATGCGACCGTGTCGCCGACGACTGCGACCCCCGACGCGGCGGGTCAGCGACCGGCGCTCACCTCCACCCCCACCCGGGAACGGCCGCAGGGATCAGCGCCCGCACACACGCAGGTACCAGCGGTCCGCAGGCCAACCACTCGGCACGCCACACGTCGCACCGCGAAGGTAAGCCTGCGACAGCCACCGCCCGGCCAGGGGCTCCCGACGCAGACCTGGACGTCAGCGGTCGACCGTTACACTCCGCCGTTCCCGACCTGGACCGCTTCTTCCGGCCCGAGACGGTGGCGGTGATCGGCGCATCGGACACCGAGGGCCGCCCGAACACCGGCATCACCCGCCAGCTCATCGCTTGGGCCGGGCGCGTCGGCGCCCGCCTCTATCCCGTCCATCCCACCCGTACGCAGGTGTTCGGGCTGCCGTGCCACGCTCGCGCCGCAGACGTACCCGAGCAGCTTGATCTGGCCGTTCTTCTCGTCGCAGACCCCCTCCCTCTCATCGAGGAGCTGGCGGATTCCAAGGTCAAGTTCGCCGTCGCGTTTGCCTCCGGTTTCGCCGAGACCGGCCCGGAAGGCGCGGCAGCCCAGGACCGCCTCGCTGAGGCCGTGCGGCGTTCGGGCTTGCGGCTGCTCGGCCCGAACACCAACCTCAACGCCTTCGAAGCGTTCCGCGATGACCTTGACGGCCCGGCCATCGCCCTCATCACCCAGTCAGGCCACCAGGGCCGCCCCGTCTACGCCCTGCAGGAGCTGGGCGTCCGCCTCAGCCACTGGGCCCCCACGGGCAACGAGGCGGACTTGGAGACGGCCGACTTCATCTCCTACTTCGCCAGCCGCCCCGAAGTCGGGTCGATAGCCGTCTACGTAGAGGGAATCAAGGACGGTCGCGGCTTCCTGCTCGCCGCCGACCGAGCCGCACGTCACCGGGTGCCCATCGTCGCCGTCAAGGTCGGTCGTACCGAGACCGGTTCTGCGATGGCCGCGTCCCACACGGGCAAGCTGACCGGTTCGGACGGGGTGGCCGATGCGGCCATGCGGCAGTCCGGCGTAATCCGGGTGAACAGCCTCGACGAGCTCCAGGACACCGCCGCCCTCCTCGCCCGCGCCCGCCCCCCGCAGGCCGAAGGCATCGCTGTGTATTCGATCTCCGGCGGCACGGGTGCCCACTTCGCTGACCTCGCCACGGCCGCGGGGCTGCGGTTGCCCACCCTCTCGGCCGAGAAGCAGGCCGAGCTCCACCAGTGGATACCCGGGTATCTCCATGTCGCCAACCCCATCGACAACGGTGGTCACCCGGTGGGTGACTGGCGTGGCCGGAAGATCATTGACGCGCTCCTCGCCGACCCTGCCGTAGGTGTGCTGATCTGCCCGATCACCGGCCCCTTCCCCCCCATGAGCGACCGGCTCGTGCACGACCTCGTGGCGGCGGCCGAGCATACGGACAAGCTGGTGTGTGTGGTGTGGGGCTCTCCCGTCGGCACGGAGGAGGCGTACCGCAGCACCCTTCTCGGCTCCTCCCGTGTCGCCACCTTCCGTACCGTCGCGAACTGCGTCACTGCTGTACGGGCCTACCTGGAGCACCACCGCTTCACCGCCTCCTACAGCTCGCCCTTCGGAGAGGCACCGCGCACCCCGTCGCCCTCGTATCGCAAGGCGCGTGAACTGCTGCAGCCAGGTCAGCAGCTCAGCGAGCACGCGGCAAAGCAGCTGCTGCGCGCGTACGGAATCCGGGTGCCGCGCGAGCAACTGGTGAACAGCGCCGCGGCTGCCGTGCGGGCGGCGGCAACGGTCGGGTACCCCCTCGTGATGAAGGCGTCCGGTCCCCAGCTCGCCCACAAGACCGAGCTGGGGCTGGTGAAGATCGGTCTCACCTCCGCCAGCCAGGTGCGAGACGGCTACCGTGACGTGACCGACACCGCCCGTGCCGAGGGATTCACCCTGGACGGCGTGCTCATTTGCCAACAGGTCGAGCCGGGGCCAGAAATGATCGTCGGCATCAGCCACGACAGCGTCTTCGGCCCGACGGTCACGGTGGGGCTCGGTGGTGTCCTGGTGGAAGTGCTGCGGGACACCTCCGTACGCATACCGCCGTTCAACGAGGATCACGCCTGGGCGATGCTCGCCGAACTGCGCGGCCGCGTCCTGCTTGACGGCGTCCGGGGCGGCCCGCCGGCGGACGTGGGCGCCCTCATCGACGTGATCCTCCGCGTCCAGCGAATCGCCCTGGAACTGGGGAACGACGTCGCCGAGTTGGAGATCAACCCGTTGATGGTGCTGCCGCGTGGGAGAGGAGCCGTGGCTCTGGACGCGCTCGCCATCTGCCGCTGAGCGCCTCCGCCCCATGACCGAGGACCGCGGTGGCAGGCCAGGCGGCGGCACCCCCTCGTCACCCAGCGCCTTCCACCCGCTCAGCGCCTCCCCCTGAAGAGCCTTCGTCCAAAGGACTTCTCTCATGGCTCGCTCCCCCCGTGAAAAACCCGGACCGCACGCTGACCCGGCCCTCAACCAAGACCCGGCGACCCACTCTCCCTTCCCCCGCCCAACACACCCCTCAGCGGACGCGAACACACCTCACTCAGCGAGCCGTTCAGGGCCGTCGGGCCTGTCCGACTCGCCTGTATCTGTTGTACGGCACAGCACTGACAACGGGGTCTCGTGGATCACCCTCGATCGCCCTCGGACCAGACACGCACTCACGTGGGAGCAGCGAGAACGCATCATCGGCCTGCTTGACGAAGCCTCCGCCGACCCGGGCGTACGAGCCGTCGTCATCACCGCGACCGGTACCGCGTTCTGCGCGGGAGCCGACCTGCGCGGCCTGGCACCGACACGTAGGTCCGACTTCCTTGGAGACGGGAGGGACGAGAGTGATGGGAGTGATGGGAATGACGGCTGCGGCGAGAGCGAGAGGAGACATGACACGCATGACGGACGTCGTGGCGGTGACCGGGTAACTGGCGACGTGGCCCGCACCATCCGTCGCGGCGCGCAACGGCTGATCGCCGCCGTCCTGGACTGCGAAAAACCGGTGCTCGCCGCCGTCAACGGAACAGCTGCGGGCCTTGGTGCCCATCTCGCGCTCGCCTGTGACCTGGTACTCGCCGCCGAGTCAGCCACCTTCATCGAGGTGTTCGCACGCCGCGCCCTCGTCCCCGACGGCGGAGGCGCCTATCTGCTGCCGAGGTTGGTCGGACCGCACCGCGCGAAGGAGCTGATGTTCTTTGGCGACGCGTTGGCCTCGGCTGACGCCGAACGGATGGGCCTCGTCAATCGCGTCGTACCGGACGCAGAGCTGGAGGCGACGGCACGGGAGTGGGCCGAGCGGCTGGCCACGGGTCCCACTCGCACCCTCGCGCTGACGAAACAGCTGGTCAATGCCTCGCTCGACGCCGACCGGGCGAGCTCTTTCGCCGCTGAAGCCGCCGCCCAGGAGATCAACATGACAACGGTCGACGCGCACGAGGGGCTGGCGAGCTTCGTCGAGCGCCGACCCGCGTCGTACGAGGGAAAGTAGTCGTACACAGCGAAGCAGCGGGACTGCGGACAGCCGATCCCAAGGCCACCGAACCGGCACACAGACGCCGAGACCGACTACAGAGAGCCCGACCGGCCACAGAGAGCTGAAGTCGGCCGCGGACGGCGGTTGCCGCCTTCGTGTTCTAGCTGTACGCACGGCGTGCCGCGTACAGCTAGCAACCTGACGGGCCATCAGATTCAATGGACGCATGATGGGACACGCCGGGATGGCCGCCACGGCCGTGCGTTACCTGCGGCTGGTAGGCGCGCCAGCAGTGATCAAGGCGAGCGCCGCTGGTTCGGGCGTGGGCGTCGAGCCGGGCAGCCCAGCAGCGGGCGCCGCGCCACCGCACAGGTTGCGCGCCGTCGGCGACGACGAGCGAGCGCCGCTGGACCCAGTCGAGTTTCGCCGCGTCCTCGGCCACTTCGCGAGTGGTGTCGCCGTGATCACCGCCCCGAGCGTCCCTGATGAGCCTCGGCAGGGACCTTCCGCGGGCGGCGGTAGCGGCCACGCGCCTCCGGCTGGTTTCGCCTGTCAGTCCTTCGCCTCGCTCTCACTCGATCCACCACTCGTCGCCTTCCTGGTCGCCCGTACGTCCACGACCTGGCCACGTATCGCCCTGGCTGGGGTTTTCTGCGTGAACGTGCTCGGTGCCGGTCAGGCCGGGCTGTGCCGGAACTTCGCGATGAGTGGCGCCCAGCGACCGGACAAGTTCGCGGGCGTCGGCTACGGGCCCGCGCCCGTGACGGGCTCACCGCGACTGGACGGCGTACCGGCGTGGATCGACTGCACGATCCATGTCGCCCACACAGGCGGCGACCATCTGATCGTCGTCGGCCGTGTGGAGGCCCTGGGGACGGACGAGGCGTGTGTTGCGGCGGGGCCGTTGTTGTTCTACCGGGGTGAGTTCAGCACACTGAGTTAACGCCACCGACGCGACCGGTGTGACCGGCGTGTCCCCCGCGACCGGCGTCCCCGATGCCACCCGCCGCCCTCGACGCCCTGGAGTCCCGAGGGGCGCGACCCGCTCGACGCGCCCAGCGCGGGCGCTCACGCCGGTAGGGGGCGCGAGCCCGTCTTCCCGATGGTGGCGGATGATGAGCGACATCAGCGCGGCTGTCGCGCACAGTGCGCCCGAGGCGGGGCGTTCCACACAGCGCGCGAAGCTAGAACGTCAGTACGCTTCGCGCAACGCGCCCCCGGAGTGTGTCGTCCGCCGCGCGTGCGAAGTCCTCGATGGGGTAAACAGCCGTCACCAACTCATCAAGCAGCAGGCGGCCTTCTCGGTAGAGCTCCGCATAGCGGACGATGTCGCGCTGCGGGGCCGAAGAGCCATAACGGCAGCCGAGTATCGACTTGTCGAGATACATGGTGGACACGCGGAACGACGCCTCGGCGGTCGTCGGCGGTACGCCGAGGAGAATCGCCTGACCATGTCGGTCCAGCAGGTCGACGGCCTGCCGGATCAGTCCCGTGTCACCAACACATTCAAAGGCGTGGTCAGCTCCGGTCGGCAGGATGTCGCGCACGGCAGCCACGACGTCCGGCACAGCGGACGCGTCAATGAAGTGGGTGGCTCCGAATTGGCGAGCCATCCCTTCCTTCTCCGGGTTCACATCCACCGCGACGACGCATGACGCACCCGCCACACGCGCCCCTTGCAATACGTTGAGCCCCACCCCGCCCGTACCGATCACGACCACCGACTCGCCATGGTCGACCTTGGCGCGGTTCAGGACCGCGCCGACGCCGGTGAGCACGCCACAACCAATGAGCGCTGCCGATGGCATCGCTACAGCGTCCGGAATCACCACCGCCTGAACAGCCTTGACGAGGGTCTGTTCAGCGAAGGCGGAGGTGGACGCGAAATTGAAGAGCCGTTCACCACGGCGTACGAACGGTCGCTCAGGTCTCCCAATGGCCCGCCGACACATGGCTGGACGACCACGTGCGCAGTCCGCGCAAGTGCCGCAGTTGGCGAGGGCCGAAAGCGCGACACGATCGCCGGGGGCGACGTGAGCGACGCCGGGTCCCGCCGCGGCGACCACACCCGCGCCCTCGTGTCCGAGGACGACGGGAACGGGGAACGGAATCGTTCCGTCCAGGACTGAGAGATCGCTGTGACACAGCCCTGCGGCGGCCACGGACACGACGACTTCACCGGGACCTGGGTCACGGACCTCAAGGTCATCCACGACCTCCGGACGCTTCCCATCAAAGATGACGCCTCTCATCAGTCGCTCCTCTCTCCTCAGTCACTCGCGCACCGACCTGTCCGCAGCCCGCCCAGCCCAGCGCCCAAAACACCCAGCCCGCCCCGTCCCATCCCAGCTCAACGCAGCTCAACTCAGGTGATCGGCCGACTCGCCAACACAAAACCCGCTGACGAGTGCGCTTCTCCGCGGTGCCCCGTTACCCCACGTCAGGAAGGCCAGACCACCGACTGGAGCTCGCTGTAGGCGTGTAGCCCAAACCTTCCGCCGTCGCGTCCAACGCCGCTCTGCTTAAAGCCGCCGAAGGGGGTTTCCGAGTGCCGCTGCGCGGTGTTGATGCCGACGTTCCCGCTCCGCAGGCGCGCGGCGAGCTCCCAGGCGTGGCCGACGTCCGCGCTGAAGATGTAGTCGTAGAGGCCGTACGGAGTGCCGTTGGCCATCCGTACGGCCTCGTCCTCGTCAGAGAAGGGAAGCGCGACGACGACCGGCCCGAACAGTTCCTCCTGCGCGATGGCCGATTCGGGCCCTACGTCGGTCACGAGAGCGGGAGCGACATAGAAGCCGGTCTTCCGGTCAGGGCGCCGACCACCCACCACGAGCCGGGCGCCCTGGTCACGGGCCTCGGCGAGATACGCCTCGACCCGGTCGCGTTGGGCTGCGGAGATCAACGGGCCGACGATCGTGGAGTTATCCACAGGGTCACCGATTGTCAGTAACTCTGCGTATCGTGAGAGGCCGGTGATGACCTTCTCGTACAGCGATCGATGTACGAGCACTCGGGTCGGAGCCGTGCAGATCTGACCACTGTGGAATGACCAGGTCGAGCCGACCGCTTTGATCGCCGACGGCAGCACTGCCTCGTCGGCGTCCCCCAGGATGATGGCCGCGCCCTTGCCGCCCAGCTCCATCAGGGTGCGCTTCATCGTCCTTCCCGCGGACTCGGCGATCTTCCGTCCCACAGCGGTCGATCCGGTGAAACTGACCATGTCGATGCCGGGGTGGGCGACCAGTGCCTCGCCCGTGGCCGCATCAGATCCGGTGACGACATTGAAGACACCGTCGGGCAGCCCGGCCTGCTGCAGAATCGGGCCGAGTTCCAGGCAGGCAAGGGGGTCCTGCGGGGCCGGTTTGGCGACGACCGTGTTGCCCATGGCGAGGGCTGGGGCGACTTTGCCTGCGAGGTTGGCGAGGGGAAAGTTGAAGGAGGTGATACATGCGACGACACCGACCGGGCGGCGGTGCGCGGCAGCGCTGATCAGGCCCCCGGGGGCCAGGGGCGTTGCCCGCACAGGCTGCGGGGCGAGGGAGATGGTGTGGGGCTCAACGGCGCCGCGCGCATAGCGCCGGAACCGGTCGGCGGCGGTGGGCACCTGCATCTGCGACGCCACGCGCAGCGTCGCACCTGTCTCGGCCTGGACGAGGCGCACAAGGTCCGGCCCGCGCTCAGCCAGGGCGCCGGCGATCCGGTCGAGGATGGCGGCACGGTCGCGGGGGTCAGTTCGCGACCAGTCCTCCAACGCGGCACGGGCGGCACGCGTGGCAGCGTCCACGTCATCTTCGCTGCCTTCGGGGGCCTGCCCGACAGGCTCCTCAGTCGCGGGGTTGATCACCAGGTAGTGGCCCAGGGCGGGGGCTCGCCAGGAACCATCGACCCAGTGCCCGTAGGTCGGCGGACCACCATGCCCGCCGCCGTCTCCGCTCGGTCGGCCTCCCTGCCCGGGGGCCGGTGCGTTGACCTGGGCGCCATCCGGGTCGACGGCGGCAGGAAGGCCCTCCTTGCCGCCATGCGGGAGAGCAACCGGGATGTACACATCCTGGCTGTCGGCAGATTCCCGGTCGACGGGCCTCTGGCCGCCGGAAGGCTTTCGGTCGCCAGAAGCCTCCCGGTCACCAGAGGCCATCCGGCCGCCGGACCTCTGCTGGTGCTCCGGGAACTGCCGAGCCTCGGACCGCTGCCGGTCATCGGTGGGCTGCCGGTCGTCCGTCATCGGGGTTCCCTCGGGAGGTGGAGGACGCGTTCGGCGATGATGGAGCGCTGAATTTCGTCAGAGCCGCCATAGATGGTGTCAGCACGCGAGAAAAGAAAAAGGCGCTGCTGGGCATCGAGTTCGTACGGCTGGTCACCGGTCCAGTCGTACGGCCCGAAACCGGCAGTCGCCCCGCGTACCCGCATGGCCAGTTCGCCTAGCCGCTGGTGCCAACCGCCCCACAGCAGCTTGGCGACACTCGGTGCGGCATGCTCGTTCGCACCAAGGGTGCGCAGGGCGTTCCAGCGCATGGTCTGAAGTTCGGCCCAGTGGCGTATCAGCTGGTCGCGCACGACTGGATCATGGGCGGCGCCACTAAGGAGGGCTTGCCGTACTACTCGGTTCAACTCCGCGGCGAAGCCGACTTGTTGGACGAGCGTGGAAATACCGCGTTCGAGGGCGAGCAGGCCCATGGCGACCTCCCACCCATTGCCCTCTCCGCCCACCACGTGTTCGTTCTGGGCCACCGCACCGTCGAAATACACCTCGTTGAAATCCGCCGCCCCTGACATCTGGCGGATCGGCCGGACATCGATCCGCCCCGGCTGGTCCATGGGCACAAGCAGAAAGGAAAGACCGCGATGACGCCGTGACTCTGGTTGCGTGCGCGCCAGCACGAAACACCATTCGGCCTCTGCGGCGAGCGACGTCCAGACCTTCTGCCCGGTGATACGGAACGTCTGGTCACGCGGGTCCTTGGTGGCCGTGGTGCGCACACCGGCGAGGTCGGAACCCGCGTCGGGCTCGCTGTAACCCTGGCACCACAGTTCCTCGCCACGACCGATGGCAGGCAGGAAACGTCTGCGCTGGCAATCGCTGCCGTAGCGCAGCAGTGTGGGAGCCAGCAGGTTCTCACCGATGTGACCGACCCGTGCGGGGGCGCCAGCCCGTGCGTACTCCTCTCCCCAGATCACCTGCTGGACCAGCGTCGCGGCATCCCGGTTCCCATACGAGCCGTGGCTGCGGTCCCAGCCCAGGCCGATCCATCCGCCTCGACCCAGTTCCCGTTCCCAGGCGCGACGTACGGCCCAGCGCTCAGCGGCCGGGATCACCCCGCCACCCCTCCTGGCTCCGTCGGGACCCGTTTCCGAGGCCCCCGAGGCACCCGCATGTTCCGCGAAATCGCCCGTCAGGTGCTCGTCGAGCCAGACGCGCGCCTCAGCCCGGAATGTGGCGTCCGCTGGCCCAAAGCTGAAGTCCATGGCTCCTCCTCACCTAGGTCCGCTCCCGGTCACGACTCACCGTGTGTTCCCAGTCCCCACGCACACCCAGCCGCAAGGTCGCCCTTCTCGCCACCGAGTCGGCTCCCGCACCGAGCCAAGCGCCGCCCGGTGGACGGCCACTTGGGCAACCGCTCCGCCCCCTGCCCAAAACACTCTCCGGACGTTGGTGGGGCGCCCGCCCCCACTACCTACCTATTGGGGCGCTGGTCACTGGTGGCGGCTGCGGCCATCGCGTCGAGCCGCGCCAGCATCGGCATCGGATCGACGCCGACCGTGCCAGGGAGGAAATCGGCGATCTTTTGCGGCGTCCAGGCCCCGTCGGTGTACGCGGCACGGAGTTCGCGCGGCTGGGCCCACACCGCGATCTTCGGCCCGGCGACCGTGTACACCTGGCCGGTGATCTTCTCTTCCCGCGCCCGCTCGCTCAGCAGGTAGACGACAAGCGCGGCTACGTCCTCCGGCTCGCCGATCTCTGTCAGTTCCATCGGCACCTGGGCGGACATGCGCGTCCGGGCGACGGGGGCGACGCAGTTGGCAGTCACCCCATATTTGTGCAGACCCAGGGCAGCGCTGCGTACCAACGAGATGACTCCACCTTTCGCTGAGGCGTAATTAGCCTGCGCGACGCTGCCTTGGTGGTTGCCGCTCGTGAACCCGATGAGGGTCCCCGCGCCCTGTCGCCGCATGACCGCTGAAGCTGCCCGGAAGACGGTGAACGTCCCCTTCAGATGGGTGGCGATCACCGGGTCCCACTCCTGTTCGGACATGTTGAAGAGCATCCGTTCGCGCAGGATTCCGGCGACGCACACGGCACCGTCGATCCGCCCGAAACACTCCAGGGCCGTGTCCACGATCCGCTGGCCACCCACCATGGTCGACACGTCGTCGGCGACGGCGACCGCCTCGCCGCCCGCCGTCTCGATCTCCTTGACCACGGCCTCGGCCACCTCGCTCGCCGGGCCCGTCCCCGCGGTGACCAGTCCGTCCAAGGGCACCCCGTAGTCGTTGACAACGACCCGCGCCCCCTCGGCCGCACAGGCGACGGCCACCGCGCGCCCGATGCCTCGCCCCGCGCCGGTGACGGCGATGACCTTGCCTGCCAAGAAGTTCCCCACGCCGAGCCCCTTCCCGCCGTTTCTGACGGCCCGTTAGATTCTAGGAGCAGACACGAGCTCCAGCACAAGCCCCATCACCAAAGAAGAAACCGGCGAGACAACCAAAGGCCGCCCGGACGCTCAGCGCCGGACGCTCCGCACCACACACAGCGGCCCGCCACATCCAGGCGGCAGCGCGGCCTGGTATTCGGGCGGCGGCGTGAGCGAATCAGCACCGGCACGAGAGTGTCTGGTCGCGGCCGGAGTCCGAAGGCGCGCGACAACCTCGGGACAGCCGCCCATTCGCTTGTACGTCATGGGGTGACCGCCGGGCCGCGGTCACTCCCCCGGGCCCGACATGAAGAGGCGCCATGACACTGCCGCCCGAGTTCCACGAGATCGCCCAGCGCGTGAACAACTGGGGGCGCTGGGGCGCAGCTGATGAGCTGGGCACCCTCAATTTGGTCACTGACGGGGTGGTGCGCTCGGCGGCGTCGGCCATCAGGACGGGTCGGCGTGTTCCACTCGCGTTGCCGCTTCAACAGGACGGCGTGCAGACCGGCTTGATCCCCGGCCGGGTGAACCCGCTGCACACCATGACGGCGATCAACATGGAGATGTTCGGCCCAGGTGCCGTGGCCACCAGCGACGACGTGGCGACGATGGGCCTTCAGGCGGGCACTCACTGGGACGGGCTGGCCCATGTCTCGCACTCCGGAAGGATCTACAACGGCCGTCCTGCCCACTCGGTCACCGCCCACAACCGCGCGAGCTTCAGTGGCATCGGCACGGTGCGGCACCTCATCTCACGCGGAGTGCTTCTCGACATCCCGCGCGTCCGCGCGATACGCGATGGAGGGCCGGGCGTTACGGGCCCCGGTGCGCCGCCCTCCGGGCTCACGCCCCCGCCCAGCACCGGGCTGCCGACCGCGTCCGGGCGGCTGGCTGGTACGTACGCTGTCACGCCCGAAGATCTGGACGCCGCCGAGGAGACAGGCCGCGTCACCGTCCGCCCCGGCGACGTCGTGCTGGTGCGGACCGGACAGATGCGGCACTTTCTGGCAGGCGACCGGCAGGCATACGCGTTTCCCTCGCCGGGGCTGTCCATCCGTACACCTGAGTGGTTTCACGCCCGCGATGTCGCCGCCGTCGCCAACGACACACTCACCTTTGAGATCTTCCCGCCGGAGATCGACGGCCTCTGGCTGGGTGTGCACGCGCTCGACCTTGTTGAGATGGGCATGATGCAAGGCCAGAACTGGAACCTGGAGGAGCTGTCCGATGTGTGCGCGGCCGAGGGCCGGTACGAGTTTCTGCTGACCGCGACCCCGGAGCCGTTCACCGGAGGGACGGGCGCCCCTGTGGCCCCCGTAGCGATCTTCTGATGATCCCGGCTTGACGTCTCGGGCTTGACGTCCCCGGCTTGGGCCCTCAGCGGGCGCGCCTGGACTGGCGACCCCGACCAGGACCAAGAGCCCTTCCCCCGGCGGTTTCGCGACCCGCCCCGGCACCTCCGTGGCCCGGCCTGGCTCGCCCGGTCCCCGGCCCACGCCTGGTGCGCCCAGTGCGGCCTATGGGATCTAGTGCCGCGTTACAGCGAGGACGATGCCGGATGTGGGTAGGTGGCGGTGCACCTGTGCGCGCCCCGAGCACGGCACAGCGCACCGCCACCTCGCTCCGGCGCTACCGCCCTGCCGACGCGCCGAACCGCGACCCGCGCTCGCCGAGGAAGTCATCCGATCGAACCAGGCTGAATCACAGGTCCGAGGAGCCCTCGACGTCCCCTCACAGCGAATCGCTGAACCTAAGCGTGATCAAACGAGTACGCCACGTCAACACCTGATCGCGACTTCGCGAATTAAGCCGGATTTGTCGCAGTTTGGCGTGAGCCGAACGCGCCAGCATATGTCCCATCCCGGCCCCTGGCATGCGTCACGCTGGATGGCGCCGCCTGAGGTACGGGTGCAGCGGCCCGCTCCGCGACCGGCGCAGGACCTTGGCGATCCACCTCGCACCAGATGCTCTTGCCGGCACCCTCCGGCCGCCAGCCCCAGCGGTCGGCGAGTCCATCCACCAGTTCCAGGCCACGCCCGTTGGTGTCATCGCCCTCGGCGCGCCGAGGCCTCGGGGCCCGGGGGCTGGCGTCAGTGACCTCCACGCGGACCGTCGCCACGGTGATCCTGACTCCCGCGCCAGCGCCGGCTCCAACCCTGGCGCCGCCCGCGGACTCAGCTCCGGGTTCCGAGTCCGAAAGGCCGCCGCCACCATAGGCGGCACCCGCCGACGCCCCCATGTCCGCGGTTTCGCCGACCGCACCACCGCGCTGTTCCGGGAAGAGCATGCGGAGGACCGCGGGACACCCCGTGTGCACCACGGCGTTGGTCACCAGCTCCGAGATCAACAGGACAAGCGTCTCGGCCAGCGGCTCGTCCACGCCTATTCCTGAACCGGCGAGCCGGGAACGCGCCCATCGGCGAGCCCGCCCGACCTCAGCCGGGTCAGGCCGGACCTCCATCTGCATTTGAAGCACCTGCACCGCTCACACCATCCGAACCGGCGGACACATCGCCTCGCGCCTCTCAAGGGTCACGGAACGTGATTCCTCTACGAGACAGCATGGTTGACGTACAGTCACCTCACCAAGCGCTTCGGGCATATTCAAGCGCCAAGGAGTACGCGTAGTGCATACTGTGCGACGCGCGCCGTGAGGAGTCGAACAACGGGGCGCCATAAGTGGCCTGCACCCCTCGTGAGCCGCGCACTCTCGCATGCCCGAAGCCGCCGCCATGGCGCGGCCGGGGTCGTTGCGCTTCAGCACTGCTCGCATCCAACGGAGCGTACCGGAGGGTGAGGCCGACTCCCCCCTGTAACAAGTCACGCTGAGGACACAACCCGATATCGACGCTGAGTGACTACGCATAGCTAACTTTGCGCCCATCCTGCGCCAGTCTGGCCAAGTGCGGTGGTATCCCCTCTTCGTTCGTCACCTTTACCCTCCTGTCCCATATCGGCCAATAACTCCCGCCTCGGCTTTTCAGCCCCTGAAGGCTGCGAAACCGGGCCACCGCTCACCTCCAGGAGTTCTGCCGCCAGGGCCTCCTCGGCCGCCGTCGCCGTCCGCCATTGCTCCGCCCTGAGCCATCCCCGCTTCAGGTGCAGATGTACGTCCGAATCCCAGGTGAAGCCCATTCCGCCATGGATCTGCAGACAGTCGCGGGCGTTGCCGACCGCGGCCTCGTCGGCGAGCAGTTTCGCTACGTCGATGTCGTGCGCCCCGCCCAGGACGGCGGCGGCGTACACCGCGCTTCGGGCCATTTCCTCCCGTACGAGCATCCGCGCGCAGAGTCGCTTCACGGACTGGAAGGCACCGATCGGCCGACCGAACTGGACACGGCTCCTGGCGTGCTCGACCGCCATCTCGACTGTGCGGCTCGCGCTTCCCAACTGCTGCGCCGCGGTCAACAGCGCGCCCTCCCGACGCAACGCAGCTGCCGAACGCGCCCCCACCGCTGCCGGTCCGCGGCCCGGCCCGGGCACTACCGCCCGCGCTTCCCGTTCCGGCGGTTCCCGGGGGCCGTCCCGAACCGCCAGGTTCTCTTGTTCGGGGGCACGCGGCGGACGCGCGCCCGGGGGCCCCGCCGTGCTGACACAGGCGGGTGGTGTCAGAGGCCTTCCGTAAGGTGTTCTCACAGCGTGCAGTGGCGTCGCAGGGTCCACCGACCGCAGGGGCAGCACGGCCGTCGCGGCGCGCAGAGCCGCCGGGGAGAGCACACCGACGCCGCCACCGTCGTTGTCGCCTTCCCCGTCGAGGACGAGGAGGGCGTCCGCCGCGTCCAGGTGCTCGACAAGTGGACTGGAAGGCTGCGCGCCACCGTCCACGTCGGTCTCCGGGGCCGTGGCTGCGTATCCCCTTGTCGTGGCCCAGTCCAGCACTGTCACCACCGTCGTGCCGTCGGCCGCGCCCGCCACCGTGCCCGCCGCCAGGTGTGTGGCGACCAGCGGTCCTGGTAGGAGCGCGCGCCCCGCCTCTTCGAAGAGGAGCACGGCCTCGGGGAGGCCAAGCCCGACACCTCCCCGGTCCTCGGCGAGGCACAGCGCGAAGAAACCGGTCTCGCCCAGCGCCCGCCACAGCCTTCGGTCCAAGGCCGCTCGCCGGGCCGACGGGCCACCACCGGCATCACCAGCCTCCGCCGCCTCCCCCGCTGCCGCACCCGCTTCTGTCTCCATGGCGCCGGCCACGTCCCTGCGGACGAGGCCCCCATAGACCGGGTCCTGGTCGACGGCGTCCCGCAGGCGTTCGCGTGGGTCGTGGGTGGCGAGCAGTTCCCGCATGCTCGCGCGTAGCGCGCGCTGCTCTTCCGTGAGGTGGAGGTCCACGGTCGGATCACCGGTCTTTCGGCAGGCCGAGTACGCGCTCGGCGACGATGTTCTGCTGGATCTCCGTCGTCCCCGCGGCGATCGTGTAGGCGAGCGACGACAAGCGGTCCGTGACCCAGGGGTGTGCGGCGTCCAGCGCGGCGGGGCCGAGTACCTGCGCGGCGGCCTCGTAGAGTTCCTGCCGTGCGTGCGAGTACCGCAGCTTGAATACGGACGCGCCCGCGCCAGGCACCCCGCCGCCTCCGGCGCGCCGCGCATGCTGTGCGGCGCTCACGTTGCGCTGGATGAGACGCCACAGCGCGGTGAAGTCGGCGGCGAGCCGTCCGAGGCGGCGCCGCAGTACGGGGTCGTCCCACCGCCCGTTGGCCCGTGCAGTGCCGGCCAGCTCCCGCAGCAGGCGACGGCAGGCGACGACTTCCCCGGCGAAGGCCGTGCCGCGCTCGAAGGAGAGCGTCACCATGCTGACCCGCCAACCGTCGTTCTCGTCTCCCACGCGGTGGGAGACCGGCACCCGTACCTCATCGAGCGCGAGTTCCGCGAACTCGGTGGACCCGGCGAGCGTGCGGACGGGCCTGACGGTGATGCCTGGCGCTGTCATCGGCAGGCCCAGCCAGCTGAGTCCGCGGTGTTTGGGCACGGTCTCGCTCACCGGCTCGGTTCGGACCAGCAGTTCACACCAGTCGGCGACCTGCGCGTGCGAGGTCCAGATCTTGCTGCCGGTGACGACGTACGTATCGCCGTCGCGGACCGCGCGGGTACGCAGGGACGCCAGGTCGGAGCCTGCTTCGGGCTCTGAGAAGCCCTGGCACCAGACCTCGTCGCCACGCAGGATGGGTGACAGCCAGCGGGTCCGCTGCCAGGCCGTCCCCTCAGCGGCGATGGTCGGCCCTGCGTGCAGCAGCCCGACGAAGGTCGCCCCCACGTAGGGAGCGCCCGCCCGCGCGGTCTCCTCCAGGTAGATCAGATGCTGGGTGGGGGTTGAGGTGGGAGCGGTAGTGGGTAGAAGACTGGGGGCAGAGGTGGCAGGGGGGGCGGCGACTGCCGGCCAGTGCAGCCCCGCGTAGCCCGCGTCGTACAACTGGCGCTGCCAGGCACAGTCGTAGGCCCGTCGCGCAGGCCAGTCGGCGGGGTCGGGCCTGGCGGGGAGCTTCGGCAGCACGTCGGCCAGCCAGCTCCGCAGGCGTCGCCGGAAGGCTTCCTCCTCTTCCGTGTACGCCAGTTCCATCAGAGGTCGGCGCCCGCGTCAGCGCCCGGCTCACCAGCGCCCCGGTCCGGGCCCGTGCCTCCACGCGGCTCACGGACAGGGTCGAAGCCCAGGTCGCGGTCCAGGCTCGCGACCGGCTCCGGGACCGAGCCCGGGGCCACGCCACGAACAGGACCACGGCCGCGATGCGGGTCGCGATGCAGGCCGTGACCAAGTCCGCGGTCCAGGTCGAGGCCGAGCATGCGGATCGCGTTGCCGCGCATCAGCTTGTAGACCGTCGCGTCGTCCAGGCCACGGACGTGATCGAGCGCGACCTCCTTCGTATGCGGAAACGTCGAGTCCACATGCGGATAGTCCGTTTCGAAGGTCGCGTTGTCGCGGCCGACGACGTCCAGCGAGGCCACTCCGTGCTTGTCACGGAAGAAGCAGCAGAAGATCTGCCGGTAGTAGTACGTGGAAGGCGGCTCCGGGATCAGATCGCGTACGCCGCCCCATGCCCGGTGTTCCCGCCAGACGTCGTCGGCGCGTTCCAGCGCGTACGGAATCCAGCCCATCTGGCCCTCGCTGTAGGCCAGCTTGAGACGGGGGAAGCGGACCAGGACGCCGCTGAAGAGGAAGTCCATCATCGAAGCCATCGCGTTGTTGAAGGACAGCGCGGCCTGCACGGCGGGAGGAGCGTCTGGGGAGGCAGCCGGCATCTGGGATGACGAGCCGATGTGCATGTTGACGACGGTCCCGGTGTCCTGGCAGGCGGCGAAGAACGGGTCCCAGTAGCGGCTGTGGATGCTGGGCAGCCCCAGGTAGGTGGGGATCTCGCTGAACGTCACGGCACGCACGCCGCGCGCCGCGTTCCGCTGGATCTCGGCGACCGCGAGATCGATGTCCCAGAGCGGGATCAGGCAGAGCGGTATGAGGCGGCCGCCGCTGTCGCCGCACCACTCCTCCACCATCCAGTCGTTGTACGCGCGCACGCACGCCAGCGCGACATCCTTGTCGTGCGCCTCGGCGAACGTCTGGCCGCAGAAGCGCGGGAAGGTCGGAAAGCACAGCGACGCCTCGACGTGGTTGAGGTCCATGTCACGCAGTCGCGCTGCCGGGTCCCAGCAGCCGCGTCGCATCTCCGCCCTTGTGATGCCCTCCAGGGTCATGGCGTCGCGGTCGAACCCGACGGCTGCGATGTTGCGCTTGTACGGGAAGGTCAGTTCCTCGTAGACCCACCAGTCCGTCGGCGGTCCGTTGTCGTCCATGGTGGTGACGTACTTGCCGCCGCGGTACGCCAGTTCCCCGATGCCCGCCGTTATCGGTTTGGGTCCCCGGTCCCGGTATGCGGTGGGCAGCCACGTCTCGAAGAGATGCGCGGGCTCGATCACATGGTCGTCGACGCTCACGATGCGCGGTAGCTCCACGGGGTTCCCCTCACCTTTGCAAATGGACTGAGCGGCCGTTGGGCCGGCGGACTGGGCGGACCGGCGTGCGGTGGCCTCCGGGCGGATCACTCCGCGCCCCCGCGCGTCCGCTGGGTGGGGGCACGGAGCAGAACGCGCCGCGGTACGTCGGCAGACGACCGCACCGACCTGGTAGGGGCCGTCGCCGTGCGGTCGGCCGGAGAAGGCCGACCTGCCGCCAGATTCCTGACGGTCCGTCAGATTAGGCTAGTACCGTGGCCCTGGACCGACAAGGCGTGACCCCCTACGCTTCCCGCACTGTCTGGCTGTTTGTCAGTTCCCGGGGAGCGGCATGTCCGACACCGAGACCGGCACCGCGTACGAACTCGCGACCTCCATCACCCTGTGGGACCTGGTCGACCGGCGCGCCCGCCTGACACCCGGCGCTCCAGCTCTCATTACCGCCGAGGCACACGCCCCCTCACCTCAACCGGGTTCCGATCCCCAACCAGCGCGCGACCCTGCTCCCTGCGCGAGCCCATCCCCCGGCCACTCTCAGCCTGCGGGAGGTCGCTCGCGACCTGAGGTGGCGAGCGGGCTGACTTTCGGGTCGCTGCGCGCGTGGGCGGAGCGGGTCGCTGCCGGGCTCTACGAGCTGGGCGTACGACCACGCACCCGCGTCGCCTGGCAGCTGCCCACCCGCATCGAAACGGTGGTGCTGTCCCTGGCTCTCGCCCGCATCGGTGCCGTGCAGACTCCGCTCATCCCCTCTTACCGGGGACGCGAGACCGGGTTCGCGCTACGTGCTACGCAGGCCCAGTTCTTCGCCATTCCCGGTGTGTGGCGCGGTTTCGACTACGCCGCGATGGCCTATCGCCTCGCCCTGGAGCTTCCCGACCCGCCGCTTGTCTTCACCGCGTACGACGTGCTGCCCCAGGCCGACCCGGCGATCCTTCCGCCACCCCCCTCCGCCGCTGATGGGCGCGCGGCGCACTGGATCTACTGGACCTCGGGCACCACCTCGGCCCCCAAGGGCGTGCTGCACAGCGACCGGGGGCTGATCGCCGCAGGCGCCTGCCTGGGCCACGCGCTTCAGCTCAGCCCGTCCGACGTCGGGTCGATGGCCTTCCCGTACGCCCATGTCGCGGGGCCTGACTACACGGTGATGCTGCTCTTGAACGGCTGTCCCGCTGTCCTCTTCGAGCAGTTCGCGCTGCCGGGATCGCTGGCGGCGTACCGGCGGCACGGTGTGACGGTCGCGGGCGGCAGCACCGCGTTCTACACGGCCTTCCTCGCGGAACAGCGCAAGGACCCGGACAACAAGCTCATCCCCACACTCCGCCTCCTGGCCGGGGGCGGCGCGCCCAAACCTCCCGAGCTGTACTACGAGGTCGTACGGGAGCTGGGCTGCCAGCTCACCCACGGCTACGGCATGACCGAGGTGCCCATGATCACCATGGGGTCGCCGGACGACACGGCCGAGCGTCTGGCGACCACGGAGGGGCGCCCGCCGGAGGGGATGGAAATTCGCATCGTGCCCGATCACGCGGGCGTGGACGATCACACGGGCGCGGCCGGTTACCCGAGCGCGGCCGATCGGCTGGGCGCGTCCGGTCGACTGGGCGCGGGGGCGCACGTCGCGGGCATCGCGGGCGTCGCAGGCGTCGCAGGCGTCGCAGGCGTCGCAGGCGTCGCAGCTGAGGGGAATGAGTCAGTTGAGCGAGTTGGAAGAGGAGCGGTCACGGGTGCGGGCGTGGAGGGGGAGATCCGGTTGCGCGGCGAGGCCGTCTGTCTCGGCTACCTCGATCCGGAGCAGACGGCCGAGTCCTTCGACGCCGAAGGGTTCCTTGGCACGGGAGACCGTGGGTATCTCACCTCTGACGGCTACCTCGTACTGACCGGGCGGTCGAAGGACATCATCATTCGGAAGGGCGAGAACATCTCAGCGCTGGAGATCGAGCAACTGCTCTACCAGCATCCGGATATCGCTGACGCCGCCGTCATCGGGCTGCCCGACGCGGTACGCGGCGAGCTTGTCTGCGCCGTCGTCGAGCAGCCCAGCGGGGCCGCAGCGCTGACGCTCGACGCGGTCGTCGCGTATCTGCGCGAGGCGGGCTTGTCCGCATACAAGCTGCCCGAGCGGCTTGAGGTGGTCGACGCGCTTCCCCGGAATGATGCACTCCGGAAAGTCCTCAAATATCGTCTCCGTGAACGTTTCGCGGGTACCTGACCCCTAACTGCCCCCTTCCGCACCGTACGTGTCAGCTCCGAGCGATGATGGGGTACATGGCGCACGGAGGGGAGGACGGGATGTCGGGGGCACAACCGCCGGAGGGGCGGACTCCGGGTCACACTCCGCGGCAGTTCCGCAATCAGTGATTGCTCGCCAGCCGCTACCGGCTCGGTGATCACCTCGGCGACGGCGCACTCGGAACCGTCTGGCAGGCCACCGACGAACTCGTCGGCCGCGAGGTCGCCATCAAGGAACCCGGCTGCCGGACGCCCCCAGTGAGCATGAGCGGGCGCTGACGTATGACCGCATCGGCCACGCTCGCCTTGCCAGCCGGTTACACACCGAGCGACGGCGACGGCGACGGCGGCGACGACCGGGAGAACGACCGCAACCAGGCCAGCTGGGTGGAGGGGAAGAAGAAGACCTTCACCATCGGCCTCAAGCGCGACACCGGCCGTGGTGCGACCGCTGCCGACGCGGCGAAGAAGCAGCTTCAGGAGTACCGCGAGACCAAGAAGTCATCGATGGCGGACGTGCGTGCGCGTACGCACACGCTCGACTGGTACGGGCTGGAGGTGCGATGGATGGATGTCGATTACCACTTGCGGGGCAAGAAGGAGGAACGCCGCCGCGTCGAGCTCTTCGTGTCGGGCCATGAAGGACGCGTCTATCAACTGCACATCGACACCTCGGCGACGAAGGCGCACACCGCCGAGCAGGACCGGATGTTCCGCATCGGCCGGGAACAACTCCTGATCGATACCGATATTGATACCGATACCGGTACTGATACCGGTACGGATACCTCGGCTTCTCCCGCGCCCACACCCTGATCACACGTCACCCGACTCACCAGGTGGCCCGGCCTACCGCCCCGTCCGTCTGCCCGTCTCCCCAAATCCGCGACTGCGCGACTGCGCGACTGCGCGACTGCGCGACTGCGCGACTGCGCGACTGCGCGACTGCGCGACTGCGCGACTGCTGACCGTCAGCGTGTGGAGCGGTAGGTGGCGGTTGCCTGGTCGAAGTAGCGGTCCACGTAGCGGCGTTCCTTGGCCGGGCCGATGACCTGGACCAGGTGGTAGCGGCCGTCGAGGATCATGGCCAGGTTGCGGACATACACCTGGCGGCCGCTGCTGTCCTTCCAGCTGAAGGCTCCCTCGGCCATCGCCGTCTTTCCGACGTCGATCCGGCGCAGGCCAGAGGCGGAGGCCCAGGAGGATTCGCGGTACGGGGCCAGCTCCGGTTCCTGGTCCTGCTGGTAGACCATCGGGTCGCTGCCGTACTCGGAGACGGTGTCGCGGCCCGGCACAACGATCAGTTCATACTCACTGCCGAGATAGCGAACCTGTCCGCGACTGTTGGCAGCGCGGCGTTGCCAGCCGTCGGAGACGGCGAGCTGGAATCCCTCGGGGTCCTTGCGGACCGCGAAGCCCTTGGCCAGGCCGACCGCGTCAGTGGACTGTGCCTCTTGTCCGCCAGGCGGCTCATCACCGTTCTTACCGGCGCTGTCCTTCCCCGAATCAGCGTCCTCCGAGTCCGAGTCCGAGTCCGCGCCCGAGCCCGAGGGCTGCTGGGCAGCGCTGGTGCGTGAGCCCACGGCCCCGGTGCGGTCAGCGCCCTGGTTCTCCTTGGAGCTCGGCATGAACAGCATCGCGTACAGCACTGCCGCTACGAGCACCAACAGGATGGCCACGAGCAGCGTCCGGCCGAGGCTGCGGGGCTTGCGCGCGCCGGGCGTACGCGCGACGCGCAACGCGGGAGCGTCGCGTGACTCCATGCGCAGTTGTGGCTCCCGACGCAGCAGCGGCTCGCGTGTCTCACGCGGCTCGTGTGGCTCGCGGGCGCCGCGCGGCGGCTTCCCTCGCTTGTGCCGATGGCGTCCGTGGACGGAACCGGCCCCACGGCGGCGGCGCACGAGTTCGCCACGCCGACGCAGGATGGGCAGCCGCCGAGGGTCGGCCGGGCCGCTCGGCCCGAACGAGGGCACGGTCACCGTCCGGCTTCCGACGTCAGGCTCCGGCGCCGACCGGATCAGCGACCGCAACCAGCCTCGCAGTTCTTCGAAGTCCGGGCGCTCGGTCGGGTCCTGGCGCATCAGCGACTCGACGACCGGTCGCAGCGCGCCGCATTCCTCCGCGTACGCGGGCGGCTCGGCGCACACCAGTTGGACGAGTTCGGTGGCGTTCTCCTCCGGATACGGGGAGTGGCCCTGGACGGCGCGGAAGAGGAGCACACCGACCGCCCACAGGTCGGCCGCCGGTCCCACGGGCGGCGCGAGCCGCCAGTTCTCGTAGACGGGTCCCGCTTGCTCTGGTGACCAGCGCTCGGTGACGGCACCGACGACGACGATCCGCGCCTGGCGCGCCCGCTCGGCGGCGAGGGCGGTATCGGGCCCCCGGTACGTCGCGTGGCCGGACGCGGCGTCAAAGCCACGCTCGGCGGAGACGTTGGTCGCGGCGCCGACCGCGCCAGCGGCACCAGAGGCGCCAGGGATGCCCGGGGCACCCGGGCCAGCAGGGCCGCCAGATGTGTGGGGCCCCGCTGCCCCTCCCGCTCGCGACGGCTCGGCCGCCGACCCATACGAGTCCGGCGCCGCCCATGAACCAGGTGCCGTCGCCCGGGAACCGGCACCAGGATTCCGCGAGTCGGGCGCGGCCGGGCGGGTGCCCCTGGGCGGGCGGTTGTCGGTGGGGGGGTGGTGGCCGGTCGCCGTACGGTCATCGGCCGCCCAGGTCCTCTCGGGCCAGCCACCCTCGGCACCGGGGCGCCGCTCAAGGCCGTCCCCACCATGATCGGCGGCGCCGTTGCCGCCGTGACCGGCGACCCCGTTGTCACCGGCTCCATTTCCACCGGTCGCGCTGCCGCCGGCTCCTCTGCCACCGGCTCCGTTTCCGCCGGTCGCGCCGCCGCCTGCTTGCTCGTCGCTCACTCCGTCGACGTTCGCCCTCGCTGCGGCCTGGGCTCCGGCGCGATACGCGGCGATGGCGCCTGCTCGCGGCGCCCTGGGCAGCGCGCCGCCCCAGGCATCGGCGCCTTCCGGGCCGCCCGCCCCCGCAGCGCGGCTTCCGGCCGGGCCGCTGTGCGGCATGTGCGCACCGTGCCCCACGCCGCGCCCGGCCTCGTGCCCCGCAGCAGCACCATGACGGGCGTCGTCAGCTCGGTTGATGTCGTCACTCGCGCCTCGCGGTGCGGGAAAGCCGCCCGCGTGGCCCTGGTCGCGATACGTGGGCCCGACCGGTCCCTGCCGGACGGTCGGGGCACGTTGCGAAGTGCCTGCCTCCGGGTCGTAGGGGACCGCCTCACCTACGCCGGGCGAGCCACCCCGCTCTGCCGGCCCAGCCCCCGGCCGGGCGGCCAGCGCGGCGCCCGAGTCCGCCGCCGCCCGCGCACCAGGCACCCGCCCAGGAGCGGGCGCGTGCCCAGCACCTGGCGCGCGTCCGGCGCCAGTCGCCGCTTCGCCGCGCCAGCCCGGCCCTCCGCCGAGCCCTGGCTCGGTGCTCGTAGCCGACCGGCGCCCCGGGGAGGGCACCGCGCCCGCGTCGACCCACTCGCCGTGTCCGGGCCGCGACCCTCGGGGGCCGTCCGCGCCCGGACCTGTCCGCGCCGGTGGCCTCGGCTCAGGTACGCGCGCCGCACGCAGCGCCTCCGGCACGGGGTCGTAACCGCACAGCGCCTCCTCGGCCGCGCCCGCCGCCAAGCCGGTGAGCATCGCGCGTCCGTCGTCACAGACGAGGACCGTGCGGGCGGTGATGTTGCGGTGGGTCCAGCCGTGTGCGTGCAGGGCGCGCAGCGCGGTGAGGACATCGGCTGCGATCTCGGCCGCGCGATGCGGACTGAGTGTGCGTTCCGCGAGCAGCGCGGCGAGCGGGCGGGCCGGAACGAGTTCGCTGACGATCCACAGGCTGCCCGTCTCGGCGAAGACGTGGAAAACCTGGTCGAGTCGGGGGTGGTCGGGCACCTGCGCGGCGGCGGTCGCGGCGTCTATGGCCCGCCGTACGGCCGGGTCGCCCGGCCCGTGGCCTGCCCGGCCCCGCGCGTCCTGGCCCGCCCGGGAAGACCCACCGTACGAGGGGCCGTCACCGACGACTTCCGCGTCCACGACCTCAGGCAACGGGACCTGTCTGACCAGGACTTCCTGTCCGCTGTAGGTGTCGAACGCACGCGTCTCGACGAACTCGTACTCGTCGGCAGGCGGCAACGGCAGTCGGTAGCGGTCCGCGAGCACCCGACCCGCGTAGTCGTCCACGACGCCTCCCCAGCGCGCGATTCGCCCGATGCTCACCGCACGTAACCGTCAATTCTGGTCGTTTTCCCACTCTTTGGAGCTACGTACGGCCGCGACTTCTCACGATACGTGCCCAAGCTGCACCGTGCCGAGCGGTCTGTCCACTCCGCCCAGTCTGTTCGGTGCGCCCAGCCTGCCCGGTCCGCCGCGTCCGTAGACGTGGTGAGTACGTAGTGACCACGTGGCGAGTAGGTGGCGAGTACGGGCTCGTCAGGCGGGCCATGCGGAGTGCGTACGCGACCCGGACGTGCTCCCGTACATCGCCATGCAGGTGGGTCGCGTGGGTGGTCACGTAGGTGGTCATGTGCCGTGGATGCGGTCTCCGTAGCGCTTCGCGGGTCTCGCGGGCTCAGTCCCCGGGCTTGAAGGTCTTAAACGCCGTCTCGCGCAGTGTCCGGCACTCCTTCTCCGCCCACTTGTCCTTCTCGCACGTGATCATGATGGCGTAGCCGCGCTTGCCGTCCACCTTGAAACCACGGTTGACCACCCGCACCGTCTTGCCGCGCTGCTCCCGCTCGAAGCTCCAGTCAGCGACGGTCGGGTAGTCGTTCCAGTTGTTCACCGGCTCGATGCCGAGCCCGCGATAGTTGTCCATGGTCCGGGAAGCGCCGGACTCAGCGCCCCGCCACGCCTTGGCGGCGTCCGACAGCGGCTTGTCGTTGAAGTCGATCTGCACCCGCGGGAAGCCGCCCGAGTCGCTGTAGATCCCGCCGAGGGCGTAACCAGGCACCGGGCGGCGCTCCCAGCCCTTGGGCAGGGCCATGCTGAAGTGGAACTTGCCGTCCATCACCTGTCGGTAACCGGCGGGCACCGCGTCACCGTCGGGCTTGTCGCCCGGCTTCTTCCCAGGCTTGTCGGACTCCTTCGAGGGGTCCTCGGTCGGCTGCTTGGGCTCGCCGGTGTCCTTGGAGCCCTCCTTGGCGTCCTCTTCCGTCTTACCACCCGTGTTCGCCCCGGTGGAAGCGGACTTGTCGCCGCCGTCCTTGCCCTCGTTGCCCTTGTCGTCCCCGCCGCTGAGAGCGAAGGCCAGAACCGTACCGAGGACGGCCAGCACCACGACCACCACGATGATCACGAGTGTGCGCTTCGGCACCACGTCCGTGATGGAAGCGCGAGGCGCCCCGCCCGACGGGTTCGCCGCCACCGCGGGAGAGCCGGGCGCGGAGTGGGGTCTGGGCGGAGTCGTCACACCGTCGGCCCGCGACGCGGACCCGTCACCACTTCTGCCGCCACGCCCGCCGGCCCCTGCGGCCCCTCCGTTCCGTGCGGCTCCTGCGGCTCCCCCGGTGACAGCGCCACCGGCGACACCGGCCCCTGCCCCGGCGCCCGCCGCGCCTGCCGTCCGCCCCTTCGGCCTGCCCAGCCTTCCGCCCGGCCGGCCGGCCTTGCCCGGCCGCGCGCCGGACGCAGCCGGAGGTGCGGCCGGGGCCGGCGGAGTGGCCGTCGACGGGGGCAACGGCATCGTGCGGGTCGGCTCGACCGCGCCGGGCGGCCGCGGAGCGGCTGCCTCCGGTGCGGCGACCGCGCGGGTCAGCAAGGCACGCGCGCCCGCGTCATCGAGCCGCTGGGCGGGGTCCTTGGCCAGCAGACCGTAGATGACCTCCTCCAGCACGCCCGCGTTCTTCGGCGGGTCGAGCGGCTCGGTCATCACGGCCGTAAGTGTCGCGATGGCCGTGCTCTTGTCGTACGGCGGCACGCCCTCCACCGCCGCGTACAGCAGTCCGCCCAGTGACCACAGGTCGGAAGGCGGTCCCGGCTTGTGGCCGCGCGCCCGCTCCGGCGCTATGTAGGAGGGCGCGCCGACGAGCATGCCGGTCGAGGTCACGGAGGGGTCGCCCTCGACCTGGGCGATGCCGAAGTCGGTCAGCACGACCCGGCCGTCATCGGCGATCAGCACGTTCGACGGCTTCACGTCGCGGTGCAGGATGCCCTCGCCGTGCGCGGCGCGCAGCACGTCGAGCACCGCCAGACCGACCTCGGCGGCCCGGTGCGGCGTGAGAGCGCCGTCGTCGCGCACCACGTCAGCGAGGGACCGGCCCTCGATCAGCTCCATCACGATCCACGGCCGGTCGTCCTCGTCGACGACGTCGTACACCGTGACGGCGCCGTTGCTACGAATCCGGGCGATGGCCTTCGCCTCGCGCAGGGTACGGGTGATCAGGCGCCGCTTCTCGTCCTCGTCCACACTCGACGGGAAGCGCAATTCCTTCACAGCGACCGTACGGCCCAGCGTCTCATCGCGTGCCCGCCACACCGTGCCCATGCCGCCTCGGCCCAGCACCTCGGCGAGCCGGTACCGCCCAGCCAGGAGGCGCCCAGTCTTGCCCTGCGTCCGCTCCGCCTCCGACATGCGTCCCCTCTGCGATCAACCCACCCTGGCAGAGCGTCCATTGTCTCTCATCCACAGAGCAGCGGTAGTACCGGCCCGGCGCCGGGCCGCTCACCCGGCCTCGAACACCACCGGCAGTGCCCCGCTGATCCGCTGCGGTTGGCTGACCTGGACATACGGGCACCCCGCCGTCAACTACGGCTACCTGACCGGGTTCCCGGGCCCCCGCCGGGCCCGTGTCCGGCCACTGTTCGTCCCCCGTCCGGCCTTCGGGCGACGTGCGATTCGCCCTTCGTTCGTCCCTGATTCGGGCTGTGTTTGTCCGCCATTCGGCTCCTCACACCCGCCTGGCCGAGCGCGCTGCCCCATCGCACGCCCCCGGCACAGGCCAGGTAGCCACACACCGGACACACAGCGGTCACACCCGGCAGAGACAGCGGCCAGACGAGACGCACGGGACACACCGGCCAGCCGCAGGCCACCATCTCCGGCTCCAGACACGGACACCTGGGCGGCGCGGAGACCTGGGCACCGGCGCGCATACGGAGCGGATACGGATACGCGCACGAGCGCGGACACGGGCACGAGCACGTACACCTGGGCACGGGCACGGCAAAGCAGGAACGCAGCCACGCCACGGCCACAGGGACAACACAGTCGGACCAGTCGGACCAGTCGGACCACAGCCAGCCACCGCGCAGTCAGACCGCGGTCAGCCGCATCCGCAGCCTCAACCCACAGCCAGGCCGCCAGGCATGGCCATCCACCACCGCGGCGGCCACGGCCACCGCCACGGCTACAGCGGCTGGATCTCCGGGGCGCCCAGCCGGGCCGCGTCCGCCGTCAGGTCGTCCGGCTGGCGCTGGGACTCGCGTTCCGCCTCCACTCGCTTCTGGTAGTGCTCGACCTCCCGCTCGATCTGTCCCTGGTCCCAGCCCAGCACGGGCGCCATGAGCTCGGCAGCCTCACGCGCGCTGCGCGTGCCCCGGTCGAAGGTCTCGATGGAGATCCGGGTGCGCCGGGTCAGCACGTCGTCGAGGTGCCGTGCGCCCTCGTGTGACGCGGCGTAGACGACCTCGGCACGCAGATAGTCCTCGGCGGCGGGAAGCGGTTGGCCGAGCTGCGGGTCGGCTTCGATCAGCTCAAGCACCTCTTCCGCCAGCGCGCCGTACCGGTTCAGCAGATGCTCGACGCGCGCCACATGGAGCCCGGTGCGCTGCGCGATGCCCGCTCGCGCGTTCCACCGGGCCCGGTAGCCCTCCGCGCCCACCAGGGGCACGTCTTCGGTGACGCACTCGGCGACCCGCTGGTCGAGGGCGTGCACCGCCTCGTCCACGGCGTCCTTGGCCATCACCCGGTACGTGGTGTATTTGCCGCCGGCGATGACGACGAGGCCGGGCACGGGGTGCGCGACGGTGTGTTCGCGCGAGAGCTTGCTCGTCGCGTCGGACTCCCCGGCGAGGAGCGGGCGCAGCCCGGCGTACACCCCTTCCACGTCGTCCCGGGTGAGCGGCACCGCGAGCACGGAGTTGACGTGTTCCAGCAGGTAGTCGATGTCGGCGCTGGACGCGGCGGGGTGCGCTTTGTCCAGGTCCCAGTCGGTGTCGGTGGTGCCGACGATCCAGTGCCTCCCCCACGGGATCACGAACAGCACGCTCTTCTCCGTGCGCAGGATGAGACCGGTGGTGGAGTGGATGCGGTCCTTGGGCACGACGAGGTGGATGCCCTTGGACGCCCGCACGTGGAACTGTCCCCGCTCACCGATCATGGCCTGCGTGTCGTCGGTCCACACACCGGTGGCGTTGACCACCTGCCGCGCGCGCACCTCGAACTCACGTCCCTGCTCCACATCATGCACCCGGGCACCGACAACGCGTTCGCCCTCACGCAGGAAGCCCACCACCCGGGTCCGGTTGGCGACGTGCGCCCCGTAGGAGGCGGCGGTGCGCACCAGGGTGGTGACGTAGCGCGCGTCGTCCATCTGCGCGTCGTAGTACTGCAACGCGCCGACGAGTGCGTCTTTGCGCAGACAGGGCGCGACGCGCAGGGCGTGCTTGCGCGTCAGGTGCCGGTGTACGGGCAGCCCTCGGCCGTGCGCGGAGGAGACGGACATGGCGTCGTACAGCGCGACGCCCGAGCCCGCGTACAGCCGCTCCCACCCCTTGTGCTGCAAGGGGTAGAGGAAGGGCACGGGCCGCACCAGATGCGGCGCCAGCCGCCCCAGCAGCAGCCCGCGTTCCTTCAGAGCCTCCCGTACGAGGACGAAGTCGAGCATCTCCAGATAGCGCAGGCCGCCGTGGATCAGCTTGCTGGACCGGCTTGACGTGCCCGCCGCCCAGTCCCTCGCCTCCACCAGGCCGGTCGCGAGCCCGCGGGTCGCGGCGTCGAGCGCGGTGCCCGCGCCGACCACCCCGGCGCCCACGACCAGCACGTCCAGCTCGTGTTCCGCCATCTGGGCCAGCGCTGTCGCGCGCTCCACCGGTCCCAGGGTCGCTGTCCTCACCAATGCCTCCCGCTGTGATCGGGGTCACGCTCGCTTATGAACGATTTTGACCGCGGTTGCCGGGGACAGCCAGCCTCCGACGCCGCCGCGGCCGCTTGGGCCACCCGTATGAACGCGAGGAAGTCCAGCGGACCGTGACCCACCGCCACGGACCTCCGCCACGGACGTCCGCCGTCCGCCGCCGACCTCCGCCACGGGCCCTGTCACGGCCTCCGCGTCGGCGGGCGCGCGCACCGGCAACACCGCGTCGGTGGCAAGCGCCCAATCCCCAATACGAGTCATATTTCCGCTTAGTCTGACATTGCGCCATCCGGAATCGCCTTGGGAAGGACGGCCCAGCCATGCCCGCAGATCTCGCCGTCATCGGACTCGGCCACCTCGGTCTCCCGCTCGCCCAGGCCGCTACCGCCGCCCGTATCAACACCATCGGCTACGACCCCGATCCCCGCACCGTCGCGGAACTCGCCGCGGGCCGTCCGCCCACCGGCGGCTCGGGCCCCGCCCAGTCGGAGTCCGGCGGCGGCTCCCTGTCCGCCGCCGACATCCGCCGCATGCTCTCCGGCGGCTTCCGGACCACCACCGACTCCGCCGAGCTCGGCCGCGTACGCACCGCCGTGATCTGCGCCCCCACGCCCCTCGGCGCCGACCGGGCCCTCGACCTGTCGGCGGTCGGCGAAGCGGCCCGGGCGCTCGCCGCGAAGCTGCGGCCGCACACCACGGTTCTGCTCGAATCCACCGTCTACCCCGGCACCACGGAGGAATTCCTGCGCCCCATCCTCGAAGAGGGCTCAGGACTGCGCGCTGGGCGCGATTTTCACCTCGCCTATTCCCCCAGCCGGGTGGACCCCGGCAACCGCGCCTTCGGCTTCGCCAACACGCCCAAGGTCATCGGCGGCCTCACCCCGGCCTGCACCGAGGCGGCCGCCGCCTTCTACGGGCGGGTCGCCGACAAGGTGGTCCGCGCCCGAGGGACCCGCGAGGCGGAGGCGGTCAAGGTGCTGGAGACGAACTACCGGCACGTCAACATCGCCCTCGTCAACGAGATGGCCGTGTTCTGCCACGACATCGGCATCGACCTGTGGGACGTGGTGCGCTGCGCCGAGACCAAGCCCTTCGGCTTCCAGGCGTTCCGCCCCGGCCCGGGTGTGGGCGGCCACGGCGTCGCCATCGACCCGAACTACCTCTCGTACCAGGGCCGCAGTCTCGGCTACCCGCTGCGCATGGTCGAGCTGGCGCAGGAGGTCAACGGGCGCATGCCCCGCTACGTCACCCAGCGCTGCGCCACCCTCCTCAACGAGCACGGCAAGTCGGCGCGCGGTGCCCGCGTGCTGCTCCTCGGCGTCAGCTACAAGGCGGGCATCGCCGACCAGGAGGGCTCGCCCGCCCGCGAGATCGCCTCTCGTCTGATGGAGCTGGGCGCCCAGCTGAGCTACCACGACCCCCATGTGCCCCAGTGGAGCGTGCTCGGCCAGCCGGTGCCGCGCGCCGACTCGCTGTACGAGGCCGCCGCGGCCGCCGACCTGACCGTCCTGCTCCAGCAGCACCGCCTCTACGACCTCCAGGGCCTGGCCGTGAAGGCCCAGCTGCTCCTGGACACCAGAGGCGCGAGCCCGGCGGGCACCGCCCACCGCCTCTGACCCGCCCTCGCGGCGAAGCGGCACGCGGGCGACCGCGGGCACGTCAGCCGTGGGAACGTCAGCCGTGGGCGGCCGCGGCGCCCGTCACCGCCGCGCCGTTACATCCGGGTCGCGGCCAGGGACATGCCCCGCCGGGGCTGCGCGTCCAGGACCTTCCGCAGCGCGCCGAAATCCTCCACGCACCGGCCGGTCCCGATCGCCACGCAGTCCAGCGGTTCGTCGGCCACCAGTACCGGGATGTCCAGTTCCTGGCTCAGCCGCGCGTCGAGTCCGCGGAGCAGCGCCCCGCCCCCTGTCAGCACGATGCCCCGGTCCATGATGTCGCCGGCGAGTTCGGGCGGCGTCTCGTCCAGGGTCTGGCGAACGGCGGCGACGATCGCGTCCACCGGCTCGGAGAGCGCGTGCCGCACTTCATCGGCGGTCAGCTCCAGGGTCTTCGGCAACCCGCTGGCGTGGTCCCGGCCGCGCACGGTGCAGCGGTCCGGCGGCAGCATGGCCTGCGTCTCCTCGGCGTCGTCGCCCGCGGGCGTCTCGGTGGCGATCAGGGCGACATCCGCTTCCGCCCGTTTGGCGAGCGTGCTGAGGGCGGTCGCCGACCAGTAACCGGAGGGCGCCGCCGAACCGATGGCCAACTTCAGCTGCTCGGCCGTGCGCTCCCCTATGGCGAGCGCGTGCGTCTTCTTGATGTACGAGGTGATCGCCGCGTCCATCGCGTCGCCCGCCGTGCGGACGGAGCGCGCGGTGACGATGCCGCCCAACGAGATGACGGCGACCTCGGTGGTCCCTCCGCCGATGTCGACGACCATGCAGCCGGTCGGCTCACTGACAGGCAGCCCCGCCCCGATGGCCGCCGCCATCGGCTCCTCGACCAGGTGCACTTGCCGCGCCCCGGCCTGCGAGGCGGCCTCCATCACGGCGCGCTGCTCGACACCCGTGATCCCGGAGGGGACACAGACGACGACCCGGGGCCGGGACAGCCGCCGCCCGCCGGTGACCTTCTTGATGAAGTGCCGCAGCATCCGTTCGGCTATCTCGAAGTCGGCGATGACTCCGTCCCGCAGCGGGCGGACCGCCACAATGTTGGATGGCGTACGGCCAATCGTGCGCTTGGCCTCGACCCCCACGGACAACACTTCGCCGTTGACGGCGTTGACAGCCACGACTGATGGTTCGTTGAGCACGATTCCCTTGCCCCGTACGTACACCAGCGTGTTCGCGGTGCCGAGGTCGATGCCCATGTCACGTCCACTGAACGATTTACTTTGCGCCATACGCTGAGTTTATTCCCTATGCCGGATTCCCGGTCCTGGCCACGCATCCCGCCGCCCGGGCCCGGCCGCGCCACCCACCCGGCCCGCCCCCTCCCCAGCAGGGCGTCACACGACCCGCACATCGCAACCATCTCGTGAAGGCCTACAGCGCCGAATGGGCACATAGCGGGCCGGGTTGTCTCCATCGCGTCCCAGCCATGTCACGGACAACTCTTCGGCTTGTCTGATAGTCGCCTCGAACTGTTAGTTTGTGGCTCCGAAATCGTTCGCCGCACTCCACACTTCTCGTCCCCGGAGCGCGGTCCATTCACCTTCATCCCCGGGGGATTACATGAGCCAGGACTGGCAGCAGCAGCCACAACAGCCCCAGCAGCCCGGTGGCTACGGCTACCCGCAGCAGCCGCAGCAGCCCCAGTACGGCGGCGGTTTTCCGCCACCGCAGCCCGCACGTCAGGGCAGCGTGGGTCTCGCACTGCTGGCGGCGGTTGCTGTCGCCCTCGTCGGCGCGCTGCTATACGCCTTTCTCCTGAGCGCTCTCGCTGACACGGACGGCGCGGAGCCGGAGATCACCAAGTTCGCGTACGCGGGTGTCGCTGTCGGCGCCCTCATCGGCGCCGTCGTCGCCAAGCTCGGCGGCCGCAACCAGGGCCTGTGGATCGTCGGTGGGCTGCTGGCCCTCGGCGCCGTCTTCCTCGGCGAGATGTACGGCTACGCGCTGGTCGCCAACGACTACATGAGCAACTACGTGGAGAAGATGGGCGGCGACAGCAGCCAGGTCACGTCCGCGAACGACATCTTCTTCGACCAGTTCAGCGACCTGTTCGAGAGCTGGAAGGACGACGCCAACGCCGTGACGTACATCTTCATGGCACTGTCGCCGGTCGCCGCGTTCGCCACGGCGAACAAGCTCGCCAACCGCTGATCGCCAGCAGCACCACAAAGGGCGGGCCCCGACGGCAACTGCGGTCGGGGCCCGCCCAGCTATATGCGCCTACTTCGAACTCAACCCGCAAGCGGTATCGGCGTCCCTGCCTTTTACGCCCATCTCTTTGAGCCCGACCTTGCACACCGTCTTTGCCATCCCCGTTCCGGCTTTGGCTGACGCACAGTGGATCTTGACCATCTTGCCAACGACGTAGCCGTGGCTGCGCAGAAACGTTGCGCGGTCAGCAGGTGTGGCTTGCGCCGAAGGAGCGAACGTCATCGTTCCGACCAATGCAGCGGTCGCCAGCGTCAGCGAGCCAGCGAATCGCGCCGTCGACTTCTTCGAAATTAACCCTCCGGGCGTCTTCAGCCTGCGCATCCACTGCTCAGGCATCACTTAGCGCAAGAAATGACGAGCGGAGAGTATCCCGGCGATGATCTTCACTCCAGAGGGCGGAGCGGGAATCAGCCAGGAAAAGGGGCGGTATCGACGCACCGCCGACATGTTCATTGAATGCGATACAAAACCGGTGAGCTTCAAGGCTGACTAACTACCGTTCAAGGCAACGGCGTTGACCAGACCGATCGCGCGCGCATCGGCACTGTGCTTCCCCGGTACGGACACATTCCCTCCACCCGGGCCGCCTTGGTTGACCGGAAGCCGCTCAAGACGCTCTGAGTGACAGGACACCAGCCTCCCTCAGTGGTGGCGGCGAGCCACTTACCTGGCCACTTACCTGACGGCCCAGGGCCCGCTTTCGTAGCGAACGAGTCGGAACGTCGCCCGCGCACGCAGGAGTCGGCCCTCTCCCTGCCCTGTTAAGGCAATGAGGAGGGCCGACCCGAGGGTTTCACCCGACCGGCGTCACGCGTGAGCGATCTGCCACCGGCGCAAGCAGGAGAGCCCTACCCGCGCGCAGACACGCGTCAGCGGTTGTCGTGCTGGGACGGTGACACCGTCACCTCGACCCGCTGGAATTCCTTCAGCTCCGAGTAGCCCGTGGTGGCCATCGCGCGGCGCAGGGCACCGAAGAAGTTCATCGAGCCGTCCGGGATGTGCGACGGGCCGAGGAGGACCTCCTCCGTGGTGCCGACCGCGCCGAGGTTCATCCGCTTTCCGCGCGGCACATCCTCGTGGACGGCTTCCATGCCCCAGTGGTGGCCGCGGCCCGGGGCGTCGGTGGCGCGAGCCAGCGGGGAGCCCATCATCACGGCGTCGGCGCCGCAGGCGATGGCCTTCGGCAGATCACCCGACCAGCCGACACCGCCGTCGGCGATGACGTGCACATACCGGCCGCCGGACTCGTCCATGTAGTCCCGGCGCGCCGCCGCCACGTCGGCGACGGCGGTCGCCATCGGCACCTGGATGCCGAGAACGTTGCGGGTGGTGTGCGCGGCGCCGCCGCCGAAGCCGACGAGGACGCCCGCGGCGCCGGTGCGCATCAGGTGCAGGGCGGCGGTGTACGTGGCGCAGCCGCCGACGATGACCGGCACGTCCAGCTCGTAGATGAACTGCTTGAGGTTCAGCGGCTCGGCCGCGCCGGACACGTGCTCCGCGGAGACCGTGGTCCCGCGGATCACGAAGATGTCGACGCCCGCGTCCACGACGGCCTTGGAGAACTCCGCCGTGCGCTGCGGGGAGAGCGCGGCGGCGGTGACGACGCCGGAGTCGCGCACCTCCTTGATGCGCTGCCCGATCAGCTCTTCCTTGATCGGGGCCTCGTAGATCTCCTGGAGCCGACGGGTCGCGGTGCGCTCGTCCAGCTCGGCGATCTCGGCGAGCAGCGGCTCCGGGTCCTCGTAGCGGGTCCACAGGCCCTCAAGGTTGAGGACGCCGAGGCCGCCGAGCTCGCCGATGCGGATCGCGGTCTGCGGCGAGACCACCGAGTCCATCGGAGCGGCCAGGAACGGCAGCTCGAAGCGATAGGCGTCGATCTGCCAGGCGATCGAGACCTCCTTCGGGTCCCGGGTGCGACGACTCGGCACGACGGCGATGTCGTCGAACGCGTACGCCCTGCGGCCGCGCTTGCCGCGCCCGATCTCGATCTCAGTCACGTGTGTGGCCCTTCCTTCATGGTGTGCCGTTCCAGTATCCCCGCCATACGACCGCGCGGGACAATCGCGCCCCCGGCCGACGTGCCAGAGCCCGCGGTCCGCGCGCTGTCGCGGGACCACGGGCTCTGCCGGACGTTCTCATCTCATGGTGGCGCGGGGGCGGCTCGCGCGTCAGCGCGGCCGGTCTGTGGGCTCAGCTCAGCGGCTCAGCTCAGCGACGCGAGTAGTTCGGCGCCTCGTTCGTCATCTGGATGTCGTGCGGGTGGCTCTCCTTCAGGCCCGCCGCCGTGATCCGGACGAACCGGCCCTTGTCCTTCAGCTGCTGCACATCGGCGGAGCCGACGTAGCCCATGGACGCGCGCAGTCCGCCAATCAGCTGGTGCGCCACTGAGGAGAGGGGGCCGCGGTAGGGGACCTGGCCCTCGATGCCCTCGGGGACCAGCTTGTCCTCGGACAGGACGTTGTCCTGGAAGTAGCGGTCCTTGGAGTACGAGCGGGCCTGACCGCGCGACTGCATGGCGCCGAGCGAGCCCATGCCCCGGTAGGACTTGAACTGCTTGCCGTTGATGAACACCATCTCGCCCGGGGACTCCTCACACCCGGCGAGCAGGCTGCCCAGCATCACGGTGTCGGCACCCGCGGCGATGGCCTTGGCGATGTCACCCGAGTACTGCAGGCCGCCGTCGCCGATCAGGGGGACGTCCGCGGCGTGGCAGGCCCGCGCCGCCTCGTAGATCGCTGTCACCTGGGGCACGCCGATACCGGCCACGACCCGCGTGGTGCAGATGGAGCCCGGGCCGACGCCGACCTTCACGCCGTCCACGCCCGCGTCGATCAGCGCCTGGGCGCCGTCACGGGTGGCGACGTTGCCGCCGACGATGTCCACACTGACGTTGGACTTGACCTTCGAGATCATGTCGAGGATGCCCCGGCTGTGACCGTGCGCGCTGTCGATGACCAGGAAATCGGCACCGGCCTCGACCAGCGCCTGCGCCCGCTCGTACGCCTCGTCGCCGACACCCACCGCCGCGCCGACGACCAGCCGGCCCTCGGCGTCCTTCGCCGCGTGCGGGTACTTCTCGGCCTTGACGAAGTCCTTGACCGTGATGAGGCCCTTGAGGACACCGGCGTCGTCGACCAGCGGAAGCTTCTCGATCTTGTGGCGGCGCAGCAGCTGCATCGCGTCGTCGCCGGAGATTCCGACCTTGCCGGTGACCAGCGGCATCGGCGTCATGACCTCGCGGACCTGGCGCGTGCGGTCCGACTCGAAGGCCATGTCACGGTTGGTGACGATACCGAGCAGCTTGCCCGCCGCGTCCGTGACCGGCACACCGCTGATCCGGAACTTGGCGCACAGCGCGTCCGCCTCGTACAGCGTGGCGCCGGGGCGGACGGTGATCGGGTCGGTCACCATGCCCGACTCGGAGCGCTTCACCAGGTCGACCTGGTTCGCCTGGTCCTCGATCGACAGGTTGCGGTGCAGCACACCGGCGCCGCCCTGGCGGGCCATCGCGATCGCCATCCGCGACTCGGTGACCTTGTCCATCGCGGCGGACAGCAGCGGGATGTTGACTCGCACGTGCCGCGAGATCCGGGACGAGGTGTCGACCGCGTTCGGCAGCACCTCGGAGGCGCCCGGCAGCAGCAGCACGTCGTCGTACGTCAGCCCGAGCATCGCGAACTTCTCAGGCACTCCGTCGACGTTGTCAGTCATGACACCCTTCCAGATGGTCTTGCCTCGGCGCGGACTCCCATGCTAACGGGCTCGGCGGCCGTGCCATTCCGCGCGGCGGCCAGGCCCGGCGTCCGCCCCGGCGAGGCGGCGGCGCGACGGGCTCCGCGAGCGCCGGCGTGTACGCGGCGGGGCGCTGCCGAGCGGCTGGGCTACTGCTCCGCGAGGGCCCGCAGGCGGCTGAGCGCGCGGTGCTGGGCGACCCGGACCGCGCCCGGAGACATGCCGAGCATCTGCCCGGTCTCCTCCGCCGTCAGGCCGACGGCGACCCGGAGCAGCACCAGCTCGCGCTGGTGCTCCGGCAGGTTGGCCAGCAGCTTCTTCGCCCAGGCGGCGTCGCTGCTGAGCAGCGCCCGCTCCTCGGGGCCGAGCGAGTCGTCCGGCTGCTCCGGCATCTCGTCGGACGGCACCGCCGTGCTGCCGGGGTGACGCATCGCGGCACGCTGAAGATCGGCGACCTTGTGGGCGGCGATGGCGACGACGAACGCCTCGAAGGGCCGCCCGGTGTCGCGGTAGCGAGGCAGCGCGCACAGGACCGCGAGGCAGACCTCCTGCGCGAGGTCGTCCACGAAATGGCGCGCGTCACCGGGCAGCCGGGACAACCGGGTGCGGCAGTAGCGCAGGGCCAGCGGGTGGACGCGGGCGAGCAGATCGTGGGTCGCCCGCTCGTCTCCCTCTGTCGCGCGCAGGACGAGAGCCGCGATGTCGCCTGGACCTGTCGTCACAGTCGACCCAGGCATCTCGTCTTCACGCATCGGTCCATGGTGCCTTGGCACCGAACATTCCGTGGCACCGCGTCCGTAGTTGTGCGCCGAAGCGTTATGAGCGGGTGCGCCCGTCGTCATCTCGTGCGCCCTCCCCTCACGCCTGCCCGAGCCGTCCCCGAGGAACTCCATACCTCAAGGATGCGGCAGCGCGAGCGGAACTGAAGCAAGCGACCGCCACATGAGGCGCGCGAGACGCCCTTGTTTCGCCCGCCTCCGGGCACTCTTCGCTGGTCACGCACCGCATGGCGGTGTCGCAGGAAGCAGCCAAATCGGTACCGGAGGCATCGGCTCCCACCGTCCACCCCGCCCGCCGCGAGGCAGACGGGGCGCGTCACACTCCCGCTCGCAGTCCCGCCGCGCGGCATGACACGGCACACGGGATCTACGGGGTGTGTGGCGTCGTCCACCCGGGGGGCGGGGGCGAGGCGGGGCATCGGAAACGGGCCCTAGCGGACAAGGCCCCAGCGGAATCCGAGCGCGACGGCATGGGCCCGGTCCGAGGCACCGAGCTTCTTGAACAGCCGCCGGGCATGTGTTTTCACGGTGTCCTCGGAGAGGAAGAGCTCACGACCGATCTCAGCGTTCGAGCGGCCGTGGCTCATGCCTTCGAGGACCTGGATCTCACGCGCTGTGAGCGTGGGTGCGGCGCCCATCTCGGCCGATCGCAGCCTCCGCGGCGCGAGCCGCCAGGTCGGGTCGGCGAGGGCCTGCGTGACCGTCGCGCGCAGCTCGGCGCGCGACGCGTCCTTGTGCAGATAGCCGCGCGCACCGGCGGCGACCGCGAGCGCCACACCGTCCAGGTCCTCGGCGACGGTCAGCATGATGATGCGGGCCCCGGGGTCCGCGGAGAGGAGTCGGCGCACGGTCTCGACGCCGCCGAGGCCGGGCATCCGTACGTCCATCAGAATCAGATCCGAGCGGTCGGCGCCCCAGCGGCGGAGGACTTCCTCGCCGTTGGCCGCCGTCGTTACGCGCTCTACGCCGGGCACGGTCGCGACCGCGCGGCGCAGCGCCTCTCGGGCAAGCGGGGAGTCGTCGCAGACGAGGACGGAAGTCATGGCCGCCCTCCGCAGCTGATGCGCGTCACCTTGTGCCTCCAGGCTTGGTACATGTCGTCACCTGTGCGGTTGACCCCCTCGGACGTTTGCCCGAGAGCTTCATTCATCAACCGCCTCGCACTCTCAACGACGGTCACCCGAAAGAGTTACGGGATCGAGTGACCCCCTTCGGCACTCTACGTGAGGGGGCGGTCACGGTTCAGCCCTGCGACCGGACTGGTTCTCCTGCCAGATCATCTGCCCTATTTGGTGGCTTTTACTTCATTTCCGAGTCATCTATGGCTAGATTCGCAATGAGTCATATTTACATCTGCTTACACAGGGGATGTACGGTCGTGGGCACTGCGTCCGCATCAGATCGCTCCGAGGGGATAGCAATGGCAGATTTCTCCCGCCTTCCCGGTCCGAACGCCGACCTGTGGGACTGGCAGCTGCTGGCCGCGTGCCGGGGCGTCGACAGTTCACTCTTCTTCCACCCCGAGGGGGAACGCGGCGCCGCCCGGAGCGCGCGCGAGACCTCCGCGAAAGAGGTCTGCATGCGCTGCCCCGTACGCGCCCAATGCGCGGCGCACGCGCTCGCGGTCCGGGAGCCGTACGGCGTGTGGGGCGGACTGACCGAAGACGAACGCGAAGAGCTGATGGGGCGCGCACGGCACCGGGCCATCGCCGCCTCAGGCGTGACACCGCACTGACACACACTGACCACGAAGTGAAGAAACGTTTCAGCGACGCCCGCCTCACCGGCGTCACCCATATGGCCCATCGGCCACCGTCGATTCGCCATTGGCCGCACGCGACAGCCGCGTGGCGCCCAACCGGCGACGCGTAACAGCCGACGTAGCGGCTAGCGGCTAGCGGCTAGCGGCTAGCGGCTAGCGGGCAACGAGCGGCGAGCGAGCCGGTGGCTAGCGTTTCGCAGCCAGTTCCAGGCGGTCCAGGGTGGCCGCCACAGCCGGGACCCGGGCGAGGTCCGGCAGCGTGAGCGCCACGACATCGCGCCACACGGCGGGCTCCACCCGCAGCGTCCTGACCCCTTTGGGCCGTATCGGCTCCAGCGCCAGCTCCGGCAGCACAGCGACCCCGAGCCCCGCGCCGACCAGCCCGATCACCGCCGGGAAGTCGTCCGTCGCGAAGTCGATCCGGGGCGTGAAGCCCGCCTCCTCGCAGACCTCCACCAGATGGCGGCGGCAGCGCGGACAGCCCGCGATCCACGGCTCTCCCGCGAGGTCGCCGATCCCCACCACCGACGCCTCCGCCAGCCGGTGCCCCTCGGGGACCAGGCCGATCAGCCGGTCGGTCAGCAGCGAACGGACCGCCAGGTCGTCCCACTCGGCGTCGGTCGCCCCGTCAGTGCCGCGCACCCGGGGATAACGGAAGGCCAGCGCGATCTCGCAGTCCCCCGCCCGCAGCAGCTCGACGGAGCGCGGCGGCTCGGCGTCGACGAGCGAGACGCGCGTACCGGGGTGCGCGGCGCGCAGCTCGGCCAGGGCGGTGGGCACCAGCGTGGAGCTCCCGCTGGGGAAGGACACCAGCCGGACCCGGCCCGCGCGCAGCCCGGCGATGGCGGCGACTTCCTCTTCGGCCGCCGTCAGCCCGGCCAGGATGCCCACCGCGTGTCTGACCAGGGCCTGCCCGGCTTCGGTCAGCCTCGTCTCGCGGCCCGTACGGACCAGCAGGGTCGTGCCGGCGGCCTGCTCTAGCGCCTTCATCTGCTGGCTTACGGCGGGCTGGGTGCAGCCCAGCTCGCGAGCGGCGGCGGAGAAGGAGCCGGTGGCGGACACCGCGCGCAGTACCCGGAGATGGCGAGCCTCGATCATCCTCCAAGCATAAGCCCAGCTTGGAGACACTGGGTAAATTTCGCTCGCCCCTTTGAGGGCGTGTCCCGTACCGTGCGGCCATGCTGCTGCTCTCCGTGAACCTCGGCCAGGCCCGCCCCACCGTGCACACCGATATCGACGTCACCGGCATCGACAAACGCCCCGCTCCCGGCCCGGTGGCCGTGCGCGCCCCAGGCCCGAAGGGGACCGGCGCGAGCGGGGTCGCCGGGGACACCGTCTGCGACCTGCGCAACCACGGCGGGAACGACCAGGCCGTGTACGCCTACGCACGCGAGGACCTCGCCTACTGGGAGAAGGAGTTGGGCCGCGAGCTGTCGCCGGGCACGTTCGGCGAGAACCTCACCACCCGTGGTCTCGACGTCAACGGCGCTCTCATAGGCGAGCGTTGGCGGGTCGGCCGCGAGCTGCTGCTTGAGGTGACCTCACCACGCGTTCCGTGCCAGACGTTCGCCGGATGGCTTGACCAGCGGGGCTGGGTGAAGCGGTTCACTCAGGCGGCTCTTCCCGGCCCGTATCTGCGGGTCATCGAGCCGGGCGAGATCAGCCCCGGAGACCCCATCGAGATCACGCACCGGCCGGACCACGAGGTGACCGTGTCCTTCCTGTTCCGCGCGGTCACCACCGAACCCGCCCTGCTGCCGCGGGTGCTGGCGGCGGGTGAGGCGCTGCACCCGGAGACGTACGCGAAAGCGGTTCGGCGTATCGCGGGCGCGCCGGGCGCGGTCGTTCCGGGCCCTGTGCGCGCGTCCGAGTAGCGCAGAACTCCGGCCCGGCCGGACTCCGGCCCGGCGGCCGCTCCGTCACCCCCTCCACCACCGTTCCACCACGCGCCGCATTCCCGCCGCGCCATTCCCGTCGCGTCCCCTTCGTATTTCCCTCGCATTCCCCGCCGTTTCCCCCTGCGGCCTCTTTTCTTTCCCGCCCCGCATTCCCACAGCGTTCTCGCAGTGCTGACGCAGCGCTGTCGCCGCGCCCTCTCCGCGCTCCACGCACGTTCAGTTTTCCCTTCGCCCCGGGGCCGTTCGCCTTGGCTCCGGCCGCCACCGGCAGGCGTCGCCCAACCCCCGTTCAGTCGCGAGGGAACGGGCCGTCCGGGTAAATCGCCCTATCGTCCTGGTTCGTCAGTTCGGCGTGTCACCCCGTCTGCTTGAGGCGGACATGGCCGGGCCGCAGCCGGATAGCGTGCCCGTATGACGACTGCACTCATCACGGGATCTACGGCGGGCATCGGCTCCGCCTTCGCGCGGCGACTGGCCGCCGGAGGCACCTCCCAAGGCCATGGGAGCGGGCACAACCTGGTGCTGGTGGCGCGCGATACCAAGCGGCTGCGCGAGCAGGCGACCGAACTCCACGACCGGCACGGCGTCGAGGTCGAGGTGCTGTCAGCCGACTTGTCGCAGGAGTCGGGCATCTCGGCCGTCGAGGAACGTCTCGGCGACCGTAAGCGCCCGATCGATCTGCTGGTCAACAATGCCGGGTTCGGCAACAAGGGCGAGTTCCTCGACGTCCCGCTGGCGGACGAACTGACGATGCTGAAGGTGCACTGCGAGGCCGTGCTGCGGCTCACCAGCGCGGCGGCCGGGCCCATGCGGGAGCGGGGGCGCGGCGGAGTGGTGAACGTGGCCTCGGTCGCGGCGTTCGTGCCGCGTGGCACGTACGGGGCGAGCAAGGCGTGGGTCGTGCAGTTCACGCAGGGAGTGGCCCGCGATCTGAACGGTTCGGGGGTGCGGCTGATGGCGCTCTGCCCCGGGTTCGTACGGACCGAGTTCCACGAGCGGGCGGGGATGGACACCGGCAATGTGCCCGGGTGGATGTGGCTGGACGCGGACCGGCTCGTCGAGGCCGCGCTGAAGGACCTGGCGCGCGGCAAGACGCTGTCCGTGCCCGACCCCAGGTACAAGGCGCTGACCGGCCTGGCGAAGTTCGCCCCGCGCAACGCGCTGGCCCGCGCCTCGTCGTCCACGGGCCGCCGCTACGGTCCGCGCTGAACCCCCTTCGTACGAACAGCGGTCACGGGGCGTACGGCTGAGGATGGTCGGCGCGGCCGGGACTGCCGGGAAACGCACTGAGGCCCGGCCGACTCCCCGAAGGGAGCGGCCGGGCCTCAGTGACAGCCGCGTGGCCTGATCCGGAGATCAGTGCGAGTGGCCGTGGCCGTGGCCCGCGTCGCCCTCGTCCTCGGCCGGCTTCTCCACCACAAGGGTCTCCGTGGTGAGCAGCAGGGAGGCGATGGACGCGGCGTTCTCCAGTGCGGAGCGGGTGACCTTGACGGGGTCGATGACGCCGCCCTTCACCAGGTCGCCGTACTCGCCGGTCGCGGCGTTGAAGCCGTTGCCCTTCTCCAGGTCGGCGACCTTGGCGGTGATGACGTAGCCCTCAAGGCCCGCGTTCTCGGCGATCCAGCGCAGCGGCTCGACGACGGCGCGGCGGACGACGGCGACACCAGTGGCCTCGTCGCCGGTCTTGCCGAGGCCGCCCTCAAGCACCTTGGCGGCGTGGACCAGAGCGGAGCCACCACCGGAGACGATGCCCTCCTCGACCGCGGCGCGGGTCGCGGAGATGGCGTCCTCCAGACGGTGCTTCTTCTCCTTGAGCTCGACCTCGGTGGCCGCGCCGACGCGGATCACGCACACGCCACCGGCGAGCTTCGCGAGGCGCTCCTGGAGCTTCTCGCGGTCCCAGTCGGAGTCCGTGGCCTCGATCTCGGCCTTGATCTGGTTGACCCGGCCCGCGAGGTCGTCCGCGTTGCCGCCACCGTCGACGATGATGGTGTCGTCCTTGGTGATGGTCACGCGGCGCGCGGTGCCCAGCACGTCCAGACCGGCCTGGTCGAGCTTGAGGCCGACCTCCTCGGCGATGACGGTCGCACCGGTCAGGGTGGCGATGTCGCCGAGCATGGCCTTGCGGCGGTCACCGAAGCCGGGCGCCTTGACGGCGACGGCGTTGAAGGTGCCGCGGATCTTGTTGACGACGAGGGTGGAGAGCGCCTCGCCCTCGACGTCCTCGGCGACGATCAGCAGCGGCTTGGACGCGCCGGCCTGGATGACCTTCTCCAGCAGCGGCAGCAGGTCCTGGATCGAGCTGATCTTGCCCTGGTGGATCAGGATGTACGGGTCGTCGAGGACGGCCTCCATACGCTCCTGGTCGGTCACCATGTACGGCGACAGGTAGCCCTTGTCGAAGGCCATGCCCTCGGTGAAGTCCAGCTCAAGCCCGAAGGTGTTGGACTCCTCGACGCTGATGACACCGTCCTTGCCGACCTTGTCCATCGCCTCGGCGACGAGCTCGCCGACCTGCTTGTCCTGGGCGGAGAGCCCGGCGACAGCGGCGATGTCGGCCTTGGAGTCGATCGGACGGGCGGTCGCGAGCAGGTCCTCGGAGACCGCCTTGACCGCGGCGTCGATGCCCTTCTTCAGGGCGGCCGGGGAAGCACCCGCGGCGACGTTGCGCAGACCCTCGCGCACCAGCGCCTGGGCCAGCACGGTGGCGGTGGTGGTGCCGTCACCCGCGATGTCGTTGGTCTTGGTCGCCACCTCCTTCACGAGCTGGGCGCCCAGGTTCTCGAACGGGTCCTCGATCTCGACCTCGCGGGCGATGGTGACGCCGTCGTTGGTGATCGTCGGGGCACCGAACTTCTTGTCGATGACCACGTTGCGGCCCTTGGGGCCGATGGTCACCTTGACGGTGTCAGCCAGCTGGTTGACGCCGCGTTCGAGGGCGCGACGGGCGTCCTCATCGAATTTCAGGATCTTCGCCATGGTTGCGTATGTCCTCTCAAAGAACCACGCCCCGGTCGCCCGGGTGTTTCAGACACGGGAGGCCGGGGCGCAGATCACGTAATACTTCGGTGAATTACTTCTCGACGATCGCGAGGACGTCGCGGGCCGAGAGGACGAGGTACTCCTCGCCGTTGTACTTCACCTCGGTGCCGCCGTACTTGCTGTACAGCACAACGTCGCCGACGTTAACGTCGAGCGGAAGGCGGTTGCCCTCTTCGAAGCGGCCCGGTCCAACAGCCAGGACGACGCCCTCCTGGGGCTTCTCCTTAGCAGTGTCCGGAATGACCAGGCCCGAGGCCGTGGTCTGCTCGGCGTCGAGCGGCTGGACCACAATGCGGTCCTCAAGCGGCTTGATGGCAACCTTGGAGCTGGCGGTCGTCACGATCCGACCTCCCCCTTCGGAGATCTCACGGGGTTAACTGTCTGAGGTGGCGACCTGGTAGATCCGTCGTCGCGGGTGCCGGATCTGCCCGTCGCTGTTTTCTGGCACTCCCTGGTGGGGAGTGCCAGCCCCGAGACTAGGACGCGGTTAGCACTCGGTCAAGCGGAGTGCCAATGCAGCGCTCGTCTGGGTGCAAGCGGAAGCTGACGGACCGAGGCGCGAGCGGCCGCGACCGCAGCCCGGAACGCGGCCGGACCCGCCTTCGGACCCGCAGTCGGCAGGCAGCCGGAACACCGCCGGAAACGCCGCCCCGGCCCGGGCCCCGCAGTCCTCTACGGGCCTCTACGAGCCCCTGCGGGCGCGCCACCCGCTCCTGGGGGCGGGTGGCGCGCCCCTTGCCCTGCGGGATGCCCGTGGGCGGCCCGACGAGATATCCATCGCCTGTCCGCCTGTCCGCCTGTCCGCTGTCGTGCGGCTGGCCGGTTCTCGCCCGGCTTGCGCGTGGGCCTCGCGCGCCCCGTCATCCGGCCGTGCGCCGGGGGCCGTGCCGCGAGCGGCTTTCCCCGCCATGTGCGAGCCCGTGCCCCGCCCGCTGCGAGAATGCACCCGTGAGCACGACCACCAGCCCCGTCGAGACCTTTCACGCCCTCCTCACCAGCGAGGGGCAGTCCCTGCTCGCCGCGCTGCGCGACTTCGACCCGGCCCGCGAACTCGCCACGGCGACCCGGCTGCGCCGCGACCACCCGGCCGAGCTGGTGTCGGCCGCGATCGGCCAGGCGCGGCTGCGGCAGCGCGCGGTGGCGAAGTTCGGCGAGCTGGACGCGCACCGCATGTACTTCACCCCTGACGGCGTCGAACAGGCCACGCGCACCTCCGTCGCCGCCTACCGCGCCCAGCGCTTCGCCTCCCTGGGCGTCCGGCGGCTGGCCGACCTGTGCTGCGGCATCGGCGGCGACGCCATCGCCCTCGCGCGGGCCGGGGTGTCCGTACTCGCCGTGGACCAGTCCCCGCTGACCTGCGCCGTCGTACGCGCCAACGCGGAGGCCCTGGGGCTGGCCCCGCTCATCGAGGTGCGCTGCGCGGATGTCGCCGACATCGACACCTCCCCGTACGACGCCGTCTTCGTGGACCCGGCGCGCCGCGGGGGCCGGGGCCGGGTCTTCGACCCCGAGGCGTACTCCCCGCCGCTCTCCTGGGCCATCGGCGCCGCACGCACCGCCCCGCACGCCGCGCTCAAGATCGCGCCGGGCGTGCCGCACGAGGCGATTCCCGATGACGCGGGAGCGGAGTGGATCTCGGACGGCGGGGACGTGAAGGAGGCGGTGCTGTGGTTCGGCACGGAGCCGGGCGCCCGCCGCGCGACCCTCCTGCCCGGCCCCCGCTCCCTTCTCGGCGCGGGCCTGCCGGACCCCGAGCCAGGCCCGGTCGGGCGCTGGCTGTACGAGCCGGACGGCGCGGTCATCCGCGCGCACCTGGTCGCCGATGTGGCGCGGCAGGTCGACGGCCGCCTGATCGATCCGACGATCGCGTACATCACCTCCGACTCCCTCGTCAGCACGCCGTACGCCACCGCGTACGAGATCACGGACGTGCTCCCGTTCAACGTGAAGAAGCTGAAGGCCCTCCTCCGCGAGCGCCAGGTCGGCATTCTGACGGTCAAGAAGCGCGGCTCGGCGGTCGCGCCGGAGGAGTTGCGCAAGAAGGTCAAGCCGCAGGGGCCCGGCTCGGCGACGGTCTTCCTCACGCGCGTGGCCGGCGCCCCGACGATGCTGCTGGGGCACCCGGCGGGCGGGGCGTAGCGGCTGGGTGTGGTCGTTGTGTGGTCGTTGGGCGCAGCGGCCGGAACGGAGCGGCTGGGCGCCGTACGGGCCCGTAGGCGCGACCGTCCCGGCCCGACCGGCCGCGCCGCACGCTCCGGGCGGACCGGCGCCCCGCCACGTCCCTCACCGACCGGCCGCAGCCCCAACCCCCGTCTCCCGTACGAGTCGGGCCGTCAACTCCCGTACGAGTCGGGCCGTCAAGCCCCTGTCGGGCCGGTTTTCCCAGGAGCGGTACCCACCTCGGGCGTCCCGGAGGCAGACGTCCCCGCCGCGGTCGTACCGGAGGCGGTCGTACCGGACGCAGACGTACCGGACGCGGTCGTACCGGACGCGGACACCCCCGTAGCCAGTCGTACGCCGCCGTCGTTGGCGGGTCCGCGGCCGGGGCTCCGCAACAGGGCCACCGCCACGGCCGCCGCTGCCAGGAGCAGCGCGGCCGAGAGGCCGAAGGCCGTGGCGTAGCCCGAGGTCAGGCGTTCGGTGGGGGTGCCGTGTGCGCTGGTGGTGACGCGCGCGGCGACGGTGACGAGTACGGCGAGGCCGAGGGAGCCGCCGATCTGGCGGAAGCTGTTGAGGACGCCGGAGGCCATGCCCGCCTCGGCGGCGGCCACACCTGTGGTGGCCGCCGTGCCCAGCGGCACGAAGCACATGCCGACACCGATGCTCGCGACCATCGAGGGGCCGAGGATGGAGCTCAGGAACGTGCCGTCAGCGGCGACCGCCAGGCCGAACCAGCCGAAGCCCACCGCGCCCAGCGTCCCGCCCAGGGCGAGCAGCCACCGGACGCCGAGGACGGCGACAGTGCGGGTGGCGACGACCGAGCCGATGACGATGCCGACACAGAACGGCAGAAAGGCCAGACCGGCCTGGGTCGGGCCGTAGTCGAGGATCTGCTGGGTGTACAGCGACAGGAAGTAGAACGCGGCGAACTGGCCGCAGAACAGCAGCATCACGAAGAGGTTCGCGGCCAGCACCGGACGGCTGGCCAACAGGCCGATGCGCAGCAGGGGTTGCCGCACGCGCAGTTCTACGGCGACGAACGCGGCGAGCAGCACGGCGGCGGCGGTGAGGGTGCCGATCGTGGCCGTCGAACTCCAGGCGTGCGTCTCGGTCCTGACGAGCCCGAGGACGAGCGTCGTCATGCCGAGCGTGATGAGGAGCGCACCAGCCAGGTCGAGGCGGGGCGCGGCGCCCGTGCGGCGGTCGGCCGGTACGTAGCGGCGGGCGCCGAGCAGGGCGAGCAGCACGATGGGGACGTTGACCAGCAGGACGGACCGCCAGCCCGCCGCTTCCGTCAGAAGTCCGCCCGCGAGGACGCCGACGGCACCGCCCGCGGCGCCCGCCATGCCCCACAGGCCGAGGGCGCGCGAGCGCGCGGGGCCGGCGGGGACGGTGACGGTGATGAGGGCGAAGGCGACGGGCGCCAGGGCGGCGGCGCCGACGCCCTGGACGGCGCGGGCGGCGACAAGTCCGCCGGGCGAGGACACCAGGCCGCCGCCGAGGCTGGCGACGCCGAAGACCACGAGTCCGGCGATCAGGGTGTGCCGTCTGCCGACGATGTCGGCGAGTCGCCCGCCGAGCATCAGCAGCCCGCCGAAGGCGAGCGCGTAGGCGTTGACGACCCAGAGCAGGTCGTCGGCGGAGAAGCCGAGGTCGGTGCGTATGTCGGGCAGCGCGACATTCACCACGGACATGTCCAGCGACACCATGAACTGGACGGTGAGCAGCACCGCCAGCATCCGTGGCGGCTGCTTGGCCGCGCGGCTCTCGGAACTGTTGTCGTGATCCACAACTCACCCTCCGGGTAGGGGTATCCGGCGTGCTCACCACATTATTACACGCGTGGAGAAACTAGCCAGTGGCTCGCTTTCCCCGGCCCTCCTCCAAGGCGCGATCCCGCACAGCGGGCGGCAGCCCCGCAGGAGGGACGCGGCGCGGGGAGCGCGACGGCGCGGGTGACAATGGGGCGGTGAGTACGGACCAGGGCAAACGCGCCGTCGGACGGCCCGCGCGGCTCGAACGGGAGACGATCGTCGCCACCGCGCGGCGCGTCCTCGAAGAAGAGGGCGTGCACGCCCTGTCCATGCGCCGCCTGGCGAAAGAGGTCGGCAGCACCCCTCGGGCGCTCTACCACCACGTACGGGACAAGGACGAGCTCCTGCTGCTGGTGATCTCCGGCATCGCGAGCACCGTCCCCCGCCCGGAGCTGCCCAGCGACCCGCGCGAGCGGCTGTACGTCACAGCCCGGCACATCCACGACATCCTGCGTCCGCTGCCCTGGGTCGTGGAGGTCCTGAGCCAGGGCGACCTCACCGACAAGCACGCCCTGTGGATGGTCGAGGAGATCATCGACTCGGCCATGGCCTGCGGCCTCAGCCTCCACGACGCCGTACGCGCGTACCGCGTCATCTGGTACTACATCTTCGGCGACCTGGCCTTCCACGCCGCTCAGGGCCGCCGCGCCGCCGACCCGGAGCACCGCCGCCTCTTCCCCGACCTGCTCACGGAAGACGACGCGGCCGAACTCCCCCGGCTGACGGCGCTCGCCCGCGAATGGACGGAGGTCACCGACCCGTGCGACCTACCGCACGGCCTGCGCGCGGTCATCCACGGACTGCTGGCCAAGGACGCCCGACCGCAGGGGAGGTGACGCACGGGCAGCCAGGCACCCGCTGCCACGGCGCCCGACCACTCCCCCACCACACACCAACCGACGGGCGCCCGGGCCCCACGGACGCGGGCGCGAGCGCGGTCACCCAGCCGTGCGGCTACTCCGGTACCGACTCGAAGCGCCAGCGGTGTACGGCGCGCTGGATCAAGTCGCTGGCCGGTTCCGGGAGTTCCGGCAGCTCGGCCTCGTACGGTGCATCCCACCAGGTGATCACCAGGACGCGGTCGCCCGGGGCGCGGAGCGTTTCGCGCCGCAGCGGGGCCGCGGCGAGCTTCTGGCGCCGGGCCCACTCAAGCAGCTCGGGGCCGCGCCCCTCGGCGGCGCGGGCTTCCCACATCAGCGCGACGGTCATGAGTAGAGGTTGTCCTTACTCAGCTCGTGGAAGTGGTCATGGTTGTGGCCGTGGCCGTGGCTGTCGCCGTCATTGTGGCCGTGGTCCTGCCCGTGCGGGTGGTCGTGGCTGGCGCCGTCATCGCCGTGCCCGTGGCCGTGCTGATGCCCGTTGGCCGGGTCGCCCGTGCCCGGCACGTGCGGGTCGGTGACCGGCAGCGACGAGTCGGCCGACAGGTCCCAGTCCGAGGCGGCCCGGCCGCGCGCGACCATCTCCGCGCCCAGGGCCGCCACCATCGCGCCGTTGTCCGTGCACAGCTTGGGCCGGGGCACGCGCAGGATGATGCCCGCGTCCTCGCAGCGGCGCTGCGCCATCGCCCGCAGCCGCGAGTTGGCCGCCACGCCGCCGCCGATCATCAGGTGGTCCACGCCGTTGTCCTTGCAGGCCCGTACGGCCTTGCGCGTGAGGACGTCGACCACCGCCTCCTGGAACGAGGCGGACACGTCCGCGACCGGGACGTCCTCGCCCGCCGCCCGCTTCGCCTCGATCCAGCGCGCCACCGACGTCTTCAGCCCGGAGAAGGAGAAGTCGTACGCGGCGTCACGGGGGCCCGTCAGCCCGCGCGGGAAGCGGATCGCGTCCGGGTCGCCCTCGCGGGCCAGCCGGTCGATGACGGGGCCGCCGGGGAAGCCCAGGTGGAGCACCCGGGCGACCTTGTCGAACGCCTCGCCCGCCGCGTCGTCGATGGTCGAGCCCAGCGGGCGCACATCGCTGGTGATGTCCGGTGCGAGCAGCAGCGAGGAGTGGCCGCCGGAGACGAGCAGCGCCATCGTCGGCTCGGGCAGCGCGCCGTGCTCCAGCTGGTCGACGCAGATGTGCGAGGCCAGGTGGTTGACCCCGTAGAGCGGCTTGCCGAGCGCGTACGCGTACGCCTTCGCGGCCGAGACGCCGACGAGCAGCGCGCCGGAGAGCCCTGGCCCCGCCGTGACCGCGATGCCGTCCAGGTCGCTCGCGGCGACCCCGGCTTCGCGCAGCGCGCGCCGGATCGTGGGGACCATCGCCTCCAGGTGGGCACGGCTCGCGACCTCGGGCACGACGCCGCCGAAGCGCGCGTGCTCCTCGACGCTGGAGGCGATCGCGTCGGCGAGCAGCGTGTGGCCGCGCACGATGCCGACGCCGGTCTCGTCGCAGGAGGTCTCGATGCCGAGGACGAGGGGTTCGTCGCGCCGGCCGCGTGAGTCAGCCATGGGTCTCAGTCTCACTTTTTCTAGTACGGGGTGCCTGGTACGGGCACAGCGGGTACGGCGGGGGCCGACGGGTCTGCCAGCCTCATCACCAGGGCGTCCACGTTGCCCGGCTGGTAATAGCCCTTGCGGAAGCCGATGGGTTCGAAGCCGAAGCGTTCGTAGAGGCGCTGGGCCCGGGCGTTGTCGACGCGCACCTCCAGCAGCACTTCGCGGCACTCGAACGCGGTGGCCGCGAGTATCAGGTCGGTCAGCAGCCGGGCACCCAGACCGGTGCCCCAGTGGTCCGTGGCCACCGCGATCGTCTGCACATCGCCCATGCCGTCCACGGCCGAGAGCCCTGCGTATCCGGCCAGCCGCCCGCCGGGCTCCTCAGCGACGACGTAGTGCCGCGTCGCGCCCACGCCCCTGGCGTGCGCCAGCTCGGACCAGAACATGCCCTCCGACCACGCGTCCTCCGGGAAGAGCTCCTGCTCAAGGCGGAGTACGGGGCCGATGTCCCACCACCGCATCTCGCGCAGCCGCACCGCGCCGCCCGCTATGGGCGCCGCCTGGCGGTCCGGCGCGTCGGCTCCCTCGCGCACACCGCTCACTGGGGGGTGACCACCTTGTAGTTCGCGGGCACCTGCGCGTCCGGGCGCCGCAGGTACAGCGGGCGGTCCGGCAGGAACTCCGTACCGGCGGCCAGCTTCTCCACCGCCAGCGCCGCCAGCGCGGCTGCGGACTGGTGCTCGGGAAGCTCCGCGAGGAGTGCGGCGTTCACTCCGGTCGCGTCAGTCACCCCCGTCGCGTTCGTCGCGTTCGTCGCGTTCGTCGCGTCGAAGACGTCCCGGTACAGCGTGCCGCCCGCGCCCACCACCCGCACGCCCGCGAGCCGCTCGGCGATCTCCGCCGGGCGGTCCACCGCCGGTTCGCCGATCCGGGTACGGGCGTCCGCGTACCGCGCCCAGTAGACCTCCTTGCGGCGCGCGTCCGTGGCGACGGCGAAGGGGCCGGTCAGGCCCGCCTGCCCGGCGGCGTACGCGATGCCGTCGAGCGTGCACAGCCCGTGCACGGGGATGTCCAGCGCGGCGCCGAAGGCGGCAGCCGTCGCCAGACCGACCCGCAGCCCGGTGTACGGGCCGGGGCCCACCCCGGCCACGAGGTCGGTCAGGTCCTGCGGACCGACCCCGGCCTTGGCCAGCACCGCGTGGACGGCGGGAAGCAGAAGCTCACCGTGACGACGCGCGTCGACCTGGTGGTATTCGGCGAGGACTGCCTGGCCGTCGTGCAGAGCGACGGTGACGGCAGGAGTGGCGGTATCAAGAGCGAGCAGCAGCACGCCCATAAGCGTACGACCGCTTGCCTGGGCGTCGGTCCACGGCTGCGCGACGGGTGCTACCGTCGCCGGTAGAGCCGGGTATGAAGGGTGGCGCAGCGTGGCACGTAAGAGCTCTGGGACCATCGTGGCCGGTCTCACCACAGCAGCGATCGTCGTCGTCGGCATCCTCGCCTACCACGCGTCGGCGAACGCCCCGATCAACCCCAACCAGGCCGCTCGCCCTGGCGCCTCCGACACCGCGCAGCCGAAGGACAAGGACAAGAAGGAAAAGTCCACGGCCGTGCCGGGCAGCTCGGGCACCGGGCGCCGCGTCGTCTACTCGCTCACCGACAAGCGGGTGTGGCTGGTCGGCGCGAACGAGCAGGCCATCCGTACGTACAAGATCTTCCCCAGCTCGGTGAGCCCCGCTCCCGGGTCGTACACGGTGACCTCCCGTTCGGGCAGTGTCACCGGTTCGGATGGCGTGCCCATCGAGCACGTCGTGCGGTTCCACACCGAGGGCGACATAGTCTTCGGCTTCAGCGCCGCCGTGGACGGCTCCACGCCGGACGCGGCCTCGGAGAAGCGGACCGGCGGCATCCGCGAGAAGCGGGCCGACGGCGCGGCGATGTGGCGGTTCGCCACGATCAGCACCGAGGTCGTCGTCGTCCCCTGATCTGCCCTGACCTCCGGGTGATGTGCCTGCCCTGCCCTGCCACCCCTGCCGGGTGATGTCGGACGGCCGGGGTGGCAGTCGATCCCCGTAAGGCAGTAAGGCACGTGCGTACGCCGTGAGGAGCGCAGGCCGGAGCCGGGCGCCGTCAGGGACGCGGGACAAGACGCAGGACGAAGTCAAGTGACGCATGGAGCGTACGGAACGTACGGGACATGGCCCGCCATATGGGGCGTACGGGGCGCGGCGAAAACCGCGCCCGTGCGAGGACCTAAGCCGCCTCGCGGGTGTTACACGCCTCCGGGTTGGTCTCCTCGCCCGGTTCTACCCCGGGGGTCGGCTGACTCCCGGGCGGGGTGGATACCGCAGTCGCCGCGGCGCAGGCCGCCAGCATGTCGGTCACCGAGGGCGTCCGCGCCTCGCACCGACCGACTGGGGCGACAGGCTCTTGGGGCTTTTGAGTCGCCATGAGTGCCTCCCGGGCTCCTGGGGCATACGGGGCTTGGTGAGGTATCCCTAACCCACCCCTGCCATCCATGTGACCACGGTCGGCACGGTGAGCGCAACATCTTCCCGACGGCTTGTCGGAATCTACATCCCCGGCCCGCACCCCCGCCCTCCGCCATCCCCCCAGCTCATCCTCGCCGGGGCACGCCGGGGCACGCCGGGGCCCGGCGAAAGGATCACGGGAGAAAGGATCACGGGAGAGTGGCCGGGGGCTATCCCTCAAGCACCGACAGGTCCGCGGCGGCCCAGCGCGCCCCGACGCCGGTCACGGTCACCCGCCGCACATCGTCCGCGAGCCCGTCGCCGTCACCATCACCCTCCACGTCACCGTGAACACCACCGGTACCAGCATCGACACCAGCACCAGCACCAGCACCGTCGCGGCCCCCGCCGCTCGCGCCCGACACGTCCGTCGCGCCGTCGAGGCTGTCCGCGCTGCCGACCGCCCGTTCGATCACCACGTGCAGCCGGTCGTCCGACAGCTCCTCGACCTTTCCGTCGCCCCACTCCACGGCCACCACCGACTCCGGCAGCGACACATCGAGGTCGAGGTCCTCCATCTCGTCGAGGCCGCCGCCCAGCCGGTACGCGTCCACGTGCACCAGGGGCGGGCCGTCGCCGAGGGGCGGGTGCACGCGGGCGATCACGAAGGTCGGCGACGTCACCGCGCCGCGCACGCCCAGGCCCTCGCCGAGCCCCCGTGTCAGCGTCGTCTTCCCCGCGCCCAGCTCGCCGGTGAGCAGCACCAGGTCGCCGGGGCGCAGGATCGTGGCGAGCTTGCGGCCCAAGTCGCCCATGCGCTGCGGGGTGTTGACGGTGATCTGTGCGCGGGTGTATGGAACGTTCATGTTCGCCGATGGTACGGGCTGAATCCGGCGTCCGGGGAACGTGTCCGGGGCAGGCACCCGTGACGGCCACGCGATCACACGGACACGCCGGACACACGGCTACGCGCCCACGGACGGCCGAGGGCCGAAATCCGATCAGCCCGGAGCCGACCGGCTGGTCTCCTCTTCCCGACGGTCGACACCCACAAGGTCGAGCAGCCGCAGCAGCCCGGCGTTGACGGTCTCCGGATGCTCCAGCATCACCAGGTGCCCCGCGTCGGGGACTATCTCCAGCCGCGCGTCCGGCAGGAACTCCGCGATGGCCTCGCTGTGCTCGCTGGGCGTGATCAGGTCCCTCTCACCCGCGAGGACGAGCACCGGCATGCCGTCGAAGGTGGGCAGCGCCTCCGACTTGTCGTGCTCGGCGAACGCCGGGTAGAACTCCGCGACGACGTCGATCGGCGTGGCCTCGATCAGCCGTTCAGCGAACCGCGCCACCCCCGGGTCGACGTCCCGCGCCCCGAACGAGTAGCGCTTGATGACCCCGGCGAACAGGTCGGCGGTCGCCCGCCGCCCCCGCTCGACCAGCTCGGGCTGCGTGCCCATGGCCCGCAGCATCCCGGGCAGCACCCGCCGCATCGCGCGCGCGCCCATCACCGGCAGGCCGAAGCTGACCTCGCTGAGCTTGCCCGCCGACGTGCCGACGAAGGCCGCGCCGACCACGCGCTCCCGCACCAGCTCGGGGAACTGCGCGGCGAGGGCCATGACCGTCATGCCACCCATCGAGTGCCCGACGAGCACCAGCGGCCCCTCGGGCGCCGCGGCGTCGATCACGGCCTTCAGGTCGCGGCCCAGCAGGTCTATGGTGACGGGCTCGTCACCCTCCAACTGGGCGCGGCCGCGCTCGGAGCGGCCATGGCTGCGCTGGTCCCAGTAGACGCTCCGTACGACACCGGCGAGCGCGGCCCGCTGGAAGTGCCAGGAGTCCTGGCTGTGGCAGTAACCGTGAGAGAAGACGACGGTCACCGGCGGCGGGGGCCGCCGTCCGAAGATGCGGCGGCCCAGCGACGGCTCCGGCTGCTCGGCCGCCTCCTCCACCTCGTACGACAGCTGTGTGCCGTCCTCGGCGGTGGCCGTGCCCGGGTCGCCACGCAGCGTGCCGTACGGAGCCGCGGCGTCCAGCGCGAGGCGCGCCCTGCGCCGCATGCCGCGCCCCACGGTCAGCCGCTCCAGCGCGACACCGGCCGCCGCACCCGCCGCCACGACTCCTATGGCGGCACCGGCGAAGCCCGCTCCGCGCCGCCAGCTGGTGATGGCCGCCACCGCGTCGGCCACCCCGTCCGTCGCGTCGCCGCTGACGCTGCCTGTGGTCTCACTCATGCTGGGGTGCCCGTGCCCTCGCGCTCATGGGCATAAACGCGTGGCACGCGCGTCCCGATCCGGGTGACGATCTCGTACGCGATCGTCCCCACGGCTCGCGCCCAGTCCTCCGCCGTCGGTTCGCCCCGGTCACCGGGGCCGAAAAGCACCGCTTCATCGCCCTCCGTCGCGTGGTCACCACCAAGGTCCACCACGAACTGGTCCATCGCCACCCGGCCGGCGACCGTCCGGAGCTTCCCCGCCACCAGCACGGGCCCCACGTCGGAGGCGGCGCGCGGGACACCGTCGGCGTATCCGACGGGGACCAGCGCCAGCGTCGTCTCGCCGGGGGTGACGTAGCGGTGCCCGTACGACACGCCATGACCGCCCGGCACCCGCTTGACCTGCGCGAGTGAGGCCGACAGCGTCATCACGGGCCGCAGCCCGAAGTCGGCGGGCTGGCCCAGCTCCGGGCTCGGCGAGATGCCGTACACCGCGATCCCGGTCCGTACGAGGTCGAAGTGCGTCTCAGGGAGGGTCAGGGTCGCCGGGGAGTTGGCGATGTGCCGCACTTCGGGGCTGAGCCCCGACGCCTCCGCGTGTGCCAGCAGCTCCCGGAACAGGGCCAGCTGCGCCGCTGTCGAGGGGTGGCCCGGCTCGTCCGCGCACGCGAAGTGCGACCACAGGCCGGTCACCTTGAGCACACCGGCCGCCTCCGCCGCCACGGCCGCGCTCACCAGCTCGGGCCAGTCGGCGGGCTGGCAGCCGTTCCGCCCGAGCCCGGTGTCGGCCTTCAGCTGGACCCGCGCCGGACGGCCCGCCGCCCGCGCGCCCGCGATGGCCTCGCGCAGCGCCCACATGCCGCTCACGCCCACATCGATGTCCGCCTCGACGGCCTCGCGCCACGGCCCGCCCGGCGTGAACAGCCAGCACATCAGCCGCCCCGTGTCACCCGCCGCCCGCAGCGCCAGCGCCTCCTGCGGCGTGGCCGTGCCCAGCCAGCTCGCGCCCGCCTGCCGGGCCGCCCGCGCACACGGAATCGCGCCGTGCCCGTACGCGTCCGACTTGACGACGGCCATCAGCTCGGCCTGGGGCGCGCGGGCGCGCAGCGCGCGGACATTGGCCCGCAGGGCGGCCAGGTCGACCACGGCACGGGCACGCATCGGTGTCTCGTTCATCGAGCCCAGTGTCTCAGGCCCCTGTGACACGGTCAGAGGCCGCACAGCCGCCCCGCCGTCCGGCCGTCCGGCCGCCGCACACGGCCGCGGGTCAGGCCGTGCCCGCCACATCCCGCCACGTCGCCTCCAGCTCGTCCGCCACGTCAAGCGCCGTGATCGGCGCCCCCGGCCCACCGGCCTCGCCCGCCCTGCGGCGAGCCGCCAGGCCATGCAGATACGCGCCGACGGACGCGGCGTCCCGGGCCGGGAGCCCGGCCGCCAGCAGCGAGCCGGTCACGCCGGACAGCACATCGCCACTGCCCGCCGTGGCCAGCCAGCTGGTGCCGGTCGGGTTGGCTCGTACGGGCTCCGCACCGAAACCGTCACCCGAACCCGAACCCGCACCCGCACCGGCACCGGCACCGGCCCCCTTACCCGCAGCAGAACCGGAATCTGCGCCTCCACCATGACCGCCACCACGACCGCCACCGCCAGCGGGCGAGGCGACCAGCGTCGTCGAGCCCTTCAGCAGCACCGTCGCCCCGGTGCGGTCGGCCAGCGCCCGTACCGCCGCCAGCCGTCCCGCCTCGACCACCTCCCGTGCCTCGCCGAGGAGCGCCGCCGCCTCTCCCGCGTGCGGGGTCAGCAACGTGGCCGCCCCCCGCGAGCGCACCCCGTCCGGTGGCAGCAGGCGCAGCGCGTCCGCGTCCACCAGCACCGGCACATCGGAGGCGAGCACGTCGGCCAGCGCCTGCCGGGCGTCCGAGCCGTCACCGATGCCGGGCCCGATCACCCACGCCTGCACCCGGCCCGCCTTGCCGGGCGGGCCCGCCGACACCAGCGTCTCCGGGAAGCGGGCGATGACCGCGTCGGCCGCCGGGCCGACGTACCGCACCGCGCCCGCGCCCCCGCGCAGCGCGCCCGCCACAGCGAGCACGGCAGCACCCGGGTAGCGCGCCGAGCCCGCGACCACCCCGACGACACCGCGCCGGTACTTGTCACTCTCGGCCATCGGCTGCGGCAGCAGTGCCGCCACGTCGGCGTGCTGCGGCACCTCGATGTCGGGAACCTCCGGGAGCCACGGCCCGAGGCCGATGTCCACCAGGCGCAGCGCCCCGGTGTGCTCCGCCGCGGGGTCGATGACCAGTCCCGGCTTGTACGCGCCGAAGGTGACCGTGGCATCCGCCCGTACGGCGGGGCCCCGCACCTCACCCGTATCGGCGTCGGTGCCACTCGGCAGATCGACGGCGATGACCGGCACGCCCGCCTCGGCCGCCGCCTCGGCCAGCCGCTCCGCGTCCGGCCTCAGGCCGCCCTTGCCGCCGATCCCGACGATCCCGTCCACGACGAGGTCGGCACGCGCGATGGCCCGCAGCGCGGGCGCCCACGCGCCACCGCTGCCACCGCTGCCACCGCTGCCACCGCTGCCACCGCTGCCACCGCTGCCACCGGCACCAACGTCGGTGCCGGCACCAACGTCGGTGCCGGGGCCGGTGCCCGCCCCCGTGACGGTCCGGCCCCCGGCGGCGCGCAGCGCGGCGAGTCCGCCCGGGTGCGCGCGCTCGGGTGCCAGCAGGACGGCGGTGACCCCGGCTCCGCGCCGGGCGAGCCGGGCGCCCGCGTACAACGCGTCGCCGCCGTTGTCACCGCTGCCGACCAACAGCACCACGCGCGCCCCGTACACCCGGCCGTGGCCCCGCCCGGCCGCCGCGGCACGCCCGCTCACTCTCCCGGCACCATCGGTCGCTCCCCCGGACGCCCCGGCGCCCAGTAGTCCGGCGCAGGCGGCGGCCAGTCCCGCCGCCGCCCGGTCCATCAGCGCGCCTGCTGGCAGACGCGCCATCAACTCCCGCTCGGCGGCCCGTACGGTCTCCACGCTGTAGGCAGTCCTCATGGGCCCAGTGTCCCGTGAACGCGATACGGCGACCCGGATAAACACCCGCGCCCCGCCCAGGGCTCGACCGCCCGCGTACGCGCCGGCAGCCCGCGCGCCGACACCGACCGACAACCCCGGACACCAACCGGCAACCCCCGACACCGACCAGCAACTCCCGCCGCCAACCGGCAGCCCCCGCCACCGGGCGCCGCTGCCCGCCCAGGCGAGGGCTCGTCCAGGCGAGGGCTCGTCCAGCCGAGGGCCCGTCAGCCCTCCGCGATCACCACCGCCGAGGCGACTCCCGCGTCATGGCTGAGGGACACGTGCCAGCCACGGACGCCGAGCAGCGCGGCGCGCTCGGCGACCGTGCCCTTCACCCGCAGCCGGGGCTGGCCGCTGTCCTCCGTCCAGACCTCGGCGTCCGTCCAGTGCAGCCCGCTGGGCGCGCCCAGCGCCTTCGCCAGGGCCTCCTTCGCCGCGAACCGGGCCGCCAGCGAGGCGACGCCCCTGCGTTCGCCGCTGGGCAGCCACAGCTCACGGTGGACGAAGACGCGGTCGGCGAGGCCGGGCGTCCGTTCCAGCGCCGCTCCGAACCGGGCGATCTCCGCGACGTCGATTCCCACCCCCACGATCACGGCCTCACTCCACCGTCACGGACTTGGCGAGGTTGCGCGGCTGGTCGACCTCGTTGCCGCGCGCCGTCGCCAGCTCGCACGCGAAGACCTGCAAGGGCACCGTGGCGACGAGAGGCTGCAACAGGGTCGGGGTCGGCGGGATCTCGATGAGGTGATCGGCGTACGGGGCCACGACGTCATCGCCGCGCTCGGCGATGACGATGGTGCGGGCGCCACGGGCCCGGATCTCCTGGATATTGGAGACGATCTTGTCGTGGAGTACGGACCGGCCGCGTGGCGACGGTACGACGACGACCACCGGCAAATCGTCCTCGATCAGCGCGATCGGCCCGTGCTTCAGCTCACCGGCGGCGAAGCCCTCGGCGTGCATGTACGCCAGTTCCTTGAGCTTGAGGGCGCCCTCAAGGGCGACCGGGTAGCCCACGTGCCGCCCGAGGAACAGCACGGTGTTCTTGTCGGCCAGCGACCGGGCCAGCTCCCGTACCGGCTCCATCGTCTCCAGCACCTCGTCCACCTGGGTGCCGATCTCGGACAGCTCCCGGATGACGGAGTGGATCTCGTCGCCCCACTTGGTGCCGCGCACCTGGCCGAGGTAGAGCGCGACCAGGTAGCAGGCGACGAGCTGGGTGAGGAACGCCTTGGTAGAGGCGACGGCGACCTCGGGACCCGCGTGCGTGTACAGCACGGCGTCGGACTCGCGGGGGATGGTCGAGCCGTTGGTGTTGCAGATGGCGAGCACGCGCGCGCCCTGCTCGCGCGCGTGCCGCAGCGCCATCAGGGTGTCCATGGTCTCGCCGGACTGGGAGATGGCGATGACCAGCGTGCGCGGGTCGAGGATGGGATCGCGGTAGCGGAACTCGCTCGCCAGTTCCGTCTCGCACGGGATGCGGGTCCAGTGCTCGATGGCGTACTTGGCGATCATCCCGGCGTGGAACGCGGTCCCGCAGGCGACGATCACGACCTTGTCGACCTCGCGGAGCACCGAGACGGGGATGCGGATCTCGTCCAGGCAGAGGCTGCCGGAGCCGTCGATGCGGCCGAGCAGCGTGTCGGCGACCGCCTTCGGCTGCTCGGCGATCTCCTTCAGCATGAAGTAGTCGTAGCCGCCCTTCTCAGCGGCCGACGCGTCCCAGTCCACGTGGTACGGGCGGACCGCGGCGGGCGCCCCGTCGAAGCCGGTGACGACCACCCCGTCCCTGCGCAGCTCGACGACCTGGTCCTGGCCCAGCTCGATGGCCTCGCGAGTGTGCGCGATGAACGCGGCGACATCGGAGGCGAGGAAGAACTCGCCCTCGCCGACACCGACGACCAGCGGCGAGTTGCGCCGCGCCCCGACGACCACGTCCGGCTCGTCCGCGTGCACGGCCACCAGCGTGAAAGCGCCCTGAAGACGTCCGCAGACCTGCCGCATCGACTCGGCGAGGTCCCCGCTGGCGGAGAAGGACTCGGCCAGCAGATGGGTCACGACCTCGGTGTCGGTCTCCGAGGCGAGGTCGTGGCCGCGTTCGGCCAGCTCGGCGCGGAGGGCGGCGAAGTTCTCGATGATGCCGTTGTGGACGACGGCGACCCGGCCCGAGTTGTCCAGGTGAGGGTGGGCGTTGACGTCGGTCGGCCCGCCATGGGTGGCCCACCGGGTGTGGCCGATGCCGGCGGTCCCGCTCGGCAGCGGCCGGTCCGCCAGGGTTTTCTCCAGGTTGGCGAGCTTGCCCGCCTTCTTCGCCGCGGCCAGCCCGCCATCGGCGAGCACGGCGATCCCCGCCGAGTCATAGCCACGGTATTCCAGCCGCTTGAGCCCGGCCAGGACGACATCGAGGGCGGACTGCCCTCCCACGTAACCAACGATTCCGCACATGGGGGCAGCGTACGGCGCGTACCCGCGCGGGCGTGTCACCGCGTCAGACGGCCCGGCCGGAGGCCGCCCAGCGGCCCCCACGGCCCGCCCGGTCACCGAGTGGTCCACGTCCTTATCCACCCGTACGCACACCCGTACACACGCGTGCGCGGGCGTGGCGTGACCGAACGCACGCCCCGTACCGCCCCCGCAGCCCCGACAATGGCTCAGTGATCACGTCTTCGGTGAGCGGCCAGCAGGCAGGCTGCCAGCAAGCGAACGGTCCGGCGGGCGGTCAGCAGGCGGGTGGCGCGCAGCGGCGGGCCGAGTCGAGCCCGTATGTCGATCTGTCCCGCGCGGAGTGGAGCAAGCTTCGGGAGAAGACCCCGCTGCCGCTGACGGCGGAGGAGGTCGAGCGGCTGCGCGGGCTCGGTGACGTCATCGACCTCGACGAGGTACGCGACGTCTACCTGCCGCTGTCCCGGCTGCTGAACCTGTACGTCGGCGCCACCAGCAATCTGCGCGGCGCGCTCAACACCTTCCTCGGCGACGCGGGCAGCGGGCAGGGCGCCCAGCCGGGCACGCCCTTCGTCATAGGGGTGGCGGGCAGCGTCGCCGTCGGCAAGTCCACCACCGCCCGGCTGCTCCAGGCGCTGCTGGCCCGCTGGCCGGAGCACCCCCGGGTGGAGCTGGTGACCACTGACGGCTTCCTGCTCCCCAACGCCGAGCTGCACCGGCGCGGGCTGATGTCACGCAAGGGCTTCCCGGAGTCGTACGACCGCAGGGCGCTGACCCGGTTCGTGGCCGACGTGAAGGCGGGCAAGGACGAGGTGACCGCTCCCGTCTACTCGCACCTGGTCTACGACATCGTGCCGGACGAGCGGCTGACGGTGCGGCGCCCCGACATCCTCATCGTCGAGGGCCTGAACGTGCTCCAGCCCGCGCTGCCGGGCAAGGACGGCCGCACGCGCGTCGCGCTCGCCGACTACTTCGACTTCAGCGTGTACGTGGACGCCCGTACGGAGGACATCGAGCGCTGGTACCTGGGCCGGTTCAAGAAGCTGCGCGAGACCGCGTTCCAGAACCCGTTCTCGTACTTCCGCAAGTACACCCAGGTCTCCGAGGAGGAGGCGCTGGACTACGCGCGGATGATCTGGCGCACGGTCAACAAACCCAACCTCCAGCAGAACGTCGCCCCGACCAGGGGACGCGCCGCGCTCGTGCTCCGCAAGGGCCCCGACCATAAGGTGCAACGTCTGAGCCTGCGCAAACTCTGAGGAGCCCAGCACCATGCTGCACCTGCGGCTGAACCTTCCCGCCGACCGCACCGACGAGGTGGTCTCGCTGCTGGAGCGGACCGTCGGCACCGCGCATCTCGCGGTCCTGACCGGAGCCGCGCGCGACCCCGCCGGGGACGTGATCATGTGCGACGTCGCGCGCGAGGCCGGTGACGACCTGCTGAAGCGGTTGCGCGACCTCGGCGTCGACGACGCGGGCTCCATCGCCGTGGAGAACATCGACCTGTCGCTGTCCACACGGGCCACCAAGGCGGAGGCGGACGCGCCAGGCGCAGGCTCGGACGCCGTGCTGTGGGAACACCTCACGGACGCCACCCAGGAGGAGTCCACCCTCTCGGTGACCTTCCTCGCCTTCCTCGCCGTGGCGACGATGCTGGCCGCGTGCGGTGTGGTGCTCGACAACGCGATCCTGATCGTCGGCGCGATGGCCGTCGGCCCGGAGTTCGGCCCGCTGGCCGGGCTGTGCACGGCGCTCGTACGGCGCATCCCGAAACTGGCCTGGCGTTCCCTGCTCGCCCTGCTCGTGGGCTTCGCCGTGGCGATGGCGATGACCACGCTGTTCAGCCTGTTCATGGACGCGGTGGACCTCTTCCACAAGGCCGACGTGGAAGCCGAGCGCCCCAACACGGCCTTCATCTACCGGCCCGACTGGTTCTCCTTCGTCGTGGCCTTCCTCGCCGGTGTCGCCGGAATGCTCTCCCTCACCTCGGCGAAGTCCGGCGCCCTGGTGGGCGTGGCCATCTCGGTCACCACGGTCCCGGCCGCCGCCAACGCCGCCGTGGCCCTCGGCTACAGCGAATACCGCCAGGCGTGGGGCTCCACCGAACAACTCCTGCTGAACCTGGCGGGCATCGTCATCGCCGGAACACTGACGCTGCTGGCGCAGCGGCTGTACTGGTCCCGGCACGCACGGCCCGGGACGTGACGTCCCGGGCCGTGTCCTGTGTTTTGTGTCGGGGCTGTCAGTCGTCGAACTCCCCGGCCTTCACACCGGCGACGAACGCGGCCCACTCGCCGGGCGTATAGAACTGCGTACCGGCGTCGGGGTTCTTGCTGTCCCGCACCGCGCGGCCACCGTCGGCGGTGCGGGCGACTTCAACACACTCCGTGTTCTGCCCCGCCGAAGCAGTTGACTTGATGAACGGGCCGACTATTTCCTGGTTCTTCATGCCGTCTCCGTCTCTCTCGCTCCGGGACGCTTCTTACCGCTGCGCGGGGGTGGTGGTATCAGTCGTCAAACTCCCCGGCCTTCACACCCGCGACGAACGCGGCCCACTCGCCCGGCGTGTAGAACTGCGTACCGGCGTCGGGGTTCTTGCTGTCCCGGACCGCGCGGCCACCGTCGGCGGTACGGGCGACCTCCACGCAGTCCTGCGTACCTCCCTGTGAGGCACTGGCCTTCCTGAAAGCGGTCACGATTTCCCGATTCTTCATTCCGCTGCTTTCTCGCTCTCGTCGACGTCTCTTATCGCCTTCTCAAGGAAAGACAGGCTGTTGTCGGGGGTGAGCGCCGCCGACCGCAAGGCTTCGAAGAGCTGCGCATGTCTTGCCATGGCGTCCAGGTCTTCGAGGATGACCGTGCTCGTCGTCGTGTCGTACCCGACAGCCTCGGGAGCAGGCTCAGGACCGAAGCTGAACATGACGAAGTGTGAGGTCATGTGAGCGGCTAGCCACTCTGTTACCGGGAGGACCTGAACACTGACGTTCTGCCGCTGAGCCACACTGTGGATGTGAACCAGTTGCTCGCGGTGAATCTTCCGCGAGGGCATGGGGGACGTAAGAGCTGGCTCCCAAATAACAGCCGCGAACCGCGTACCGGTCTCCTCGATCACACGCCGCCGGGCCTGCCTGACGGCGACCATCTCATCGACGGCTTCCGGGGTATGGCAGTCGAGTCCCGCGGCGAGAAGGGTCTTGAGGTAGTCGTCCGTCTGAAGCAAGCCAGGGATGAAGAGCGGCTGCCAGGTCCGGATGTAGGTAGCGTCCGTCTCCAGCGTGATGAAGTCGGCGTAACCCTCTTCTTTTGAAGCCCACGGATAGTTGAGCCACCAGCCGCGCTTATTCGAGTCACGAGCGAGCTGTTCGAGCCGTAGATAAACATCCCGCTCCTCGACCCCGTACAACTCCAGCATCAATCGCACGTCACCGGGCCGGGCCGAGACCTGTCCCGCTTCGATCCTGCTGACCTTCGTCTTCGATCCCGCGATGTGCTCAGCCGCGTGCTGCTGATCAAGCTTCGCCGATTCGCGGTACCGCCGAAGGGCCGCACCCAGGCGCCTACTTCGCACGGTAGGACGTCCGCCTGCGGGCATGTCCCCTCCTCCACTGCCTGTAACCAGTCTGCATAGGAACGGACGCTACACACTAGCCCGTTGACGACGGGGAGTTATCCGCGATTTCGCGAGTAGCGCACAGTTGCGCATGGCCGCGATCGCGGTCTACCGTGAATCGCGTCACACAGTGTCGCCGCATCAGGTCACTGCGTGATCAAAATCCCGCCCGCCAACTGACCTTGGGGGACGTATGTCCGGGCGCACGCACGTCAAGAGTTTCCAGGTCCGCCGAGACTCGGTGGCCGAAGCACGCCACCACGTGGCGGCCCTCCTCATTCAGTGGAAGCTTCAGCCACTGGCCGACACGGCTGTCGCCATCGTCAGCGAGCTGGCCGCCAACGCGGTCATCCACACGGGGGACGCGGGCCCGTCCTTCGAGGTCGTCATACGGCGCAGACGGGGCGTTCTCGTCCTGGAAGTCTCGGACTCGTGCCCGTGGCAGCGGCCTGAGCCGCAGAAGGCGGGCCCGGAGGACACCTCCGGCAGGGGCCTGCTCATCGTGAGCGCGCTCTCCGCGCGCTGGGGGGTCCGGCCGCGAAGGTCAGGCAAGACGGTGTGGGTCCACCTGCCGATCCAGCCTCCGAGCCACATCCCCACTCCCACCCCGCACTCGTAGCGAAGGCACGCCATGCACGACCACGCACCGCTCCGCCCCCGCCCCGGCTACTGGTGCACCTGCACCACCTTCACCCCGGTCACGAGCCACACCGCCTACGCGATGCCGCAGTCAAGAGAGGTCGGCACGCCTACCCAGGCGCTCATCTGGATTCGGGTGGCCTTACGGGTCATCGTGTCCGCCCTCCCGCTGACCGAAGCGCAACGCGCCCACACGTGGCTGGACCACGGCCAGTGGATCGCCCTGTGCCAGCTGAGGCACGGCGGGACCGTCACCTTCTCCGTGACGGTCAACGACACCCGTATCGAATGGGCCGCGCTGCCCGTCCGCTTCCTCCCGCTCGCGGAGCGGGGCACCAGAGAACTCCCCTTCTGCGCCGACCAGTTCGCTGACGCTCCCCGCCGCGGTCGGCACCCGTGACGTAGCCGGAGCGCCGGTCACCGCTCCGGACCACCGCCCGGCCATCCACAGGGCCGCAGCATGCCGACAAGCATCAACACCAACTCGTTCACGATCGCGTCGAGGGTCACGTCCACATAGCCCGCCGACCAGTCGTGGAGGAGGCCGTTGACCGCGCCGACGAGGGCGGCGGCCGCTACCCGGTAGTCGCGGGTGGCGGCCTCGCCACGGGCGGAGGCTGTCGTCAGTTCGGCGAGAATCAGCTCCGCCCACCGCACCCGGCGCGCCATCCGGTGGCGTTCAAACTCCGGGCTGACGCCGACCACCTCGATGAACGCGATGCGGGTGCGGCGCGGGTCGCAGGTCACGGCCTCGGCGTACGCGCGGAACGCGGCGGTCGCCCGCTCCTCGACCGTGCCGTCGGCGACTTCGCCGAGCGCCGCCACGGCTGCCTCCTCGGCCCAGCCGTTGACCTGGAGATGGAGGACGGTCAGCACCTCCTCCAGGTTGCTGAACTCCTCGTAGAACTGCCGCGTCGACAGGCCCGCCTCTTCGCACAGGGCGGTGACCGATGTGGCGCGATATCCAGGGCTGTCGCCGAACAGCTGCAACCCGGCGTCGATCAGCCGCCGCCGTCGTTCCGCGCGGCGCTCCGTCGCCGTTTTTCCCGCGTACCTACCTGTGGGCTGCTTCGCAGCACCAGCCACCGGCACCTCCTTCGGACTCCCCGTGACAGGTGTCCCGCGATTCTCCTCGCGCGAAGCCCTTGTCAGGCGACCGCCCCAGCTTTACCGTCAGGTAACACGTTCTGAACACGCACCTTTTCGGACTGCGTCAACGGCGAGGCAGGTTTTATGGAGCGACCAACTCCGCTACGTAGAGAGCTGGTTGACGCGTACGTCGGCGGGCCCGCCGCCGCTTCGGCCCGTACGGCGGGCGCGTCGCGCACGGCGCGTCCGACGGTCGCCGCCATCGGCCCCATTGCCGCCATCGCCCGCAGCGCCACGAGGAACCGAGCACCGGCCGACGGCTGACGCGCTCCCCGGCACCGCCCCCGCCCCGGCCACGGCAGGGACGCACGACCTACCAACCGGGAACCGCCACAGCCGCGCCACATCAAGGAACACGGAGCACGGAGCACACAGCCGCACGCGCGGCGCCGACACGGACGCGGCGCCGGACACCGGCTGACGCTCAGCTCACCCAGCTCGCCTAGCTCTCCCAGCTCACCGCATCACCTGGCACGCCTGCGCCCAGGGTGCGGCCGCCGTACCCGCGCGGCCTTCGCCCTGACCGTCGCCGTGCCGTGCCCGTGTGCCGCCATGCCCCGGTGCGCGGCACCGTTCACGCCCGCTTCACCCGGCACAGCCCTCGCCCCACGAGTGGCATGCGCACTCCCACCCCACAGGCGGCTCCGGCATGCCCGGACGCCGCGCGCCTTCCCCTGGAGGAACCATGGCAAGAGCATCCTTCCGCGCCCGCCCGCCACGCCCACTGCGCGCGGCGCGCCGCTGGATAGCCGCGGTCGGTACCGCGCTGTGTCTGGGCGCCACGGCCCTGACCACCGCGGGCCCGGCCCAGGCAGAAGAGCAGCGGGACCTCCCGGTCGGCGGGCTGTCGCAGGCCGTCAGCAACTTCCTCCTCCGCCCCGGGTCCGTCGCCGGGGCCAACAACTGGGACTGTAAGCCCACCAAGGAGCACCCGTACCCCGTCGTCCTCGTGCACGCCACCGGCGTGAACCTCGGCTCGAACTGGGCACGGCTCGCTCCGACCCTCGCCAACGAGGGCCACTGCGTCTTCGCCTTCAACTACGGCATGAACCACCTGTCGCTCAGCCGCGTCGGCGGCCTCGCCGACATATCCGCCTCGGCGAAGACGATGGACTCCTTCGTCAACAAGGTGCTGGCCACCACCGGTGCCAAGAAGGTCAACGTCCTCGGCCACTCCCAGGGCGGCATGATGCCGAACTACTACCTCAAGCGGCTGGGCGGCGCCAGCAAGGTCAACACCTTCGTCGCCATGTCACCGAGCAACCACGGCACCACCCTGAGCGGCCTGACCAACCTCGGCGAGGCGCTGGGCGTCCTCGGCTTCGTCAACAACATCTTCAACTGGGTCGGCCTGCCCGGCCTCCAGCAGCAGGAGATCAACTCGGAGTTCCAGAAGGCCCTGTGGGCCGACGGGGACACCGTGCCGGGCGTGAACTACGTGGTGCTCCAGACCAAGCACGACAAGGTGATCACCCCGTACGGCAACGCCTTCCTCAAGGGCGACAACGTCAGGAACGTCCTCATCCAGGACCAGTGCCCGAAGGACCCGGTCGGCCACGTCGGCATGTTCCTCGACGGACCGGCCGTCCAGAACGTCGTGAACGCGTTCGGCGCGAACGACCCGGACTTCAAGCCGGAGTGCACGGGCTACGGCCTGCCGCTCTGACCTCTGCCACCCCGAACGCCATGGTCGCTGGAAGCGGTCGCACGACCGCTTCCAGCGACCAGCCGCGTCACAAACGGCTAGCACAAGCGGCCAGCCGCCTCACGGCGCGCCGGAGCGCGTCCCACTGGCCAGCAAGCCCGCCGGTCCCAGCCGCCGGTAGCGGTCGATGAGGCCGTCCAGCAGCCGCGCCGTCGCAGGACTGTCCGGCGTGTAGACCCACAGCTTGCTGTCGGGCGTGGAGACCGCCGCGAAGGCGGACGTGGTCACCGTGATCTCGTCTCCGTCCACCGTCCAGAACGACTTGCTGCGGGCGGTCGGCGCGGCGACCTCCTGCCGCGCCCACATGGCGGCGAAACGCGGGCTCTCGGCGGACAGCTGCCCGATGAACTCGGTCCAGTACGGGTCGTTGACGCGGCGGCCGAACTCGGCCCGCAGCTGGGCGACCATGAAGGAGACCTCCCGCTCCCAGTCGACGAGCGGCTGCACCCGCTCGTCGGCGGTGAACAGATGCCACAGCACATTACGCCGGGCCCGTGGCAGCAGCGCCATGGACGGGTCGAGCGCCGCGTAGGCGTCATTGAACGCGAGAACGTCGTAACGGGCGCTCGTGATCGTCGCGGGCAGCGGGGTCAAGGCGTCCAGAATGACCTGGTTCTGCGTCGGCTGCGGGTCCGTCGGCGCACCGGCCGGGGCGCTGGGGGCGTCCACGAGCCGGTAGAGATAGCCGACCTCGGTCGAGTCGAGCCGCAGCGTCCTGGCGATCGCGTCGAGCACCTGGACGCTGGGGTTGATCTGCCGCCCCTGCTCCAGCCACGTGTACCAGACCACCCCGACCCCGGCCAGCTCGGCGACCTCCTCACGGCGCAGCCCGGGCGTACGACGGCGACGCCTGCTCGGGAGGCCGGCCTCCTCGGGGGTGATGCGTTCACGGCGAGCCCTCAGGAAGGCGGCCAGCTCGGTACGGCGCGGAGCACTGGGATCGATGACCGTCACCCCATCATCCTGCTCCATGACATCAAGGGGGTACCAGATACCCCCGGGTACCAGGATGAGCTGGTATCTGGTACCCCCCTGCGGGCATCGGGATCATCGGCGCCATGAGCGAAACCACGCGGCACCCCGCGCGCCCAATGCCAGCGCACACCGCCACCGCCACCGCCACCGCCACACACAAGCACGAGCACGAACAGCCACCGGGACGTGAACCCGACCCCGCCCCCGACCCCGGACAGGACCAGGAACAGACACAGGAACAGACACAGGAACAGCCGCAGGACGCCAGACGCGGCGGCAACCGCATGCTCGTCGTCCTGCTGGGCGCGGTCTTCATGGCGCTGCTCGACTCGACCATCGTCAACGTCGCCACCCCGACGATCGGCACGGACCTCCACGTAAACGGCTCCGCGCTCCAGTGGATCGTCTCCGGCTACACCATCGCCTACGCCGCGCTGCTGGTCACCGGCGCCCGCCTCGGAGCCCGTAGCGGATTCCGGGCCATGTTCCTGTACGGGCTGGTCACCTTCACCGCGTCCTCCCTCGCCTGCGGTCTCGCCCCGGGCGCGGGTCTCCTGATCGGCGCCCGCGTGGTGCAGGGCGTCGGCGCGGCGCTGATGATGCCTCAGGTCTACAGCCTGATTCAGCTGAGGTTCGAAGGGGCCGAGCGGGCACGCGCGCTGAGCCTGTACGCGGCGGTGATCGGCCTCGGTGTCGTGGCCGGTCAGGTGGTCGGTGGCCTGCTGGTCAGCGCGGATGTGCTCGGGACCGGCTGGCGGCCGGTGTTCCTGATCAACGTGCCGGTCGGCGTCCTGCTGGTGGCCGCCGGACTACGCGTACTGCCGCCCGGCAAACCCGCGGCGGCCAAGAGCCTGGACCTCCCGGGCCTGGCCACCCTCACCACGGCGCTGCTTCTGCTGGTCGTGCCGCTGGTGCTGGGCCACGACCAGCACTGGCCGGTGTGGGCGAAGGTCTCGCTCATCGCGTCGGCCCCGATGTTCGGCGTGTTCGTCCTGGTCGAGCGGGCCGTCGCGCGCCGCGGGGGCGCGCCGCTGGTGCCAGGCCGGGTGCTGAAGGCCCCGGGTCTGGCGTCCGGGGCGACGGCGCTGTTCTTCGCGATGGCCGGGTACGCCGGGTTCCTGTTCGCCTTCTCCCAGCATCTCCAGTCCGGGCTCGGCCAGTCGGCGACCCGTACCGGCCTGACCTTCGCGCCGCTCGCCATCGGGGTGGCGACGGGAAGCCTCACCTGGCGGAAGGTTCCCGCGCGGTGGCATCGGCCGATGATCGCCACGGCCTGCGCGGTGGCGGCCATCGGCTACGGCGCGATCGGGCTCGGCATGCGCACGGGCGGTGACGGTGGCCTCGCCCTGCCCGCGTGGCAGTTGGTCTGCGGGCTGGGCATGGGCTATATCACCAGCCCGCTGCTGACTGTCGCGCTGGCCGGGGTCGCTCCCGCCGACGCCGCGGACGCCAGCGGCGTCCTGACCACCGCCGCGCAGGTCGCCCAGGTGCTGGGGGTCGCCGCGTACGGAAGCGTGTATCTGTCCGGCGCCGGAGACCCGGTGACGGCGCACCTGTCGGCGCACGCCATCCACCAGACGGCACTGCTCGTCACGGCGGGCGCCGTGGTCAGCGCGCTGGCAGCGCTCCTGCTGCCACGTACGACCCGAACACCACGCGCATCCCGCACATCCCGCGCGTCCCGAACATCGCGTACGCCACAGACGTAGAAACCCTCGGGCGCCCGGTGTTCAGCCGCGACGCAGCGCGTACGGCGCTTCGGCCACCGCGTCGGCGGGCTCGTCGCGGTCGCCGTCCCACGCGGCCCCGGCGGGCACGGGCGCGGCGACGATGCCGTCCAGTATGTCGCGGGCGGCGCGGAGTTCGTCCATGGCCGCGCTGATCCGGGCGCGTTCCCTGGCAAGGTCGTCGAGCAGTTCGGGGCAGTCGGCGGCGAGCTGCCCGCCGTTGACGACCATGCAGGGCAGGACGTCGGCAATGGTCACGGTACTGAGTCCGGCGGAGAGCAGCGTCCGGATGTGCCGCACCGTCTGGACGTGATCCTCGCTGTATTCGCGATACCCGCTCGGCCGCCGCAGCGGATGCAGCAGCCCCTGCTCCTCGTAGTACCGCAACGCCCGTTCGCTGACTCCGGTCAGCCGGGACAACGCCCCGATGCGCATGTGACCTCCCCGAACTCCGCCCGCACCCACGCCACAGACCGCACTCACCGAAGACGACGCGCACTCCACAGACACGTGACAAGTGGCAAATGGAAAGTGACAAATGGCAAGTAACACACATCAAGTAACACGTGGCAACACAGCTCGCCCGCGAAGGGAGTTGACTCTGACATCGACGTGAGGGTTTAGCTTACGCGGCATGCCAACCGAAACGACCCGTGCGCCGTACCGGGACACCAGCCACCGACTGGCAGGCCCCCGGGAATGGCTCGGGCTGGCCGTCCTCGCCCTCCCCACCCTCCTGCTCGCCATGGACGCCACCGTGCTGTACCTGGCCGTCCCCCACCTGAGCCTGGCACTCCAGCCCAGCGGCAGCGAGCTGCTCTGGATCGTCGATATCTACGGCTTCATGATCGCCGGTTGCCTGGTCACCATGGGGACGCTGGGCGACCGGATCGGCCGCCGGAAGCTGCTGATGATCGGGTCAGCCGCGTTCGGCGTCGCCTCGGCGTGCGCCGCCTACTCCACCAGCCCCGGCATGCTCATCGCGGCCCGCGCACTGCTCGGGGTGGCCGGGGCGACCCTCATGCCGTCCACCCTCGCGCTCATCACCACCATGTTCCGCGATCCCCGGCAGCGCGGGACGGCCATCGGCGTCTGGGCGACCTGCTTCTCGGCCGGTGTGGCGCTTGGCCCCGTGCTCGGCGGCGTGCTGCTCCAGTCGTTCTGGTGGGGCTCGGTCTTCCTGCTGGGCGTGCCGGTGATGGCCCTGCTGCTGGTGGCCGCGCCGGTGCTGCTCCCCGAGTACCGCGACCGGCAGGCCGGACGCGTGGACCTGCCCAGTGTCGCCCTGTCCCTGGCGGCGATCCTGCCCGTCGTCTACGGCATCAAGGAACTGGCCAAGACCGGCCTCGCCGTGCTCCCCGCCCTCGTCCTGGCGGGCGGTCTGGTCCTCGGTGTGGTGTTCGTACGCCGCCAGTCCGGGCTGGCAAGTCCGCTGATCGACGTCTCCCTGTTCAGGAACCGTTCCTTCAACGCCGCCCTGGGCATCCAGCTGTTCGGCATCGCGGCCCTGGGCGGGGTCTATCTGTTCATCACCCAGTTCACGCAGCTGGTCGAGGGGCTGTCGGCGCTCGAAGCGGGGCTGTGGCTGCTGCCCGCCGCCGGGGCGCTCATCGTCGCGTCCACCCTGACTCCCGCTCTCGCCCGCAAGATTCCGGCCGCGTACCTTCTCGGGGCGTCACTGGCGGTCTCGGCGATCGGTTACCTGATCCTCACCCAGGTCGGCAGCGTCTCCGGGCTGCCCGTCCTCGTGACCGGCTTCGTCATCGTCTACCTGGGCGTCAGCCCGATGTTCGTGCTGGGAACCGACCTGATCGTCGGGGCGGCCCCACCGGAGAAAGCGGGCTCAGCCGCCGCGATGTCCGAGACCGGCACCGAGTTGGGCGTCGCGCTGGGAGTCGCCGTTCTGGGGACCGTGGGCGCCGCCGTCTACCGCGACCAGATGGCCGACGCCGTACCCGAGTCGGCCCCGGCCGCGGAGGCCGAGCCCGTACGCGAAAGCCTGGCCGATGCCACGGCCACCGCGGGCGACCTCCCCGACCAGTTGCGTGACCAGCTCCTCGACCCCGCCCGAAGCGCGTTCACGGACGGCCTGAACCTCGTCAGCGGCATCAGCGCCCTGCTCGCCATCGCCCTGGCCGTACTGGCCGTCACCCTGCTGCCGCGCACCCGCCCCGACGCGGCGCCTGACGACCTCGCAGAACCCGGCGCACCGACGATCCCCGGCACCACGCCCACCGACGCACGGGACACCGACGCACCAGCCGCCGACCCCACGGGCACCAGCGCCGCCACCAGCACCGCCACCAGCCTCAAGGCCACCGACCGCGCGGTCACCGGCGAACCGGCCCTGCGGACAACCGGGCCCCAACGCTGACCACACGACGGCAGAGCGCGCCGTCGGCCAAACCGCTGCGGGGACGCAGCGCCGGACGGACCGGGGCCCGCACGCGGTCCGCCGACAGGGGACCGGCGCGGAGCCCGGGACGGCCCGCACAACACCACGGCCCGCCGGACAACCACCCGGCGGGCCATGACAACACCCCGTCACACGAGGAAAGGGAGCGGAACAGCCCTACCCCAGCGAGGACTTCACCACATCGGCCAGTCGGCCGGCGACCGAGCGGGCCTGGTCGATGTCGGCGGCCTCGACCATGACGCGGACCAGCGGCTCGGTGCCCGAGGAACGCAGCAGCACCCGGCCCGTCGCGCCCAGTTCGCGCTCGGCGTCGCTGACCGCGACGCGCAGCTCGGCCGAGGTCGTCACCCGGGACTTGTCCACGTCGGGCACGTTGATCAGGATCTGCGGCAGCCGCTCCATGACCCCGGCGAGGTCGGCCAGCGAGCGGCCGGTCGCGGCGACTCGCGCGGCCAGCAGCAGACCGGTCAGCGTGCCGTCGCCGGTGGTCGCGTGGTCGAGGACGATGACATGCCCCGACTGCTCGCCGCCCAGCGCGTAGCCGTGCTCCTTCATCTCCTCCAGCACATAGCGGTCACCGACCGCCGTCTGTACCAGGGACAGCCCCTCGCGCTCCATGGCCAGCTTGAACCCGAGGTTCGACATCACGGTCGCCACCACGGTGTTCTTGCGCAGCGCGCCGGAGTCCCGCATGGCCAGCGCCAGTACGGCGAGGATCTGGTCACCGTCGATCTCCGCGCCGTCCGCGTCCACCGCCAGGCAGCGGTCGGCGTCACCGTCGTGGGCGACACCGAGCGCGGCGCCGTGCTCGACGACGGCGGCGCGCAGCTTCGCGAGGTGCGTGGAGCCGCACTCGTCGTTGATGTTGAGGCCGTCGGGGTCGGTGCCGATCGTGATGACCTCGGCACCGGCCCGCGCGAACGCCTCCGGGGAGACCCGCGCGGCGGCGCCGTGCGCGCCGTCGATGATGACCTTCAGCCCGTCAAGCCGGTTCGGCAGTACGCCGATCAGGTGCGCGACGTAGTTGTCGAAGCCCGCGTCGTACGTCGTGACCCGGCCCACGCCCGCGCCGGTCGGCCGCTCCCACGGCTGGCCGGAGGCGTGCGACCGGTACGTTTCCTCGATGCGGTTCTCCAGCTCGTCGGCGAGCTTGTGGCCGCCGCGCGCGAAGAACTTGATGCCGTTGTCCGGCATCGGGTTGTGGCTGGCCGACAGCATGACCCCGAGGTCAGCGCCGAGCGCGCCCGTCAGATAGGCGACGGCCGGGGTCGGCAGCACGCCCACCCGCAGGACGTCCACGCCCGCACTGGCCAGGCCGGCCACCACGGCCGCCTCCAGGAACTCCCCGGACGCGCGCGGATCACGCCCCACCACCGCCACTGGCCGATGGCCTTCAAACGTGCCCGCCTCGGCGAGCACATGCGCTGCGGCGACCGACAGGCCGAGCGCGAGCTCCGCTGTCAGGTCGGCGTTGGCGACACCGCGCACACCGTCCGTACCGAAGAGTCGTCCCACTGGTGTCCTCCGAGATCACGTGACATGAACCAGGGTTTACGTCCAGGTATACGCCCCTGGTCACCCATAAACGAACGCCCCGGCGGCACGATTGGTGCCGCCGGGGCGTCGAAGCAGCGCAAAAGCGCGGTGATTAGCGCTTGCTGTACTGCGGGGCCTTACGGGCCTTCTTCAGACCGGCCTTCTTACGCTCGACCGCACGGTCGTCACGCTTGAGGAATCCGGCCTTCTTCAGGGCGCCGCGGTTGTTGTCCTCGTCGGCCTCGTTCAGCGCACGGGCGACGCCAAGGCGCAGCGCACCGGCCTGACCGGAGATGCCGCCGCCGCTGATGCGGGCGACAACGTCGTAGCGGTCGTCGAGCTCAAGCACCTTGAAGGGCTCGTTGACTTCCTGCTGGTGCACCTTGTTGGGGAAGTAGCCCTCAAGGGTGCGACCGTTGATCTTCCACTTGCCGGTGCCCGGAACGATCCGGACGCGGGCGATGGCGTTCTTGCGACGACCCAGGCCGGCGGCGGGCTGCGGGTCACCGAAGCGGGACGCGAGCGACTCGCTCGTGTACTCCTCGGGAACCTCGGCGTCGTTGACCTCGTCGACGGTCCCGGTCTCGACGACCTCGTCGACAGCGGGGGTCTCGACCGGGGCGTCAGCCGGGGTCTCGACGGGGGTCTCTGCGGTGGTCTCGGCCACGATGCTCCTCAGATTTCTTTTCGTCTTAGGGGGTGGCCGGAACTACTGCGCGACCTGGGTGATCTCGAACGGGACCGGCTGCTGAGCAGCGTGCGGGTGCTCGGACCCCGCGTAGATCTTCAGCTTCGAGAGCATCTGACGGCCGAGGGTGTTCTTGGGGATCATGCCCTTGATGGCCTTCTCAACGGCCTTCTCGGGGTTCTTGTCCAGCAGCTCGTCGTAACGGACGGACCGCAGGCCACCCGGGAACCCGGAGTGGCGGTAGGCCATCTTCTGGGTCCGCTTGTTGCCGGACAGGTGGATCTTGTCGGCGTTGATGATGATGACGAAGTCACCAGTGTCAACGTGAGGGGCGTAGACGGGCTTGTGCTTGCCCCTCAGGAGGGACGCGGCCGTCGCGGCCAGACGGCCCAGGACGACGTCCTGCGCGTCAATGACGTGCCACTGGCGCTGGACATCGCCGGGCTTGGGGCTGTACGTACGCACGGTCGTAGCCTTCGCTTCTTCAGTGTTGGGGTGTCCCCAAGCCCCTCGGGCTTAGGGGAAGGGTCCTGACAAGGCCACCCGGTCGATCACGACAGCCTTGGCGGCGCTACGGGGACGCAACCCGAGTGCCTGCCGCTGGTCATCGGCCCGGTGGACCGGCGTAAGGGCCCCTCGCGTGAGAACGACCAAGCCAATACGCATAACGAACTCGCAGAATACCGGCCCGCCCCCATCCGGGTCAAAACGGCTCCCGAACCCCCGTACGACCGCGTCACCCCACCAGCGGCACCGCTCCCCCACTCACCACACCAGCCCCACCCACAGCACAGCACCACCACGCTCAGCGGGCGCGGGCCACGCGACCCTCGTCCCACACGGGCTCCGGCGCCTCCCGCACCACACCATCCGCGCCGAACACCAGGAACCGGTCAAAGGACCGGGCGAACCAGCGGTCGTGCGTGACAGCGAGCACCGTCCCCTCGTACGCCTCAAGCCCCTCCTGCAACGCCTCAGCGCTCTCAAGATCCAGGTTGTCCGTCGGCTCGTCCAGCAGCAGCGCCGTCGCGCCCGCCAGCTCAAGCAGCAGGATCTGCATCCGGGCTTGCTGCCCTCCGGAGAGCCTGTCGAAGCGCTGGTCCCCCTGGCGCTCCAGTTCATACCGGCGCAGCACGCTCATCGCCCCGCCCCGGTCCTTGGCGTGCTCGGTCCACAGGATGTCCACGAGCGTGCGCCCCACCAGCTCGGGATGGGCGTGGGTCTGCGCGAAGTGCCCGGGGACCACCCGCGCGCCGAGCTTCCAGCTCCCCTCATGCGCCACGTCACCCCCGGCGAGCAGGCGCAGGAAGTGCGACTTCCCCGACCCGTTCGACCCGAGCACGGCCACCCGCTCCCCGAAGAACACCTCAAGGTCGAACGGGCACATCAGCCCGGTCAGCTCCAGACCCGCGCACGTCACCGCCCGGATTCCGGTCCGCCCGCCCCGCAGCCGCATCCGGATGTCCTGCTCACGCGGCGGCTCCTGCGGCGGCCCCGCCTCCTCGAACTTCCGCAGCCGCGTCTGTGCGGCCTGGAGCCGGGAGGCCATATCCGAGTTGTACGCCGCCTTCTGCTTGAACATGATCACCAGCCGCCGCAGCTTGGCGTGCTCCTCGTCCCACCGCCGCCGCAGCTCCTCAAAGCGCGCGAACCGCTCCTTACGCGCCTCGTGATACGTCCCGAAGCCACCGCCGTGCACCCACACGTCACTGCCCGCCGGGCTCGGCTCCACGCTGACGATCTTCTCCGCCGACCTGGCCAGCAGCTCCCGGTCATGGCTGACGAACAGCACCGTCTTCTTGGTCTCCCGCAGCTGGTCCTCAAGCCACCGCTTGCCGGGCACGTCCAGATAGTTGTCCGGCTCATCGAGGAGCAGCACCTCGTCAGGCCCGCGCAGCAGCGCCTCAAGCACCAGCCGCTTCTGCTCGCCCCCGCTCAGCGTCCGCACCTCACGCCACTGCGCCCGCTCATACGGCATGCCCAGCGCCGCCATGGTGCACATGTCCCACAGCGTCTCGGCCTCATACCCCTGCGCCTCGGCCCAGTCGCTCAGCGCCTGCGCGTACGCCATCTGCGCGGCCTCGTCGTCGACGGTCATCACCGCGTGCTCCGCGGTATCCACCGCCTTCGCCGCCTCCCGCACCCGGGGCTGCGCCACCGAAACCAGCAGGTCCCGCACGGTCCGCTCATCACGGACGGACCCCACGAACTGCGGCATCACCCCCAGCCCGCCGCCGACCGTCACACTCCCGCCATGCGGCTGCAACTCCTGCGCGATCAGCCGCAGCAGGGTCGTCTTCCCCGCCCCGTTCGCCCCGACCAGCGCGGCCACCGCGCCCTCACCCACCCGGAACGACACGTCACCGAGCAGCACCCGGCCGTCCGGGAGGTAGTACTCCAGATGCGCCGCCTCGACATGTCCCATAGACAGCGATTGTCCCGGCCCCACCGCCCACGACCAACCGGTTTACCCAGCACCCCGCAGCCACCGACCACCGGCCCCATAAGATGCGCGGCATGAGCTTTGGGCAAGGGGGGCCATACGGGCCCGGGGGACCGCCGACACCCGACTGGGCGGCACTGGCCGACGACACCGCCGCACGCGGCCGCCGCCGCAAGTGGCTGCTCTTCGGCGGCGGACTGGCGGCCGCCGCGGTCGCGGCGGTCGTCGCGACAGCCATAGCGACCAGCGGCGACAACAAGAACTCCGACAACAACAACGCCTCACAGCTGCCCACCCCCGAGAAGCTGCCGAGCGAGTCGATGACGCCCGAGCCGACGTTCTCCGACTTCGACCCGCCCGCGCCACCCAGCCCTCTGGAGATCATCTCCAGCAAGAAGCGGGACACCGCGCCCCTCACCGCGGGCACCCTCTTCCCCGGCGACAAGGCCCTGGTCGAAGGCCGTACGTACAAGAAGGCAGCCACCTCCTCGACCAAGAACTGCGCCTCAGCGGCCCAGGGCGTCCTCAGCGGCGTCCTCACCTCCAACGGCTGCCGCCAGGTGATCCGCGCGACGTACACCAAGGACGGCGTAGCCGTCACCGTCGGCATCGCCGTCTTCGACACGAAGGCCGCCGCCGCCACAGCGAAGAACCAGGCCAAGCCCAACATCGCCTCGGTCTCGGGCGACGGCGTAGGCACCTTCTGCCGCAGAACCGACTGCCACTCCACCAGCAACGCCGTCGGCCGCTACGGCTACTTCACGATCGCGGGCTACACCAACGGCAAGCCCGTCACCACGAAGGAAACCAAGGCCCACCAGACAGGCCGCGACCTGGCCGAACACGCCTTCCGCCGCATCATGGCCCGCGCCAACGCCCAAGCCTCAGCAGCAGCAACCAACAACTGACCACACGCGAGCCACCACGCACACCGACGGGCACGCCCCAGGAACAACCACGGGCACACCACGGGGATCAAACGATCAGCCGCCCACAGACACAAGGCGGACACACACCGACGGGCACACCCCAGGGACAGCGACGGGGACGCCACGGGGATCAAACGGTCAGGCGCCGACGGACGCGAGGGGGACGGGGCCGGAAGGGCGGGGGTTCTGGACGCTTACGTGTATTTGTGGCGCCGATGAGAGGCCCACCTCTCGCTGTGGGCCGAGGGCGCCGTAAATATACGGTCCAGGACCCCCAAGCCCTGGAGGCCCCGGCCCCCGCCCCACAACGCACCGCAAGCGCACCGCAAGCTCAGCCCGCCGCCTTCTCCACCTTCGCCACCTGCGCCTCAACCACAGCCTTCGGCATCGAGACCTTCTTCGGGTCCATCATGTTCCCCGCGAAGACAACGGTGACGTTCTTACCGCTGCGCACCACCGTGAACAGGCTCGGCTCCCCCTTCGCCGCGTCCACCGCCCGGTACGCCAGCGTCTCGTCGCCCAGCTTCCCGCCCTCGACGACCTCCACCTTGCTGAAGCTCTGCTTCTTCCCGTCACCGGTCTTCATCGCGAAGCCGCCCGAGCACGCCCCGGTCGACTCCCGCAGCTCCTCGACGAAGGTCTCCGCGTCGTTCCCCGTGTACGAGGACAGCCGGATCATGCCCAGCAGACCCAGGCTCCCCAGGTCCTTGCCGTCACCCTCCGTGAACGTCCCGTACGTCGACGCCGACGGCTTGGGCACCGGCGTCGAGCCGAGCATCGCCGCCAGCGGCTGACACTTCGCCTCGTCCGCCTTCGGCGCCCCGCCACCCGCCGCGTCCTTGGCCGACATCTGCTGGAACACGAAGCCCTTGACGTCGCCCTTGACCAGAGCCGCCTTTTTCAGCTGCGCCTCGGTGAGCACAGCGCCTTCACCGCTGCCGCCCTTGCCCTCACCCCCCGCGGAGGAGCTGCCGCCCTTGGACGGCTTCTTGTCGTCGGAGTCATCGCTGCCGCACGCGGCGGTCAGCCCCAGCACGCCGGCCATGGAAACGGCGACCAGCACCCTCGACACGGAATTCTTCACGTTCTCGCCCCTCGACGGCTGCCGCTCGATATTCCGAGTCATCCAACAGCCCGCCCGGCGCCGTAGACCAGTGTTTTCCGTGACGATCCGGTATCGCCGAGAGGGTTGCCCCGCAAACCCACCGCACCGAACACACCGCACCGCCGCACCGCACCCACCGCGACCACCGGCAACCCAACACACCACAGCCAACACAACGCACCCCACCCCACCCCACCCCACCCCACCCCACCACCGATGTCACCCACCCCCAACGTCACCCAACTCCCGCCCCCACCACCCCAAAGCATGTTTTTGGCTGGTCACCGAGTAAACGCGGCAGCGCCTCCGCGTGTCCGCCCGCGCGGACCACCCTCACTGACAGAAGGTTGTGCGATACATCACGTTTGTGCGCCATTCCATATTGGCGAAGACATGGGCAACTTCCAGCGCGCCGACTCGTCTTAGGGGACAGCCAAGGCCAGCACAGAGGGGAGACTCCGCTCCGGCGCACCCAGAGCACGCCGGGCGTACACCGCCATGAAGATCTCGTTCCTGCTGCACAACGTCTACGGCATCGGCGGCACCATCCGTTCCACTTTCAACGTTGCCGGTGCCCTCGCCGAACGCCACGACGTGGAGATCGTGTCCCTCATGCGCACCCACGCCATCCCCCAGCTCCCCCCACCCAGCGGCGTTGACATCGTGCCGCTGATCGAACTGCGCCCGAAGGCCAGAGCCACCGACGTGGATAACCCCCTCCTCGGCGAGCGCACCGCGCACATCCCGGCGGCCGAGGCGAACGGCACCACGAACTTCAACGCGCTCACCGACGCGCGCATGGCCGCCTACCTCGACGGCACCGACGCCGACATCGTGATCGCGACCCGCCCCGGCCTGCTGATCTACCTCGCCGAGTTCGGGCGCCACGACCGCTATCTGCGCATCGGCCAGGAGCACCGCCTCTACGGCACCCACAAACCGGCCCTGCGCGCCGCGTGCGACGCCGCGATCGCGCACCTCGACGCCCACACCAGCGTCTCCAAGGCGGACGCGGCGACGCACCGAGCGAACCTCCCCGGCATCGCGACCCGGCTGACCTCGCTCCCCAACGGCGTGCCCGCCACCGACGTCGAGCCTTCCGACGGGGCCGCCAAGCTGGTCGTGGCCGCCGGTCGGCTCATCCCGGTCAAGCGGTACGACCTGCTGGTCACCGCCTGGGCCACGGTCGCGGCCAGGCACCCCGACTGGAAACTGCGCCTGTACGGGCGCGGCCCGCAGCACGCTCCCCTCCGCCGCCAGATCGACCAGCTCGGCCTGGCCGAACACATCACGATCATGGGTCCCCACTCCCCCATCGAGACCGAGTGGGCCAAGGGCTCGATCGCCGCCGTCACCTCACGCGAGGAGTCGTTCGGCATGACGATCGTCGAGGCGATGCACTGCGGCGTGCCCGTGGTCGCGACCGACTGCCCGCACGGCCCCGGCGAGATCATCACGGACGGCAGCGACGGCCTCCTGGTCCCGGTCGGCGACGCGGACGCCATCGCCCAGGGACTGCTGAGCCTCATCGAGAACGACACGTGGCGCCGCTCCATGGGCGAGGCCGCGCGAGAGTCGGCCAAGCGGTTCTGCCCGCGGCAGGTGGCGGCCGCGTACGACGAACTGTTCGCCGAACTCCGCGCGGCACGCGGCAGCGCGCTCCCCGTCCCCCGGCGCAAGCGCGCGGCGGCCCTCCGCCGCCGGACAGTGAAGCCCCCGCTCACCTCGGTCCTCAAGGCAACCGTCAAGAACCTCATCCGGAAACCCCTGGCCCCAACCGCTTCCTGCCGCGTAGACGAGAAGGGCAACCTCGTCCTCCTCTTCGACGGTCCGGGCCTCTCCGGCCAGGGCCTGACGCTGACCCTCACCCGCCGCCAGCAGGGCGACCGCCTCAGCGTGCCCCTACAGGCATCCACCACACCACCTGCACCAGCCACTGAGACGCCGCACGCACCAGCCACTGGCATCGCGTCGCACGCACGAGCAACATCGAACACCCCGAACACACAGAACCCAGCGAACCCACCAACCACCCCAACCACCCCCACTACCCCAGCCACTCCAACCACCCCGACCACCCCGACCGCCCAGAACCCACCGGGCGCCCCTTGGACCGCGGTCCTGGACCACCAGGACCTGGCCCTCACAGAGGGCCGCTGGGACCTGCACGTCGTACGCGCCGGTGACGGCGCGCGCCGCCGCGTAGCGTGCCGCTACGCCGAGGGGCGCGGCCTGCTCACCGCTGAGCCGCCGTCCTGCTCCCCGTTCTCCTGGTGGGTCCCGTACACCACCGTCGACGGCTATCTGGCGCTCCGCGCCTGGCAGCGCCCGGCACACGCCGAGGCGCACACCCTCAGCCCCGGCGAGGACGGCGTCAGCGTCTCCGGCACCCTCTACGGCGCTGTCCTCAGCCCGGCGAGCGCCCCCACGGTCATCGCCACCCCGCGCACCGACGCCGGGCAGGCGTTCAGCACGCCGGTGACCGCCGTCGACACGACCAGGTTCCGGTTCACCATCCCGTACGAGCGGGTGCTCGCCGCCCACAACAGGCAGCCGGGCCCCGCCCCGGTCTGGGATCTCACGATGGAACCCGGCCCCGACAGCCCCGGCCTCGTGCGCGTCGGCCGGATCGTGGGCGACATCCTCGACCGGGACAAGACCGACCTGTACCCGCCGGTCAACGGCGTCCGCCCGTACATCACCAAGGCGAACAACCTGGCCCTGACCTGCCCGGCGCTGCCGGAAGGCACCAGCCGCCACACATGATCACCACCCACGGCCACCACCCACGGCCAAGGACGACAAAGGACGGCAGCCGGAAACCCATCAACAGAAATCCATCAACCAGAAACCCGCCAACAGAGACCCGTCAACAGAACAGAAACCCGCCAACGGAAACCGTCAGCAGCACCCGCCCCCGGCGGCCACTCCGGCCCCGGGCAGCGACCGCCTGTTCCGCGCCTCCCGATTGCGCGCGGCGAGCAGCTCGTCCGCCGGGTAGCCGACCTCCTCCAGGGTCAGGCCGTGCGGCCGGATGACGTTCACAGCGGAATTCCGTACGCCACCGGCCAGCACCTCACCGGGGAAGTCCACCGGCCGGTGTCCGTCGCCGACCAGCAGGAGCCCGCCGACCAGCGCCCGCACCATGTTGTGGCAGAACGCGTCGGCCCGTACGGTCGCCACCGCGATCCCCGCCGCGTCGCGCTCCCAGCGCAGGTCAAGCAGGGTGCGGATGGTCGTCGCACCCTCCCGCCGCTTGCAGTAGGCGGCGAAGTCGTGCTCGCCGAGCAGCCGCTCGGCCGCCTGGTTCATCCGGTCGATGTCCAGTGGCCAGTCGTGCCAGAGCACGTGCCCGCGAAGCAGCGGATCGACGCCGCCCCTGTGGTCGCCGACGCGGTACGCGTACCGGCGCCAGATCGCCGAGAACCGGGCGTTGAACCCGGGCGGCGCCTGCTCCAGCCGCCACACCCGCACGTCGTGCGGCAGCCGCCCGGCCAGCCGCCGCAGCAGCTTGTCGGCGTGCTCGGCCCAGACCTCCTCCGGCAGGTCCACATGCGCGACCTGCCCGCGCGCGTGCACCCCGGCGTCGGTACGGCCCGCCACCGTCAGCTCGTACGACTGGGACGACCGGGTCACGGTCTGGAGCGCGGTCTCCAGCTCACCCTGGACGGTGCGCCGCGCGCGCTGCTTCGCCCAGCCCGAGAAGTCCTTGCCGTCATAGCTCAGATCCAGCCGGACCCGCACGTGCCCCGGCGCTGCCTCGTCGCTCACGAAAAAATGTTCCTCTCCCATGCCGAACGGGCCCGCCCCAGAAGAATCTGGAGCGGGCCCGTCCGTACAGCCGTTGATACTCATCCCGCCAGCGACGGGAAGGAGGATCAGGCGTCCTTGGCCTCGGACTCGTCAGCGGCCTCGGCCGGGGCCTCAGTGGCCTCGCCCTTCTTGAGGTCCGCGACGGCCTGGTCGCCTGCGGCGTCCTTGGCGGAACGCTTGGTGGCGGCCTCGGCCTCGCCCACCGCGTTCTGCTGCACGGTCAGCGCCTCGACCAGCTCGATGACCGCCATCGGGGCGTTGTCGCCACGACGGTTGCCGATCTTCGTGATGCGGGTGTAGCCACCCTGCCGGTTCTCGTAGCGCGGCCCGATCTCCGTGAAGAGGGTGTGCACGACGCTCTTGTTCCGGATGGTCTGGAGCACCAGGCGGCGGTTGTGAAGGTCGCCCTTCTTCGCCTTGGTGACCAGGCGCTCCGCGACCGGACGCAGGCGGCGGGCCTTGGCCTCGGTCGTGGTGATCCGGCCGTGCTCGAACAGCGCCGTGGCGAGGTTCGCCAGCAGGAGCCGCTCGTGCGCTGCGCTGCCGCCCAGACGGGCGCCCTTTGCGGGCTTCGGCATGGTGTATCTCCTTGTGATCTGCACCGGCCGTATCAGGTACCGATGTCAGTGCCCGGACGGGCGATCGCCCGCCGGGACCCGGGGCTCACGCCTCGGAAGTATTCCAGTGAAACCGCCGACCAAGCCCAGCAAACTCAGCTCGGTCCGGCAAACCAAGCCCGTCCGGCGCTTGAGGACAAAAATGCCCGTCCGGCGCTCAGGACAAAGCCTCACCCCGGCATGGGGCGCCCGTCAAAACCAGGCGCCCCCGCCGGAGGTGATCAGTACTGCTCGGTCTCCACGAAACCGGCGTCCGCGTCGTCGTCCGCGCCGAACGCGTCAGCGGCGGCCGTCGGGTCGAATCCGGGCGGGCTGTCCTTGAGGGCCAGGCCCATGCCGGCCAGCTTCGCCTTGACCTCGTCGATCGACTTGGCGCCGAAGTTGCGGATGTCGAGCAGGTCCGCCTCGGAGCGGGCCACGAGCTCGCCCACCGAGTGGATGCCCTCACGCTTGAGGCAGTTGTACGACCGAACGGTGAGCTCAAGCTCCTCGATCGGCAGGGCGAGATCAGCGGCCAGCGCCGCGTCCGTCGGCGACGGGCCCATGTCGATGCCCTCGGCGTCGACGTTGAGCTCGCGGGCCAGACCGAACAGCTCGACCAGGGTCTTACCAGCGGACGCCATGGCGTCACGCGGGCGCATGGCCTGCTTGGTCTCGACGTCGACGATCAGCTTGTCGAAGTCGGTGCGCTGCTCGACACGGGTCGCCTCGACCTTGTACGTGACCTTGAGCACCGGCGAGTAGATCGAGTCGACCGGGATACGGCCGATCTCCTGGCCGACCTGCTTGTTCTGTACGGCGGAGACGTAGCCGCGACCGCGCTCGACGGTCAGCTCCATCTCCAGCTTGCCCTTGCCGTTCAGGGTGGCGAGGACCAGGTCGGGGTTGTGCACCTCGACACCGGCCGGGGGCGCGATGTCGGCGGCGGTGACCAGGCCCGGGCCCTGCTTGCGCAGGTACATCACGACGGGCTCGTCGTGCTCCGAGGAGACGACGAGCTGCTTGATGTTCAGGATGAGGTCGGTGACGTCCTCTTTGACGCCCGGCACGGTGGTGAACTCGTGCAGGACACCGTCGATCCGGATCGACGTGACCGCCGCGCCGGGGATCGAGGAGAGGAGCGTGCGCCGCAGGGAGTTACCGAGGGTGTAGCCGAAGCCCGGCTCCAGCGGCTCGATCACGAACCGGGAGCGGTATTCGTCGACGACCTCTTCGGTCAACGAGGGACGCTGAGCGATCAGCATGAGGTGTTGCCTCCAGTCTTCGGCACCCACTATTTGATGCCGACGGATACTGCAAGGGTACGGGCGGCACGCCTCAAAAGAGGCGTACCGCCCGAGACCGCTGACTTCTGCCTGCGCCGCGTCACATCAACAGTGTCGAGTGACGTCGGGCAGAGTCCGACGATCAGCCGCTCTCACTCCGGTACCGGTACGAGACCGGCATCGGCGCGTCGGCGGCGAAGCGCCGACGCGTCAGACGCGACGCCGCTTCGGGGGGCGGCAGCCGTTGTGCGGGGTGGGGGTGACGTCCTGGATCGAACCCACCTCAAGGCCGGTGGCCTGGAGGGAGCGGATCGCGGTCTCACGGCCGGAGCCGGGACCCTTGACGAAGACGTCGACCTTGCGCATGCCGTGCTCCTGCGCGCGGCGCGCGGCCGACTCGGCGGCCATCTGCGCGGCGAACGGGGTGGACTTGCGCGAGCCCTTGAAGCCGACGTGGCCGGCGGAGGCCCAGGAGATCACGTTGCCCGTGGGGTCCGTGATCGAGACGATGGTGTTGTTGAACGTGCTCTTGATGTGGGCGTGCCCATGAGCGACGTTCTTCTTTTCCTTGCGGCGCACCTTCTTGGCTGCACCCTGACGGCCCTTAGGAGGCATGTCTTTACTCCCGTGGAGTGGAGGTGATCGGTCCTACAGCGAAGACCGCTGGGTTCTGCGGGAGTCTGGGGGTCGCCCCCCAGGAAGACCGCAGTGCGTCCGGCTGAGGACTACTTCTTGCCCGGCTTCTTCTTACCGGCGATCGCGCGACGCGGGCCCTTGCGGGTACGAGCGTTCGTGCTGGTGCGCTGACCGTGGACCGGCAGGCCACGGCGGTGCCGCAGGCCCTGGTAGCAGCCGATCTCGACCTTGCGGCGAATGTCGGCCTGCACCTCACGACGGAGGTCACCCTCGGTCTTGAGGTTGGCGTCCACGTACTCGCGGATCTTGACCAGGTCCTCTTCGGGAAGGTCACGAACGCGGGTGTTCGGGTCGACACCAACAGAGGCGAGGGTTTCCTTCGCCAGGGTGCGGCCAATGCCGAAGACGTAGGTGAGGGCAACCTCCACGCGCTTTTCGCGCGGGATGTCAACACCTGAAACGCGTGCCATTCAATGGCTCCAGTTGAGGTTCGGGGGTCTTCCGCAGTGCTGTTCCCGGACTGCCGTCCTGCTGTCGCACAGAGACGATTCCGGGTCCCCGGCCCCCGCCGGAGGTGTCGCCAGCCGTGGCTGGACGAGCACTGCGTATGTACATGTTCGCTTGCGTCGCGCGAAGAACTGCGAGGTGCAGGTCGGCGTGCGTCAGCCCTGGCGCTGCTTGTGGCGCAGGTTGTCGCAGATGACCATGACCCGGCCGTGACGGCGGATCACCTTGCACTTGTCGCAGATCTTCTTGACGCTCGGCTTGACCTTCATGGGATGTCAGGTTCTCCGGGTCAGTGCCTGCACCCCACGGGAGCGGGGTATCGGCAAGATCTACTTGTAGCGGTAGACGATCCGGCCACGCGTCAGGTCGTACGGAGAAAGCTCCACGACGACCCTGTCATCCGGGAGGATGCGGATGTAGTGCATCCGCATCTTGCCGCTGATGTGCGCGAGGACCTGGTGACCGTTCTGGAGCTCCACCTTAAACATTGCGTTAGGCAGGGACTCGATCACGGTGCCCTCGATTTCGATGGCACCTTGCTTCTTGGCCACGCTTCGCCCTTCGAATCGGCTACCTTGATCAACTCTCGCATTCGTCATCCGCGGACATGCGGACGTGCGCGTATACGAGAGCCGACGCATCAGTCTACGTTAGGCCAACCGGAAAGACGAATCCAGGTCTCATGCCCGGGCGTGGAGATCGTTAAGCCATTGGACCCGAATGGCCCTCAGCGGCCGGCCAGCGGATCGGGGGCCGTCTCCACGCCGTACTCCGCCAGCTTGGCCTTGCCGCCGTCGACGGCGGTCAGCACCAGCGGGCCGTCCTCCGTCAGCGCGACGGAGTGCTCCCAGTGGCTCGACCAGGTCCCGTCGTCCGTCTTGACGGTCCAGTCGTCCGCCAGCACGTGCGTCTTCGCCGTGCCGAGGCTCACCATGGGCTCGATCGCGATACAGAAACCGGGCACCAGCTTCGGGCCCTTGCCGCGCTTACGGGAGACGTAGTTCAGCAGATGCGGGTCCATGTGCATCTCGCTGCCGATGCCGTGCCCGCCGTAGTCCTCGATGATCCCGTACTTACCGGAGGCGGGCCGCGGCTGCCGCCGGATGTACCCCTCGATCGCCTTGGAGATGTCCACCAGGCGGTTGCCCTTGCGGACCGCGGCGATCCCGGCCCACATCGACTCCTCGGTGACCCGGCTCAGCTCGTGCAGCTCCGGCGCGTGGCCCTCGCCGACGAAGGCCGTGTACGCGGCGTCACCGTGCCAGCCCTCGATGATGGCACCGGCGTCGATCGAGATGATGTCGCCGTCCTTGAGGACGGTCTCCTCATCCGGGATGCCGTGCACGACGATCTCGTTCACCGATGTGCAGATCGTCGCGGGGAAGCCGCCGTAGCCGAGGAAGTTCGACTTCGCCCCGTGGTCGGCGATCACCTTGCGGGCGACCTCGTCCAGATCCTTCGTCGTGGCACCGGGAACAGCCGCCTCGCGGGTCGCCGCGTGGATCGCGGCGACGACCAGCCCCGCCTCGCGCATCTTCGCGATCTGCTCCGGGGTCTTGATCTCCAGCATGGGCCGCCTTCCGCTCTCTGTCATCGGCTTTCCGTCATCGACGCGTTCATCGACGTATTCATGACCTACTCATGACGCATTCAAGGGTGCTGCATGAATGCGCTCGTGGGCGCGCTCGCGGCCGCGTTCGCGAGTGCCTCATGGATGCCCCACAACAGTACGGCCGCGATGCCCCTGAGGAGCACCGCGGCCATATCGCTGTTTCCGTCCGTCCCGTCGCCTCGCGGCAGGCGCTACGCCGCCTTCTGCGGCAGTGCGTCCATCGCGCGCTGGGTGACCTCGGCCACCTTGCCGAGCGCGGAGATCGTCACTACCAGGCCCTGCGCCTTGTAGAAGTCGATGATCGGCTCGGTCTCGCTGTGGTAGACCTCAAGGCGCTTGCGGACCGTTTCTTCACTGTCGTCCTCGCGCTGGTACAGCTCACCGCCGCAGATGTCGCAGACGCCCTCCCTCTTCGGGGGGCTGTACTGCACATGGAAGGTGTGGCTCGAATCCGTACGGCAGGTGCGTCGCCCGGCGATCCGCTTGACGACCTCGCCCTCGGGGACCTCCAGGTCGAGCACCGCGTCCAGCCGCAGGCCGTCGGCCTTCAGCTGCTCGTCGAGCACCTCGGCCTGGTTGAGGTTGCGCGGGAAGCCGTCGAGCAGGAAGCCGCCCTCGGCGTCGGGCTGCGCCATCCGGTCCTTGGCCATGCCCACGGTGACCTCGTCCGGCACCAGCTGACCGGCCTTCATGTACTCCTGGGCCTTCTGACCGAGCGGTGTGCCCTGACTGATGTTCGCGCGGAAGAGGTCGCCCGTCGAGATGTGCGGGATCGACAAGTTCTTGGCGAGGTACGCGGCCTGCGTACCCTTGCCCGCCCCGGGAGGCCCGACGAGGACGATTCGCATCAGCGGAGGAACCCTTCGTAGTGTCGCTGCTGAAGCTGGCTCTCGATCTGTTTCACCGTTTCGAGACCGACACCCACGATGATGAGGATGCTGGTCCCACCAAACGGGAAGTTCTGATTGGCATTGAGCGTCACCAGCGCCACCGTTGGCACCAGAGCGATCAGGCCCAGATACAGCGAGCCGGGCCACGTGATGCGGTTCAACACGTAGCTCAAGTACTCCGCAGTGGGACGACCAGCCCGGATTCCCGGGATGAAGCCACCATACTTCTTCATGTTGTCGGCGACTTCCTCGGGGTTGAAGGAGATCGCGACGTAGAAGAAGGCGAAGAAGACGATCAGCAGGAAGTACGTGACGATGTAAACGGGGTGGTCACCGGTCACGAAGTTCTGCTCAATCCACTGCGCCCACCCGGACTTCGAGCCGCTGAACTGAGCGACCAGTGCCGGGATGTAGAGGAGTGAGGAGGCGAAGATGACGGGGATCACACCCGCCTGGTTCACCTTCAGCGGGATGTAGGTCGAGGTTCCGCCGTAGGAACGGCGGCCGATCATGCGCTTCGCGTACTGCACCGGAATGCGCCGCTGCGCCTGCTCGACGAAGACCACCAGCGCGACCATCGCAAGACCGCACACGATGACCATGCCGAACTCCAGCCAGCCACCCATGATCTTGCCCTGCTGCTTGATCGCCCACAGACCGCTCGGGAACCCGGCGGCGATGGAGACGAACATCAGGATCGACATGCCGTTGCCGATGCCGCGGTCGGTCACGAGCTCACCGAGCCACATCACCAGGGCGGTGCCGGCGGTCATCGTGATGACCATGGTCACGGTCGTGAAGATCGACTGGTTGGGGACGATGTCCTGGCCGACGGAGCAGTTCTGGAACAGCGAGCCGCTGCGCGCGGTCGCCACCAGACCGGTGCCCTGAAGGATGGCGAGTGCCACCGTCAGGTAACGGGTGTATTGGGTGATCTTGCCCTGCCCGGACTGGCCCTCTTTCTTGAGGGCTTCCAGTCGGGGGATCACCACGGTCAGCAGCTGGAGGATGATGCTCGCCGTGATGTACGGCATGATCCCCAGCGCGAAAATGGTGATCTGCAGCAGTGCGCCACCGCTGAACATGTTCACCAGGCCGAACAGACCCTGCTGGGCCTCAGCCTGGTCCATGCACGTCTGGACGTTCTTATAGTCGATGCCCGGTACCGGGATGTGCGCCCCGATCCGGAAAAGGACGATGACGGCCAACGTAAAGAGCAGTTTCTTGCGCAGGTCGGGCGTCTTGAACGCTCGGGCGAACGCGGTGAGCACGGTGCCTCCTGCGCCCCCCGCGGCAGGCGCGAGAGGTGACGGTCTTGAGGATCGACGAATACAAATCAGTCAAAACCCGCGCGGACACAGGCCACGCGGAGGGTAACAGCGCACGCCACCTTACCGGCGACTGGGCCCCCCTAGGAACGACCAACCGGGGATGCCCCCTGTGAGGGACATCCCCGGCCGGTTGTCATCAGCTCAGAGCAGCTCGGTGACGGTGCCACCGGCGGCGGCGATCTTCTCCTTGGCGGAGCTGGAGACGGCGTCAACCGTCACCTGCAGCGCCACGGAGATCTCGCCGGCGCCGAGCACCTTGACGAGCTCGTTCTTACGCACCGCGCCCTTGGCGACCAGTTCGGCCACCGTGACCTCTCCACCCTGCGGGAAGAGCGTGGCCAGCTTCTCCAGGTTCACGACCTGGAACTGCTTGTGCGCGGGGTTCTTGAAGCCCTTGAGCTTCGGGAGACGCATGTGGAGGGGCATCTGCCCGCCCTCGAAGCGCTCCGGAACCTGGTAACGGGCCTTCGTGCCCTTGGTACCACGACCAGCGGTCTTACCCTTGGACGCCTCACCACGACCCACACGGGTCTTGGCGGTCTTGGCGCCCGGGGCGGGCCGGAGGTTGTGGACCTTCAGCGGCTTCTGCTCCGCCATGTCAGTCGACCTCCTCAACCGTCACGAGGTGGCGGACGGTCTGCACCATGCCGCGGAACTCAGGACGGTCCTCCTTGACAACCACGGTGTTCAGGCCCTTGAGCCCGAGCGAACGCAGGGTGTCGCGGTGGTTCTGCTTGCTACCGATGTACGACTTCGTCTGCGTGACCTTGAGGCGAGCCATTACGCACCCACCCCGGCACGCGCCCGCAGCAGAGCGGCGGGGGCGACATCTTCCAGCGGCAGGCCACGACGGGCGGCGATCTCCTCGGGACGCTGAAGCCCCTGGAGAGCCGCACGCGTGGCGTGCACGATGTTGATCGGGTTCGACGAGCCGAGCGACTTGCTGAGCACGTCGTGAATGCCCGCGCACTCCAGCACGGCGCGCACCGGGCCACCGGCGATCACACCGGTACCAGGCGAAGCCGGCTTGAGCAGCACGACACCCGCGGCCTCTTCACCCTGGATCGGGTGCGGGATGGTGCCCTGAATCCGGGGAACCTTGAAGAAGTTCTTCTTGGCCTCTTCAACGCCCTTGGCGATGGCGGCCGGAACCTCCTTCGCCTTCCCGTATCCGACACCCACGGTGCCGTCACCGTCTCCTACCACGACCAGCGCGGTGAAGCTGAAGCGACGACCACCCTTCACGACCTTGGCGACGCGGTTGATCGCGACAACGCGCTCAACGTACGCGGTCTTCTCGGCAGCTGCGCCGCCGTCCCGGCCCTTCCGGTCCCGCCGCTCGCCGCCACCGGCGCCGCCACCGCGGCGCTGGGGTCCAGCCATTGGAATTACCTCTCTCTGTTACGTCCGCTAGCTCCGGAACCGGGGCTTAGAACTTCAGCCCGGCTTCGCGGGCGGCGTCCGCCAGAGCGGCGATGCGCCCGGCGTACTGGTTGCCACCGCGGTCGAACACGACGGCCTCGACGCCGGCAGCCTTGGCACGCTCGGCCACAAGGGCACCGACGTCCTTGGCCTGGGCGCTCTTGTCGCCGTCCGCGCTGCGGATCGACGCGTCCAGGGTCGACGCCGACGCGAGCGTGTGCCCAGCGATGTCGTCGATGACCTGAGCCACCATGTGGCGGTTGGAACGCGTGACCACCAGACGGGGGCGCTCGGGGGTGCCCGAAATCCGCTTACGAACGCGGATGTGGCGACGCTTGAGGGCGGCACTCTTGCGAGCGTTGCCCTTGGCGATCTTCACACCGTATGCCATGGCTTACTTACCAGCCTTTCCGACCTTGCGGCGGATGACCTCACCCGCGTACTTCACGCCCTTGGCCTTGTAAGGGTCAGGCTTGCGAAGCTTGCGAATGTTGGCGGCGACCTCGCCGACCTTCTGCTTGTCGATTCCCTCGACACTCAGCTTGGTCGGGGACTCGACCTTGAAGGTGATGCCCTCGGGGGCCTCGATCAGGATGGGGTGGCTGTAGCCCAGCGAGAACTCCAGGTTGGAGCCCTTCGCCTGGACGCGGTAACCGACACCACTGATTTCAAGAGCCTTGCTGTAGCCCGCGGTCACGCCGGTGATCATGTTCGCCACCAGCGTCCGGGACAGGCCGTGCAGGGCCTTGTTCTGACGCTCGTCGTTGGGGCGCGTGACGCTCAGTACGCCGTCCTCGCCCTTAGCGATCTCGATGGGCGCAGCAATGGTGTGGCTAAGGGAGCCCTTGGGACCCTTCACCGCGACCGTGCGGCCATCGATGGTGACGTCCACACCAGCGGGAACCTGGATGGGCAGCCGTCCAATACGCGACATTGGCTATTCCTCCGTTCCCGATTACCAGACGTAGGCGAGGACTTCCCCACCCACGCCCTTCTTGCTGGCCTGCTGGCCGGTGAGCAGCCCGTGGGACGTGGAGATGATCGCCACGCCCAGGCCGCCGAGCACCTTCGGCAGGTTGGTGGACTTTGCGTAGACCCGAAGGCCCGGCTTGGAGATGCGCTTGATGCCGGCGATCGAACGCTCACGGTTCGGGCCGAACTTCAGCTCAAGGATGAGGCTCTTGCCGACCTCGGCATCCTCGACCTTCCAGCCGGTGATGTAACCCTCCTGCTGGAGGATCTCCGCGATGTGCGACTTGATCTTGCTGTGCGGCATCACGACGGAGTCGTGGTACGCCGAGTTCGCGTTACGCAGACGCGTCAGCATGTCTGCGATGGGATCAGTCATGGTCATGAATTGGCCTTCGGCCTCTCTCGCCGGGGTTTCCTATCTGCGCCATCCCTCTCCCCGATCGATGTCGGGACGGGTGCGGCGCGGGGACCTTCGGCGTAGTAAGACGGTCTTGGGCGGCGGGCGCCCAACCCTTCTACCCTACGGGAAGAAAAGCAGGGCTCCCGCCGACCAGATGCTTACCGAGAGTCCAGGTAGTCCTTGTCCAGTCGCCCGCAGAGCACCCGTGAGGGGGGCCCTGGCCGGGCGGTGGGCGGGATTTACCAGGAGCTCTTGGTCACGCCCGGCAGCTCGCCGCGGTGGGCCATCTCACGAAGGCACACACGGCAGAGGCCGAACTTGCGGTACACGGAGTGGGGCCGGCCACAGCGCTGGCAGCGGTTGTACGCACGCACAGCGAACTTGGGCTTGCGGGCGGCCTTGGCAATCAGGGCCTTCTTCGCCACGGTCAGTTCTCCTTGAACGGGAAGCCGAGGTGACGAAGCAGGGCGCGGCCCTCATCGTCGTTGGACGCCGTGGTGACCACGGTGATGTCCATGCCCCGCGTCCGGTCGATCTTGTCCTGGTCGATCTCGTGGAACATGACCTGCTCCGTGAGACCGAAGGTGTAGTTGCCCCGACCGTCGAACTGCTTCGGGGACAGACCACGGAAGTCGCGGATACGCGGCAGCGCGAGCGACAGCGTGCGGTCCAGGAACTCCCACATCCGGTCACCACGGAGGGTGACGTGGGCACCGATCGGCTGGCCCTCACGCAGCTTGAACTGCGCGATGGACTTACGGGCCTTGGTGACGGCCGGCTTCTGACCGGTGATCGTGGTGAGGTCGCGGATGGCGCCCTCGATCAGCTTGGAGTCGCGGGCGGCGTCGCCCACACCCATGTTGACCACGATCTTGGTGAGGCCGGGAACCTGCATGATGTTCTCGTACGAGAAGTCCTCACGCAGCTTCGCCACGATTTCTTCGCGGTAGCGCTGCTTGAGACGCGGCGCGTTGGTGGTGGCAGTCATCAGATGTCCTCACCGGTCCGCTTGGCAACGCGGATCTTGTTGCCCTCGTCGTCGAAGCGGTATCCGACACGGGTGACGACCTTGTTGCCGTCCTTCTCCACGACGAGCTGAACGTTGCTCACGTGGATGGGGGCTTCGGTCGTCACAATGCCGCCGGTCTTCGAACCACGAGCGGTCTGGCCGGCCTTGGTGTGCTTCTTGACCCGGTTGACACCCTCGACGAGAACACGGTTCTCAGTAGGGATGGCCACAATGACCTTGCCCTGCTTGCCCTTGTCCTTACCGGTGATGACCTGGACCAGGTCGCCCTTCTTGATCTTCATCGGTTACAGCACCTCCGGCGCGAGAGAGACGATCTTCATGAACTTCTTCTCGCGCAGCTCGCGGCCCACCGGGCCGAAGATACGGGTGCCGCGGGGGTCGCCGTCGTTCTTCAGAATGACGGCGGCGTTCTCGTCGAAGCGGATGTACGAGCCATCGGGGCGACGGCGCTCCTTGACGGTGCGCACGATGACCGCCTTGATGACGTCACCCTTCTTCACGTTGCCACCGGGGATCGCGTCCTTGACGGTGGCGACGATGACGTCACCGATGCCCGCGTAGCGGCGACCGGAACCACCGAGAACACGGATGCAAAGGATTTCCTTCGCACCAGTGTTGTCGGCGACACGCAGTCGCGACTCCTGCTGGATCACGTCTATCTCCTGATCGTCTGCCGGTTCCCGGCAGGGGCTTGATCTCTCAAGCCCCTGCCGAGCCTGGCGGAACTGACCCGAGGGGGAACCCCCTCAGGCTGCATATCTCGGCATTTCCCTGACGGGAAAGTGCCTACTTGGCCTTTTCGAGGATCTCGACGACGCGCCAGCGCTTCGTCGCGGACAGCGGCCGGGTCTCCATGAGGAGGACACGGTCGCCGACACCCGCGGCGTTCTGCTCGTCGTGCGCCTTGAGCTTGTTCGTACGGCGGATGACCTTGCCGTACAGCGCGTGCTTCACACGGTCCTCAACGGCGACGACGACGGTCTTGTCCATCTTGTCGCTGACGACCAGACCCTCACGGGTCTTGCGGAAGCCGCGGTCCTGCGTCTTTTCAGTCACATTCGTCTCGCTCATCAGGCGCTCTCCACCGTCTCGATGCCCAGCTCGCGCTCACGCATCAGGGTGTAGATCCGGGCGATGTCCTTACGGACCAACTTCAGCCGGCCGTGGTTCTCCAGCTGCCCCGTCGCCGCCTGGAAGCGGAGGTTGAACAGCTCTTCCTTGGCCTCACGCAGCTTCGCGACGAGTTCCTCGTCGTTCAGCTCACGCAGCTCGGACGCCTTGGTACCGGCCGCCATCACGACTCACCTGCCTCGCGCCGCACGATCCGGCACTTCATCGGAAGCTTGTGGGCGGCGCGGGTGAGCGCCTCCTTAGCGACCTTCTCATTCGGGTAGGACAGCTCGAACATCACCCGACCGGGCTTGACGTTCGCGATCCACCACTCCGGCGAACCCTTACCGGAACCCATGCGGGTCTCGGCAGGCTTCTTCGTGAGCGGCCGGTCCGGGTAGATGTTGATCCAGACCTTGCCGCCACGCTTGATGTGGCGGGTCATCGCGATACGGGCGGCCTCGATCTGGCGGTTCGTCACGTACGCCGGCGTGACGGCCTGAATGCCGTACTCGCCGAACGCCAGCTCCGTGCCGCCCTTGGCCATACCCGACCGCTTCGGGTGGTGCTGCTTGCGGTGCTTGACCCTGCGAGGGATCAGCATGTCGGTCAGGCCTCCGTTCCGGTGGTCTCCGCCGGAGCAGCGACGGCGGGCGCCTCAGCCTTGGGGGCTTCGGCGGCCGGAGCCGACTGCTGCGGCTTGCGGCCGCCACGGCCGCCACGCTCGCCACCACGGCCACCGCGGGCCGGGCGCTCGTTGCCGCCGCCACGCGACGGGCGGTTGCCCGCACGCGCCGCGGCGTTCTCGGCACGGACCTCGGCGATGTTCTTGACGTCGCCCTTGTAGATCCAGACCTTCACACCGATGCGGCCGAAGGACGTCTTGGCCTCGAAGAAGCCGTAGTCGACGTTCGCGCGGAGGGTGTGCAGCGGCACACGGCCCTCGCGGTAGAACTCCGAGCGGGACATCTCGGCGCCGCCGAGACGGCCACCACACTGGATCTTGATGCCCTTGGCGCCGGCCTTCATCGTCGACTGCATGCTCTTACGCATGGCGCGACGGAAGGAGACGCGGGAGGACAGCTGCTCGGCGACGGCCTGGGCCACCAGCTGAGCGTCCGTCTCCGGGTTCTTCACCTCAAGGATGTTGAACTGGATCTGCTTGCCGGTGAGCTTCTCCAGGTTGCCCCGGAGCCGGTCGGCCTCCGCGCCGCGGCGGCCGATGACGATGCCCGGCCGGGCGGTGTGGACGTCGACGCGGACCCGGTCACGGGTGCGCTCGATCTCGACCTTGGAGATGCCGGCCCGCTCCATGCCCTGCGTGAGCATCTTGCGGATCGCGACGTCTTCCTTGACGTAGTCCTTGTACAGCTTGTCGGCGTACCAACGGGACTTGAAGTCCGTGGTGATGCCGAGCCGGAACCCGTGCGGGTTAACCTTCTGGCCCATTACCGGGTTCCTTCCTTGCTGCTGACGACCACGGTGATGTGGCTGGTCCGCTTGCGGATCCGGTAGGCGCGGCCCTGGGCTCGCGGACGGAACCGCTTCAGAGTCGGGCCCTCGTCGACATAAGCCTCAGTGATGACGAGGCTGCCGGCGTCGGTGTGGTCGTAGTTGTGTGCGGCATTGGCAATGGCGCTGTCGAGCACCTTGCCAACCGGCACGCTCGCGGCCTGCGGGGCGAAACGCAGGACCGCCTGAGCCTCCGTGGCATCCATGCCACGGATAAGGTCCACCACGCGGCGGGCCTTCATGGGCGTGACGCGGATGTACCGCGCCTGGGCCCTGGCTTCCATGGTTGTCCCTTCGGTGTCAGTCATAGTCTTCGCACTCCGCCGATCAACGACGCCGCGACTTGCGGTCGTCCTTCTCGTGGCCGCGGAAGGTGCGGGTCGGCGCAAACTCGCCGAGCTTGTGGCCGACCATCGACTCGGTGACGAACACCGGGACGTGCTTGCGGCCGTCGTGCACCGCGATCGTGTGGCCGAGCATGGCCGGGACGATCATGGAGCGGCGGGACCAGGTCTTGATGACGTTCTTGGTGCCTGCCTCGTTCTGTACGTCCACCTTCTTGCTCAGGTGGTCGTCGACGAAGGGCCCCTTCTTGAGACTGCGCGGCATCTAAACCCGCTCCTAGCGCTTCTTGTTCGTCTTGCGGCGGCGGACGATGTACTTGTTGCTGGCCTTCTTCGGCGAGCGCGTACGGCCCTCCTTCTGACCCCACGGCGAGACCGGGTGGCGACCACCGGAAGTCTTGCCTTCACCACCACCGTGCGGGTGGTCAACGGGGTTCATCACGACACCGCGGACGGTCGGGCGAACGCCCTTCCAGCGCATACGGCCGGCCTTGCCCCAGTTGATGTTCGACTGCTCGGCGTTGCCGACCTCGCCGACCGTGGCGCGGCAGCGGACGTCGACCAGCCGGATCTCACCGGACGGCATACGGAGGTGCGCCATGACGCCCTCCTTCGCCAGCAGCTGGACCGAAGCACCCGCGGAACGGGCGAACTTCGCGCCGCCGCCGGGCCGCAGCTCGATGGCGTGGATGACCGTACCGACCGGGATGTGGCGCAGCGGGAGGTTGTTGCCCGGCTTGATGTCGGCCCCGGGGCCGTTCTCAACCCGGTCGCCCTGCTGGAGCTTGGCCGGCGCGATGATGTAGCGCTTCTCACCGTCTGCGTAGTGCAGCAGCGCGATGCGAGCGGTGCGGTTCGGGTCGTACTCGATGTGCGCGACCTTGGCCGGCACGCCGTCCTTGTCGTGACGACGGAAGTCGATCACTCGGTAGGCGCGCTTGTGGCCACCGCCCTGGTGGCGAACGGTCACACGACCGGCGTTGTTACGGCCGCCCTTGCTGTGCAGAGGGCGGACCAGCGACTTCTCCGGCGTGGACCGCGTGATCTCGACAAAGTCGGCGACGCTGGAGCCACGACGGCCCGGAGTCGTCGGCTTGTACTTGCGGATACCCATTTCTCAGTCCTCGGAAGATTCCGGACTTCTAGACGATCCGATCCCCGTTAGGAGACCGGGCCGCCGAAGATGTCGATACGGTCGCCCTCGGCGAGGGTCACGATGGCGCGCTTGGTGTCCTTGCGCTTGCCGAAACCGGTCTTGGTCCGCTTGCGCTTACCCTGCCGGTTGATCGTGTTGACCCCGGTGACCTTGACCGAGAAGACCGCCTCGACGGCCTGCTTGATCTGGGTCTTGTTGGAGCCAGGCGCGACGATGAACGTGTACTTGTTCTCGTCGAGCAACGCGTAGCTCTTCTCGGAAACCACCGGCTTGACCAGGATGTCACGGGGGTCCGTGTAGGTCTTGCTGGTGATGACCTCTGCGGTTGCCTCACTCATCAGGCGTCGCTCCCTTCGAGCTCGGCCTCGGAGGCGACAGCCTTGGCAGACGCGGCCGGACCGGTCACGAAGGACTCGTAGGCGGCCTGCGTGAAGACCACGTCGTCAGAGACGAGCACGTCGTACGTGTTCAGCTGGCCCGGCTCCAGGATGTGCACCTGGGGCAGGTTGCGGGCGGACAGCCACGCGGCCTCGTCGGCCCTGTCGACAACCAGGAGCAGGTTCTTCCGCTCGCTGATCTTGCCAAGCAGGGTCTTCGCTGCCTTCGTGGAGGCCTCGCCCTCGACCACGCCGGTCACGACGTGGATGCGGCTGTGACGCGCCCGGTCGGAGAGGGCACCGCGCAGGGCGGCGGCCTTCATCTTCTTCGGGGTCCGCTGCGAGTAGTCACGCGGCACGGGACCGTGCACGACGCCACCACCGGCGAACTGCGGCGCGCGGGTCGAGCCCTGGCGCGCGCGGCCGGTGCCCTTCTGGCGGTACGGCTTCCTGCCGCCGCCGCGGACCTCGCCACGGGTCTTCGTCTTGTGCGTGCCCTGTCGGGCAGCGGCCAGCTGGGCGACTACGACCTGGTGGATCAGCGGAATGCTGACCTGCACGTCGAAGATCTCCGTGGGGAGTTCGACGGTCCCGGCCTTGTCACCTGCCGGCGAAAGGATGTCAATGGTGCTCATCGTTACCTCAGGCCCCCTTGGCCGCGGTACGGACCAGGACGAGGCCGCCGTTCGGACCAGGAACCGCGCCCTTGATGAGGAGCAGGCCCTTCTCCGCGTCAACGGCATGAACGGTCAGGTTCTGGGTGGTGACCCGCTCGTTGCCCATACGGCCGGCCATGCGCGTGCCCTTGAACACGCGGCCCGGGGTGGCGCAGCCACCGATGGCGCCAGGCGAGCGGTGCTTGCGCTGGGTACCGTGTCCGGCGCCGAGGCCGGCGAAGCCATGGCGCTTCATGACACCGGCGGTGCCCTTGCCCTTGCTGGTGCCGGTCACGTCGACCTTGACACCGGAATCGAACACCTCGGCGGTGACCTCCTGGCCGAGCGTGTACTCGCTGCTGTCAGCGGTACGCAGCTCCACCAGGTGGCGGCGCGGGGTGACGTCCGCCTTGGCGAAGTGACCCTTGAGGGGCTCGTTCACCTTGCGGGGGTCGATTTCGCCGAAGGCGATCTGGACGGCGTTGTAGCCGTCCGAGTCTGCGGTGCGGACCTGGGTCACGACGCAGGGACCGGCCTTGATGACGGTGACCGGGACAACACGGTTGTTCTCGTCCCACACCTGCGTCATACCGAGCTTCTCGCCCAGGACGCCCTTGATCTGCTTAGCCATCTCGCGCGTCACCTCAGAGCTTGATCTCGATGTCAACGCCCGCCGGAAGGTCGAGGCGCATCAGCGAGTCAACCGTCTTCGGCGTGGGGTCGAGGATGTCGATGAGGCGCTTGTGCGTGCGCATCTCGAAGTGCTCGCGAGAATCCTTGTACTTATGCGGCGACTTGATGACGCAGTACACGTTCTTCTCAGTGGGCAGCGGCACCGGGCCCGCGACCGACGCACCAGTACGCGTCACCGTCTCAACGATCTTCTTCGCCGATGAGTCGATGACCTCGTGGTCGTAGGCCTTGAGCCGGATGCGGATCTTCTGTCCCGCCATGGCTACTTTGTAGTCCTGTCTCTCGAAACGCTCTGGGACCCGGCTGGTTCGCGGCTTTCCCCCGACCCACGCGGTCGGGCGTGTCGCTCCCCTCCCCGTAAATCTCCACATGGAGAATCCCTGGAAGGGGTTGTGGGGGAAAGTCACCCACCGGGCGCCTGGCTGGGGCCCCGTTAACGCTTCCCGGAAGATTCCCGTACTTCCGCCCCTGCGCCTTGCGGCACACAGCATGGGGCGACGAGTACTGCGGGACTTGCTTCCAGTCCCCCCGGCGGGAGGCGCGCAACATCGGCACTCAACCGAGCAACCTGGTCAGTGTGCCATACGGGGCATGTCCGTCGCGAATCGAGCTTTGGAGCGTACCCCACGCGAGTGGCTGTGAATCTACGTACGGGCTGAAGCCGCGTGGCCCCTCGATGTCCTCGGCCTGCCCCAGGCTCGCTCGACACCGCCCTGACCAGGAGTTTCCACCCGGCCCCGAGCTTCCCTGAGCCAGCACGACCGTCACGCCGCCACGCGGCCGCCTCCACCCGCCACGGAGACCGATCACACAGCGTGGTATCGGCAGTGGCCACTCAGCTCGCGCGCGACCGCCCAGCGCGCGACCTTTGGGCATCACCCCGAAGCAGGGGCTTGCTCACTGGCGGTAGCGGGGGCCGGATGCCCGATCAGCGCCCGGCATCCCCGCCCCGCCACGCATGACCCCGCGCCCCACAGGGGAGCTATCGGGGCAAACCGCACAACGGGAGAGCGCGGGCGTGGCTCTCCCCGGCGAAGGGTTGGTCCAGCGTGACCTCGTACTCCCCGGACTCCCCGTACTCCCCGGACTCAGAGCCGATCCGCGTTCTCGACGTCGGCGGGCCCCACTACCGCAGGGCGTTCCAGCTGTTCCTGGCCGGTACGGATGAGAAGGCCACCCTCCACCCGTACCTGTCGCGGCTCGTCGCCCAGCTGCCGCGGCGGCGCGTCTTCCTCGATGTGGGGGCCGGGGCGGGAGACACCACCCGGCATGTCGGCCAGTACTTCGCCCGCGTCATCACCGTCGAGCCCAGTGCCGCGCTGCGCGAGAGCCTTCGGCGCGCCTGCCCCGGCGCCGACATCCTGCCGGTCCCGATCGAGCGGGCGGAACCCGGTGCCGGCCCCGATCTGGCGCTGTGCTCGCACGTCCTGTACTACCTGCCGAAGCCGTCCTGGCTGCCGACCATGCTGCGCGTGCTGCGCTGGGTGACGCCCGGCGGCGAGCTGGTCGTCCTGCTCCAGAATCCCGGCAACGCCTGCATGCGGATGGTCCGGCACTTCACAGGGGCCCGTTTCAGCCTGGCCGACCTGACCGCCGAGCTGGACGGACAGCACGGGCAGGACACCGACCTGGTCGCCGACTGGTCCATGGAGACCCTGCCCAACCACTACCGCACGTCCAGCGCGGCCGACGCGCTGGACGTAGCCGAGTTCGTACTCAACGTCCCCGGCCTGGCGGCCCTGGAGAACCCGCCCACCAGGAGCGAGCTCGCGGCGTACGTGCGGAGCAACTTCGCCCGGCCGGACGGGTCGTACGCGCTGGACCACACCCACGACGTCCTGCGCGTCCGCCGCTCCGCCACTCCGTGACGCCTCCCGGGCGCGGCCCGGAAGCGGCCCCGGGAGCGCCCGCGATGCCGCCGGTCCCGCGGCCGGTCCCGGCGCCCGTCCCGCGGCCGATGCCCGGCCGGCGGCGGCTCGGCGGCCGGCCGTGAACTGCCAGTGATCACTTTGTGACCGTCGTCCACGTCACATCGGGCAACCAACGCGGAGAGCCCGTCGTCTGCCATAACGCGAGTGCAGCCCGGGGTCGAGAGTGCTGCCCCGGAATGACATCGCGAGGCACTTCACGTGAACAGCTCCACCGCGCGGCCGCTGCCGAGCCGACGGCAGACCGTGGCCGCGCTGGCCGCGCTGACCGCCGCCAGCGTCGTGTACGGGCGCACCACGCCTGCCTCGACCGCCTCGCCCTCCGTCCCGGCCGCGCCCGTACGGTCCGTCGATCCGCACGCCGCCGAGCCGTTCGCCTCCGCCACCGGGGACAAGGACGCGCTGCTGCTCCAGGTCGTCGCCCACCCCGACGACGACCTGTACTTCATGAACCCCGACGCGCGGCACGTGCTCGCCGCCGGGACGCCGGTGGTGTCCGTCTACGTGACCGCCGGTGAGGCGAAGGGCGTCAACCGCGCTCCGGGCCGCCCCCGCCCCGAGCCGGACAAGCCCGGCTACGCCGCCGCCCGGCAGCAGGGCCTGCGGCAGGCGTACGCGGAGATGCTCGGCATGCACCGGTTCACCCGCTGGCAGCGGACCGTGCTGGACCTGCCGGGCCGGGTCACCGCCGAGACCAACCTGCTGACCCACGGGCGTACGTCGGTCCGGCTGGTCTTCCTCAACATCGCGACGCTCTCCGGCGACGGCACCAGGACACCCCGGCTGTGGGACACCCCCGGCACCAGCATGGAAACCCTCACCCCCACCGGCTCACCGCTGCGCGGCAGCAGCACCTACCACCACGAGACGCTGGTGGACGTCCTCGCGGACCTCATGGACCGCTACCGCCCCACCCTGATCCACACCCTGGACCCCGACCCCGACTTCCAGGAGCACGACCTCGCGCACCCGCGCGACAACGACCAGCCCGGCTGCTCCGACCACCGCGACCACACCCCGGTCGCGCTGTTCACCTGGAAGGCCATGTCCCAGTGGGTGGCCGACGCCTCCCAGCGCGACGGCCGCGCCCCGCGCTTCACCACCATCGCCTTCCGCGGCTACTACAACCAGCGCTGGCCGCACAACCTCCCCGCCGCCGTCGTACGGCAGAAGGCCCTCTACGTGGCGGCCTACGGCGGCAGCCCCGACTGGGACTGCGGCGACGCCGCCGGATGCGGCGACTACAGCCAGGGCGGCACCCGCCCGCTGCGCAACCGCAAGGGCTGGATTCGCAGCACCCACTACCGCTACCCCGGCGCGCTGCCCGCCCCGGCCACCGAGTCCGGCGGCCGCCTCGTCGCGTACGGCGTGCTCGGCACCCAGGCCGTGCGGTGGCGGGAGACGGCAGCGGGCAGCGGCCGCTGGGGCACCCCCCACAACCTCGGCGGCGGGCCGCTGGCCCCCACGCTGTGCGCCATACGGGACAGCGAGGGCCGCCAGCTGCTGTTCGCGCTGCGTTTCGCCGGGCTTGAGGGCCAGGGCGGGGCGAACGTCCGCGAGCTCGTCGTCCTCGAAGAGCGCCGCCCGGGAGGCCCGTTCAAGCCCTGGACCGGCCTCGGCAACCCGGAGCGGGACACCGAGCGCGGCCGCCGCGTCGGCTGCCCGGCGGCCATCGCCACCCCCGACGGCCGCGTCCACCTCTTCGCGCGCACGGCCGACAAGGGGATCGCCACCCGCGTACGCGACGCCCGCGGCCGCTGGGGCAGCTGGCAGCGGGTCGGCGCCGGCATCGGCGCGGCGGCCCGGCAGGCGGCGGACGACGAGATCCAGGACGGCCTGACCGTCGTGCTCGACACCGACTCGCGGGTCCACGTCTTCGCCGCGGGCCGCGGCTCCGTGCGGCACTGGGCGCAGGACCGCGCGGGCGGCCCGGTCCGGCCGCAGGCCCCCACCGGCCTCCCGCTCCCCGGCGAGCAGCCCGCCGCCGCCCTCAGCCCTGACGGCACCCTCACGCTCACCTACCGCACCCCCGCCGCCGCCGAGCCCGTCACGTACGCCCTCGACGGCGGCCGGCCCGCGACGGTCCTGCGCGACTTCGACGGCTACGGGCCGATCGCGACCCACTACACGACCGCCGCCACCGGCACCGATCCCAAGGACAACGGGCAGGACGGCACCGGCGACGCGCCGGGGACGCTGCTGCTGCTCGGGCGCGGCATCGACGGTGAGGTCCAGTTCCAGTACGGCACCGGTCGCCGCGCCCGCCCGCTGCGCGCCCCCCGGCTGACCCCGGTGGGCACGCCCGCTCTCGTACCGCCCAGCGAGGACCGCGGCGGGGGCGTGGGCGGCCAGGCCCGGGTGGTCGGCATGTCCCCGGGCGCCACACCGTGGATCTGGCAGCCGCGCCCGGTCGGCCGCGCCTGAGAACGCCGTCTGAGGTCGGCGGGCCCGCCGACCGTCCCCCGGGGCATCGGCCCGCCGCCGTAGGCGCTCACACACGCACGGGACTCGCCGCACGCCCCCGCACAGGGAGAAGCCCGCCGCGCGGGGATAAGCCACCGCACAGAAAACGCCTGGGCCCCGCTCACCGTTTCCGGCGAGCGGGGCCCAGGCTTCTTGCTGAGAGGCCCCTCCGCACCCCGGAGGGCGCGGAGGGAGTCAGATCACTTGTTGATCTTGGTGACCTGACCGGCGCCCACAGTGCGGCCACCCTCACGGATGGCGAACTTCAGGCCCTCTTCCATGGCGACGGGCTGGATCAGCGAGACAGACATCTCGGTGTTGTCGCCCGGCATGACCATCTCGGTGCCCTCGGGGAGGGTCACGACACCGGTCACGTCCGTGGTACGGAAGTAGAACTGGGGGCGGTAGTTGTTGAAGAACGGGGTGTGACGGCCACCCTCGTCCTTCGACAGGATGTAGGCCTGGGCCTCGAACTCGGTGTGCGGCGTGACCGAACCGGGCTTGATGATGACCTGGCCGCGCTCGACATCCTCGCGCTTGATGCCACGGAGGAGCAGACCGACGTTCTCACCGGCCTGGCCCTCGTCGAGCAGCTTGCGGAACATCTCGATGCCGGTGACCGTGGTGGTGGTCTTCTCGGTCTTGATGCCGATGATGTCGACGGTCTCGTTGACCTTGAGGATGCCACGCTCGATACGACCGGTGACGACGGTGCCACGACCGGTGATCGTGAAGACGTCCTCGATCGGCATCAGGAACGGCTTGTCGACGTCACGCTCGGGCTGCGGGATGGACTCGTCAACGGCCTTCATCAGGTCGAGGACGGTCTTGCCCCACTCCTCGTCGCCCTCAAGAGCCTTGAGCGCCGAGACCTTGACGACCGGAAGGTCGTCGCCCGGGAACTCGTACTCGGAGAGGAGCTCGCGGACCTCAAGCTCGACGAGCTCCATGATCTCCTCGTCGTCCACCATGTCGGCCTTGTTCAGGGCGACAACGATGTACGGCACGCCAACCTGGCGAGCGAGGAGCACGTGCTCCTTGGTCTGCGGCATCGGACCGTCGGTCGCGGCGACCACGAGGATCGCGCCGTCCATCTGGGCGGCACCGGTGATCATGTTCTTGATGTAGTCCGCGTGACCCGGGCAGTCAACGTGGGCGTAGTGACGCGACTCGGTCTGGTACTCGACATGCGCGATGGAGATGGTGATACCGCGCTGGCGCTCTTCCGGAGCCTTGTCGATCTGATCGAAGGCCGAGGCCTCGTTCAGGGTCGGGTACGCGTCATGCAGCACCTTGGTAATCGCCGCGGTGAGCGTCGTCTTACCGTGGTCAATGTGACCAATGGTGCCGATGTTGACGTGCGGCTTAGTCCGCTCGAACTTCGCCTTCGCCACTGGGGTCCTCCTGTGGACTGGTGCTGTACTCCATCCACACCTTGCGGATGGGTTCAGGTGGTCTTGTCGAACTGACCAGGACCCCGAGGGGATGCCCTTGGCCTAGTTCGCTTGGGGGCCGGCGCCCGGGGCCCCGCCACAGAAACGCCGTAGCGATCTGTGGCGGAATGCCCCGATGCCTTTGCTCCAGCCTAAAGGCTGAGCAACGCGCTGAGCTCATCCCCGCTGACGCGGGGACGGGCAGCTGTTACTCGCCCTTGACCTTCGCGATGATCTCCTCAGCGACGTTCCGGGGAACCTCGGCGTAGGAGTCGAACTGCATGGAGTAGCTCGCGCGACCGGAGGTCTTGCTCCGCAGGTCACCGACGTAACCGAACATCTCCGACAGCGGGACCAGGCCGGTGACGACCTTGGCACCACTGCGGTCCTCCATGGACTGGATCTGTCCACGGCGGGAGTTGATGTCACCGATCACATCGCCCATGTAGTCCTCGGGGGTGATGACCTCAACGGACATCATCGGCTCAAGCAGAGCCGGCGACGCCTTGCGGGCACCTTCCTTGAACGCCATGGAGCCGGCGATCTTGAACGCGAGCTCGGAGGAGTCGACGTCGTGGTAGGCGCCGTCGAGCAGCGTCACCTTCACGCCGGTCAGCGGGTAGCCGGCCAGCACGCCGAACTCCATGGCCTCCTGGCAGCCCGCGTCCACGGACGGGATGTACTCCCGCGGGATACGGCCACCGGTGACCTTGTTCTCGAACTCGTATCCGTCGCCTTCGAGCGGCGTGATCGCCATCTGCACCTTGGCGAACTGGCCGGAACCACCAGTCTGCTTCTTGTGCGTGTAGTCGATCCGCTCGACGGCCTTACGGAGCGTCTCGCGGTACGCGACCTGCGGCTTGCCGACGTTGGCTTCGACGCGGAACTCACGCTTCATACGGTCGACCAGCACGTCGAGGTGCAGCTCGCCCATACCCGCGATGATCGTCTGGCCGGTCTCCTCGTCGGTGTGGACCTGGAAAGACGGGTCCTCCTCGGCGAGGCGCTGGATGGCGACACCCAGCTTCTCCTGGTCGCCCTTGGACTTCGGCTCGATGGCGACCTGGATCACCGGAGCGGGGAAGTTCATGGACTCAAGGATGACCGGGTTCGACGAGTCGCAAAGAGTCTCACCGGTGGTGGTCTGCTTCAGACCCATGACGGCGACGATGTCGCCGGCGCCCACGCCGTCGATCTCTTCACGCTTGTTCGCGTGCATCCGGTAGATCTTGCCGATGCGCTCCTTCTTGCCCTTCACGGAGTTCAGCACCTGAGTGCCGGCCTCCAGGCGACCGGAGTAGATCCGGACGAAGGTGAGCTTGCCGAGGTGCGGGTCGCTCGCGATCTTGAAGGCGAGCGCGGAGAACGGCTCGTCCTCGGACGCCTTGCGGAAGACCTCGGTGTCCTCGTCATCGACCTTGTGGCCGGTGACGCCCTCGACGTCCACGGGGGACGGGAGGTAGGCGACCACGGCGTCGAGCAGGGGCTGGACGCCCTTGTTCTTGAACGCGGTGCCACAGAACACGGGCGTGAGGTTGCCGGCGATGGTGGCGCGGCGGATGCCGGCCTGCAGCTGCTCCACGGTGGGCTCCTGGCCCTCCAGGTACAGCTCCATCAGCTCTTCGTCGCCCTCAGCGGCGGTCTCAAGGAGCTTGTCGCGCCACTCGGCCGCGGCGTCGGCGTGGGTGTCCGGGATGTCGAGGGTGTCGTACATCTCACCCTTGGCAGCCTCGACGGACCACACCAGCGCCTTCATGTGGACGAGGTCGATGACGCCCTTGAAGTCCGCCTCAGCGCCGATCGGCAGCTGCATGACGAGCGGGGTCGCCCCCAGGCGGTCCGTGATCATGTCGACGCAGCGGTGGAACTCCGCACCGACGCGGTCCAGCTTGTTCACGAAGCAGATGCGCGGAACGTTGTAGCGGTCAGCCTGACGCCACACCGTCTCGGACTGCGGCTCCACACCGGCGACACCGTCGAACACTGTCACAGCACCGTCGAGCACGCGCAGCGAACGCTCCACCTCGACGGTGAAGTCCACGTGGCCCGGGGTGTCAATGATGTTGATGGTGTGGTCGACGTTGTTCACCGGCCAGTGACAGGTCGTCGCGGCCGACGTGATCGTGATGCCGCGCTCCTGCTCCTGCTCCATCCAGTCCATCGTGGCAGCGCCGTCGTGGACCTCACCGATCTTGTAGCTCACACCGGTGTAGAACAGAATCCGCTCGGTGGTCGTCGTCTTGCCCGCGTCGATGTGGGCCATGATCCCGATGTTGCGGACCCTGGCCAGGTCAAGTGAAGTGGTGGCCATTTGGCTCAGTCTTCTCTCGGTCTCGATGTGGGTAGCGACTACCAGCGGTAGTGCGCGAAGGCCTTGTTGGACTCGGCCATCTTGTGGGTGTCCTCGCGACGCTTGACCGCGGCGCCCAGACCGTTGCTGGCGTCCAGGAGCTCGTTCATCAGGCGCTCGGTCATGGTCTTCTCGCGACGGGCGCGCGAGTAGCCCACGAGCCAGCGCAGCGCGAGGGTGGCGGCGCGGCCGGGCTTGACCTCGACCGGCACCTGGTAGGTCGCGCCACCGACACGGCGGGACTTGACCTCAAGGGTCGGCTTGATGTTCTCCAGCGCGCGCTTGAGCGTGATGACCGGGTCGTTGCCGGTCTTCTCGCGCAGGCCCTCCATGGCGCCGTAAACGATGCGCTCGGCAGTGGAGCGCTTTCCGTTCAGCAGCACCTTGTTGATGAGGCTGGTGACAAGAGGAGAGCTGTAGACCGGGTCAATGATGACCGGGCGCTTCGGGGCGGGGCCCTTACGAGGCATTCTTACTTCTCCTTCTTGGCGCCGTAGCGGCTGCGAGCCTGCTTGCGGTTCTTGACGCCCTGGGTGTCGAGCGAGCCACGGATGATCTTGTAGCGAACGCCCGGCAGGTCCTTCACACGACCGCCACGCACGAGCACGATCGAGTGCTCCTGCAGGTTGTGGCCCTCACCCGGAATGTAAGCGGTGACCTCGATGCCGCTGGTCAGACGCACACGCGCGACCTTACGCAGGGCCGAGTTCGGCTTCTTCGGGGTGGTCGTGAAAACACGCGTGCAGACGCCACGACGCTGAGGGGAACCCTCAAGAGCGGGCGTCTTGTTCTTCTCGACCTTGTCCTGCCGGCCCTTTCGGACCAGCTGCTGGATCGTAGGCACCGTTTCTCCGGTTTCTGTGTGCCGTGTAGTGAAGCTAACCTGGCGTTTTCCCCGACCCACGCGGTCGGGTGTGTCGCGCACCCCAGACCTCGGCGACGAGCGCGGAAGTGCGGAGTTTGGTGTAAACACCTCGGTCACCCGTGCAGCGGGCGCTCCCGGCCTTCGGCCAGGATGCCTCCCACCCGGCGAGGCCAGATGGGGAGAATGCGCGCATGGGAGCCCGGGGACACGCCAGGCACAAGGTCAGAGCGTACCTACCGCATCGGCTCCGGTCAAAACAAATGCACACGCGTAGGACACGCCGGGCGGCCTCGACGCTTTCGCCACCGTAGTGTGCCCGGCCGCCATGCGGAAGCGCGTCTCAGCCGATGATCACGCCCGGCGTCAGCCGCTCGCCGCCACGATCAGCAGCACCATCAGGCCGATAAAGCCCATCACCAGGTATCCGAGGACCAGACCGGCGACCGCCAGACCGTCCCCCTGCTCACCCGTCCGGCGGATCTCCGCCCGCGCCTTGTGGCCCAGAATCACCGCGGGAATCGAGGTGACGCCGACCATGGTGCCCAGGATGCCGCAGACCATCGCGCCTGTCGCGCTTCCGTTGGTACGCGGCGGGGCGGGCAGGAACGTCTGCGGCACCATCATCGGGCGCGGGGCGAACTGCGCCTGGGGAACCGGGCCTTGGGGCAGGTCCGCGACGATGACCTGGAGCTCACCGTAGGTCTGTGCCTGGTAGGCCCGGCCGATCCGCTCCTCGTACTCCGGCTGGGACAGCCGCCCCTCGGCGAAGCCGGCCTTCAGCACATCGACCGCGCGCTCCCGCTCGGCGTGCGAAGCCCGCATCATCGGTGTCTGGTTGACCGGCTGAGCCGGTTGTCCGCCTTGCCACGGTTGGAACGCCACCTCAGAAACCTCCCCCAGCTGGACAGCTCCCCCCATCATCCACGACAAACCGCAGGGCGGTCATCCCACACCGGGATGACCGCCCTGCGGTTTCGCCTGTCACCCGGCCGGATTGGGCCCGGCCGGGCTGGTGGCTACTGGTTGTACGGACCGTAGTCGTAGTCCTCCAGCGGCACGGCCTGACCCGATCCCGTCCCGAAGGGCGAGTAGTCGATGTCGTCGTAGCCGACGGCCGAGTACATCGCGGCCTTGGCTTCCTCGGTCGGCTCCACCCGGATGTTGCGGTAGCGGGACAGGCCCGTACCGGCCGGGATGAGCTTGCCGATGATGACGTTCTCCTTGAGGCCGATCAGGGAGTCCGACTTGGCGTTGATCGCCGCGTCGGTGAGCACCCGGGTCGTCTCCTGGAAGGACGCCGCCGACAGCCACGACTCGGTCGCCAGCGAGGCCTTGGTGATACCCATCAGCTGCGGACGGCCGGAGGCCGGCTGTCCCGCTTCCTGGACCACACGACGGTTCTCACCCTCGAAGCGCGTGCGCTCCACGAGCTCGCCCGGCAGCAGCTCCGCGTCGCCGGACTCGATGATCGTCACTCGGCGCAGCATCTGCCGGATGATGATCTCGATGTGCTTGTCGTGGATCGACACACCCTGCGAGTTGTAGACCTTCTGGACCTCGCCGACCAGGTGCACCTGCACGGCGCGCTGGCCGAGAATACGCAGCACGTCGTGCGGGTTGATGGCACCCAGCGTCAGGGGCTGGCCGACCTCGACGTGGTCGCCCTCGCCCACCAGCAGACGGGCTCGCTTGGAGACACCGAACGCGGTCTCCTCGGAGCCGTCGTCCGGAGTGACGACGAGCTTCTTGGTCTTCTCGGTCTCCTCGATGCGGACACGGCCCGCGGCCTCGGAGATCGGCGCGACACCCTTCGGCGTACGAGCCTCGAAGAGCTCGACGACACGCGGCAGACCCTGTGTGATGTCGTCACCGGCCACACCACCGGTGTGGAAGGTACGCATCGTCAGCTGGGTGCCGGGCTCACCGATGGACTGGGCCGCGATGATGCCCACGGCCTCGCCGATGTCCACGAGCTTGCCGGTCGCCAGCGAGCGGCCGTAGCAGAAGGCGCAGGTGCCGACGGCGGACTCGCAGGTGAGGACCGAGCGGGTCTTGACCGTCTGCACGCCGTGCTTGACGAGCTGGTCGATGAGGACATCGCCCAGGTCGACGTTGGCCGGCGCGATGACCTTGCCGTCCACGACGACGTCCTCGGCGAGCATCCGCGCGTACACGCTGGTCTCGACGTCGTCCGTCTTGCGCAGCACACCGTCCGCGCCCTTGGTCGCGATGGCGAGCTTCAGGCCGCGCTCGGTGCCGCAGTCCTCCTCGCGGATGATCACGTCCTGCGAGACGTCCACCAGACGACGGGTCAGGTAACCCGAGTCGGCGGTACGCAGGGCGGTGTCCGCGAGGCCCTTACGGGCACCGTGGGTGGCGATGAAGTACTCCAGCACGGAGAGACCATCACGGTAGGACGCCTTGATCGGCCGCGAGATGGTTTCGTTCTTCGCGTTGGACACCAGACCACGCATACCGGCGATCTGACGCATCTGCATCATGTTTCCTCGCGCGCCGGACTCGATCATGATGAAGATCGGGTTGGTGCGCGGGAAGTTCCGCTGCATGGCCTCGGAGACCTCGTTGGTCGCCTTGTTCCAGATGACCACCAGTTCCTGGTGGCGCTCGTCACGCGTGATGAGACCGCGCTCGAACTGCTTCTGGACGTGCAGCGCCTTGTTCTCGTACTCGTCGAGGATCGCCGGCTTCTCGGGCGGGCCGAGAATGTCGGAGAACGCGACGGTCACGCCGGAACGGGTCGCCCAGTGGAAGCCCGCCGCCTTCAGGTTGTCGAGCGTCGCCGCCACGATGACCTTGGGGTAGCGCTCGGCCAGGTCGTTGACGATCTCGGAGAGCTGCTTCTTGCTCACCGAGTAGTCGACGAACGGGTAGTCCTCGGGCAGCAGCTCGTTGAAGAGCGCGCGGCCCAGCGAGGTGGTCAGCCGGAAGGAGTCACCAGGCTGGTACGGCCGCGCGGCGGAGCCGCTGGTGTCGCTGTCGCCCTCGACCGGCTCCGGAGGAGTCCAGCCGCGCGGCGGGATGGTGCCGACCGGGAAGCGGATGTCGACCTTCGCCTGGAGCGACAGCTCCCGGTTGTCGAACGCCATGATCGCTTCGGCGGTCGAGCCGAAGGACCGGCCCTCGCCGATGACCTTGCGCTCCGCCTCGTCCGTGGTGAGGAAGAACAGACCCAGTACCATGTCCTGGGTCGGCATGGTCACCGGACGGCCGTCGGCCGGCTTGAGGATGTTGTTCGAGGACAGCATCAGGATGCGGGCCTCGGCCTGCGCCTCCGCGGACAGCGGAAGGTGCACGGCCATCTGGTCACCGTCGAAGTCCGCGTTGAACGCGGTGCAGACGAGCGGGTGGATCTGAATGGCCTTGCCTTCGACCAGCTGCGGCTCGAAGGCCTGGATGCCCAGGCGGTGCAGGGTCGGCGCACGGTTCAGCAGCACCGGGTGCTCGGCGATGACCTCTTCGAGCACGTCGTACACGACCGTACGGCCGCGCTCGACCATGCGCTTCGCCGACTTGATGTTCTGCGCGTGGTTGAGGTCAACCAGGCGCTTCATCACGAACGGCTTGAAGAGCTCCAGCGCCATGGCCTTCGGCAGACCGCACTGGTGCAGCTTGAGCTGCGGGCCGACGACGATGACGGAACGGGCCGAGTAGTCGACTCGCTTGCCGAGCAGGTTCTGCCGGAAACGGCCCTGCTTGCCCTTGAGCATGTCGCTCAGGGACTTCAGCGGGCGGTTGCCCGGGCCGGTGACCGGACGGCCGCGGCGGCCGTTGTCGAACAGCGCGTCGACGGCCTCCTGGAGCATCCGCTTCTCGTTGTTCACGATGATCTCGGGGGCACCGAGGTCAAGGAGACGCTTGAGGCGGTTGTTCCGGTTGATCACGCGGCGGTACAGGTCGTTCAGGTCGGAGGTCGCGAAGCGGCCACCGTCCAGCTGCACCATCGGACGCAGGTCCGGCGGGATGACCGGGACGCAGTCCAGCACCATGCCGTTGGGGCTGTTGCGGGTCTGCAGGAACGCGGAGACGACCTTGAGGCGCTTGAGCGCACGGGTCTTCTTCTGGCCCTTGCCGGTCCGGATGATCTCGCGCAGCCGCTCGGCCTCTTCGTCGAGGTCGAAGGACTCAAGGCGCTTCTGCAGCGCGGCGGCGCCCATGCCACCCATGAAGTACGTGCCGAAGCGGTCACGCAGCTCGCGGTAGAGCAGCTCGTCGCCCTCAAGGTCCTGGACCTTGAGGTTCTTGAAGCGGCTCCACACCTCGTCGAGGCGGTCGATCTCGCGCTGAGCGCGGTCGCGCAGCTGCTTCATCTCCCGCTCGGCGCCTTCGCGCACCTTGCGGCGCACGTCGGCCTTGGCACCCTCGGCCTCAAGCTCGGCCAGGTCGGTCTCAAGCTTCTTGGCGCGGGCCTCAAGGTCGGCGTCACGGCGCTGCTCGACCTGCTGGCGCTCGACGGAGACGTGCGCCTCCAGCGACGGCAGATCGCGCGTGCGGCGCTCTTCGTCCACCCACGTGATCATGTACGCGGCGAAGTAGATGACCTTCTCAAGGTCCTTCGGCGCGAGGTCGAGCAGGTAGCCGAGGCGCGACGGGACGCCCTTGAAGTACCAGATGTGCGTGACGGGGGCGGCCAGCTCGATGTGGCCCATACGCTCACGGCGCACCTTGGCGCGAGTGACCTCGACGCCGCAGCGCTCACAGATGATGCCCTTGAACCGGACGCGCTTGTACTTGCCGCAGTAGCACTCCCAGTCCCGGGTCGGACCGAAGATCTTCTCGCAGAAGAGCCCGTCCTTTTCCGGCTTGAGCGTGCGGTAGTTGATGGTCTCCGGCTTCTTGACCTCGCCGTGAGACCACTGTCGAATGTCGTCCGCGGTGGCCAGGCCGATCCGCAGCTCGTCGAAGAAGTTGACGTCGAGCACTTGTCGTCAATCCCTCTTTCAGGGTCGTGTCTCAATCATGGTCTGACTGGGTCCGGGGAGAGCCGGGGGAGCCGTTACGGCTCCCCCGGCCAACCCGTCAGACCTCTTCGACGCTGCTCGGCTCCCGCCGGGACAGGTCGATACCGAGCTCCTCCGCCGCGCGGAAGACATCTTCGTCAGTGTCACGCATCTCGATGGACATGCCGTCCGAGGACAGCACCTCCACGTTGAGGCACAGGGACTGCATCTCCTTGATGAGCACCTTGAAGGACTCAGGGATGCCGGGCTCAGGGATGTTCTCGCCCTTGACGATCGCCTCGTAGACCTTCACGCGACCGGTCACGTCGTCAGACTTGATGGTCAGCAGCTCCTGGAGGGCGTACGCGGCGCCATAAGCCTCAAGCGCCCACACCTCCATCTCACCGAAGCGCTGGCCACCGAACTGAGCCTTACCACCCAGCGGCTGCTGGGTGATCATCGAGTACGGGCCGGTGGAACGCGCGTGCAGCTTGTCGTCCACCAGGTGGTGCAGCTTGAGGATGTACATGTACCCGACCGAGATCGGGTCCGGGAACGGCTCGCCGGAGCGGCCGTCGAACATCCGGGCCTTGCCGGACGGCTGCACCATGCGCTCGCCGTCGCGGTTGGGGGTGGCGGCGTTGAAGAGACCGGCGATCTCGTCCTCGCGGGCACCGTCGAAGACCGGGGTCGCGACGTTGGTGCCGGCGAGAACCTCGTCGGCGCCGATCGCCTGGAGCCGCTTCATCCAGTCCGCGTCACCGTCGACCTTCCAGCCCTGGGAGGCCAGCCAGCCGAGGTGGATCTCCAGGACCTGCCCCGGGTTCATTCGGGACGGGACACCCAGCGGGTTGAGGATGATGTCGACCGGGGTGCCGTCCTCCATGAACGGCATGTCCTCGACCGGCAGGATCTTCGAGATGACGCCCTTGTTGCCGTGGCGTCCGGCGAGCTTGTCGCCGTCGGTGATCTTGCGCTTCTGGGCGACGTAGACGCGGACCAGCTGATTCACGCCGGGCGGCAGCTCGTCGCCCTCCTCGCGGTCGAAGACGCGGACGCCGATGACCTTGCCGATCTCGCCGTGCGGGACCTTCAGCGAGGTGTCGCGGACCTCACGGGCCTTCTCACCGAAGATCGCCCGCAGCAGGCGCTCCTCCGGGGTCAGCTCGGTCTCACCCTTGGGCGTGACCTTGCCGACGAGGATGTCACCGGCGACGACCTCGGCACCGATCCGGATGATGCCGCGCTCGTCGAGGTCGGCGAGGACCTCCTCGGAGACGTTCGGGATGTCCCGGGTGATCTCCTCCGGGCCCAGCTTGGTGTCACGGGCGTCGACCTCGTGCTCCTCGATGTGAATCGAGGAGAGGACGTCGTCCTGCACCAGACGCTGGCTGAGGATGATCGCGTCTTCGTAGTTGTGGCCCTCCCACGGCATGAACGCCACGAGGAGGTTCTTGCCGAGCGCCATCTCCCCCTCGTCGGTGGAGGGACCGTCGGCGAGCACCTGGCCGGTGACCACGCGGGCGCCCTCGTCCACGACGACCTTCTGGTTGAAGGAGGTGCCCTGGTTGGAGCGGGAGAACTTGGCTACGCGGTACGTGTTGTACGTGCCGTCGTCGTTGGCCACCGTGACGTAGTCGGCGGAGACCTCCTGGACGACACCGTCCTTCTCGGCCTTGATGACGTCACCGGCGTCGACCGCGCAGCGGTACTCCATGCCGGTGCCGACCAGCGGCGCCTCCGCCTTGATGAGCGGCACGGCCTGGCGCATCATGTTCGATCCCATGAGCGCGCGGTTGGCGTCGTCGTGCTCAAGGAAGGGGATCATCGCCGTCGCGACCGACACCATCTGGCGCGGCGAGACGTCCATGTAGTCGACCTCGGTGCCGGGGATGTAGTCGACCTCGCCGCCACGACGGCGGACGAGGACGCGCTCCTCGGCATAGGTGTTGTCATCCGCCAGCGGGGCGTTCGCCTGGGCGATGACGAAGCGGTCTTCCTCGTCGGCCGTGAGGAAGTCCACCTGGTCGGTGACGACGCCGCCCGTGACCTTGCGGTACGGGGTCTCGACGAAACCGAAGGCGTTGACCCGGCCGTACGAGGCGAGCGAGCCGATCAGACCGATGTTCGGTCCTTCCGGCGTCTCGATCGGGCACATGCGCCCGTAGTGCGACGGGTGAACGTCACGGACCTCGAAGCCCGCCCGCTCACGGCTCAGACCACCCGGGCCGAGCGCAGACAGGCGGCGCTTGTGGGTCAGACCCGACAGCGGGTTCGTCTGGTCCATGAACTGGGACAGCTGGCTGGTGCCGAAGAACTCCTTGATGGAGGCGACGACCGGCCGGATGTTGATCAGGGTCTGCGGCGTGATCGCCTCGACGTCCTGGGTCGTCATCCGCTCACGGACGACGCGCTCCATCCGCGCCAGGCCCGTACGGACCTGGTTCTGGATGAGCTCGCCGACGTTGCGCAGACGACGGTTGCCGAAGTGGTCGATGTCGTCGGTCTCGACGACGATCGACGTGCCGTTCTCGCCGACCGTCTCGGTCTCGCCCGCGTGGAGCTTGACCAGGTACTTGATCGTCGCGATGACGTCGTCGCTGGTGAGCACACCGGCGTCGAGCGGCTGGTCGGCCCCGAGCTTCTTGTTGACCTTGTAGCGGCCGACCTTGGCGAGGTCGTAGCGCTTCGGGTTGAAGTACAGGTTCTCCAGCAGCGTCTGCGCGGCCTCACGCGTCGGCGGCTCGCCCGGGCGCAGCTTGCGGTAGATGTCGAGCAGCGCGTCGTCCTGGCCCTGGGTGTGGTCCTTCTCCAGGGTGGCGCGCATCGACTCGTACTCGCCGAACTCCTCAAGGATCTGCTCGGTGGTCCACCCGAGCGCCTTGAGCAGGACGGTGACGGACTGCTTGCGCTTGCGGTCGATGCGGACACCGACCATGTCGCGCTTGTCGACCTCCATCTCCAGCCAGGCACCCCGGGACGGGATGATCTTGGCGGTGAAGATGTCCTTGTCGGAGGTCTTGTCGATCTGGCTGTCGAAGTAGACGCCCGGCGAGCGGACCAGCTGCGAGACAACGACACGCTCGGTGCCGTTGATGCAGAAGGTGCCCTTGTTGGTCATGAGCGGGAAATCGCCCATGAAGACCGTCTGAGACTTGATCTCGCCGGTCTCGTTGTTGGTGAACTCGGCAGTGACGAAGAGCGGAGCCGCGTACGTGAAGTCGCGCTCCTTGCACTCGTCGATGGAGTTCTTGGGCGGCTCGAAGCGGTGGTCACGGAACGTCAGCGACATCGACCCAGAGAAGTCTTCGATCGGAGAGATCTCCTCGAAGATCTCCTCCAGACCGGACTTGGTGGGGACGTCCTGCCCACTCTCCAGCGCGGCCTCGACGCGAGCCTTCCAGGCGGCATTGCCGAGCAGCCAGTCGAAGCTTTCGGTCTGCAGCGCGAGGAGGTTCGGAACCCCGAGGGGCTCCTTGATCTTCGCAAAAGAGATGCGCAGCGGGGCAGTGCTGTCGCCGTGATTCGTATTGGCAGTCGAGGCGTTGCGCGAGGCGGCCAAGAGGGGGTCCTTCCGAGGGCTCGGACTCACTACGCGCATACCGGTCCCATACGGAGCACACGGAGGGAAATCCCTGGTCAGGGTGTTTCATTCAGAGTGCTCACGTGCGGGCATGCCCCTGGTGACGGGCAGGGGGCAGCTAACAGGCAGCGCAAAGGGTCAGTGTAGCCATTTGGCACACTGATGTCCAGAGCGGATTTCCGGAGACTGGCAGCGCCAACCTCTCCCTCCGGGAGGGGTCTCCCCCTCGTTGTCTTCCAATGCCTCTTCAACGCCTGCGGCAAGGCTTCCCGCTTTGCGCTCGATCCATGCCTCAGACCGTGGACCGGTCTGCCCTCGCGTCCTGAGAATTGCGCGCCACGTGCCGTTCGTCAAGGGCCATCCGCGCGGCGAGATTGTCACAGGGTGTGCTCGCGGGCAACGAAGATCACCATACCTGCCGTGACCGACAAGACAAGGCACCCGGTGCGGGAACGCTCCAGGGCGACCACCCTTACGGGTGATCGCCCTGGAGACAGCTGAGTCAGGTGACTCACGCCACGCGCCGTGAGGCGCGTGAGCGGTTACTTACTTGACCTCGACCGAGGCGCCAGCGGCCTTGAGGGACTCGGCAGCCTTCTCCGCGTCCTCCTTCTTGACCTTCTCAAGGACCGGCTTCGGGGTGCCGTCGACGAGGTCCTTGGCCTCCTTCAGGCCCAGCGAGGTCAGCTCACGCACGACCTTGATGACCTGGATCTTCTTCTCGCCGGCGCCGGTGAGGATGACGTCGAACTCGTCCTGCTCCTCGACGGCCTCGGCGACGGCAGCGCCACCGCCGGCGGCGACAGCGGCGACCGGGGCGGCAGCCTCGACGTCGAACTTGTCCTCGAAGGCCTTCACGAACTCGGAGAGCTCGATGAGGGTCATGCCGCTGAACTGCTCAAGCAGCTCGTCCTGGGTGAGCTTCGCCATGATGGCGTCCTTCCACTAATTCGGCAGGTGCCGGATGTACATTTCGGCGGGCGTATGCCTTGCCCGCTGCGACCGTGACGGACGCGAGTGGTACGAGCGCGGGGCTCGACTACTCGGCGGCCTCGGCCTCGGCGGGAGCCGGCGTACCGGCACCGCCCTGCTCGACCTTGTCGCGAAGGGCGTCCGCAGTGCGGACGAACTTCGTGAGGGGGGCCTGGAAGGTCGCCGCGGCCTTGGCCATGGACGCCTTCATTCCGCCTGCCAGCTTGGCGAGCAGCACCTCGCGGGACTCCAGGTCCGCAAGCTTCTTGAACTCGTCGGCGGACAGCGCCTTGCCATCAAGGACACCGCCCTTGATGACGAGGTTCGGGTTCTCCTTGGAGAAGTCACGAAGACCCTTCGCCGACTCCACCGGGTCTCCGGTGACGAAGGCGACCGCCGTCGGACCCGTGAACAGGTCGTCCAGCGTGCTGATCCCGGCCTCGTTGGCCGCGATCTTGGTCAGCGTGTTCTTCACCACGGCGTACTGGGCGTTCTCACCGAGCGAACGACGCAGCTCCTTGAGCTGCGCCACGGTGAGACCGCGGTACTCAGTCAGCACGGCGGCGTTCGAGCTGCGGAACTTGTCCGTCAGCTCAGCAACCGCTCCAGCCTTATCGGGCCTCGCCATGAGCCTCGGCCTCCTTCCGGGTGATTCGGACCGCGTAGACGTGAAGGGACCTGGGCAAAACGAAAACGCCCCGGCGCAGGCGCACGGGGCGTGACTCGACCGAGAGGACATCGTCCACTCGGGAGTTCAACCACAGTCACCTGCGCAGGTCGCCCGCATCTAGCGGGTCCTTCGGCCACCGAGTCTCTGACGAGACACAGCAACGACCAGCGGTCTTTGGCTTCTGTGGAAGAGTACGTGAACGGAACACGGCAAGGCAAATCGCCGTACTGGCCGCCGTTACCGGCCCTGCTGGGCCATCGCGTCCTCGAAGTTCATGGTGTCCGAGACCGGCGGCTCTTCGACGGAGACCTCGGTGCCGTAGTCCGTGTAGAACACCGTCGAGTCCATGGAGCCCTTGCTGGTGTCGGCCTGCTCGCGCTTCTTGACCAGCAGGTCCTCGCCGTCGATCCACAGATCGATGGTCTCGGTCTCCATGCCGGCCTGCTGAAGCTGCTGCTGGAGGTCGGAGAGGTCCTGCTTGGTCAGGTCCTTGGACTGCATCTCGGCGAGCTCCGAGACGTTCACGGTGCCCGTGTAGTGCGTGGTCCGCGCCCCGCGCACGTTCTCCGTGCCGACCTCGCGCACCTTGCCGGTGGCGATGAGCACCTGCACGGCGCGCGCCGGGTCGGTGTTCTGCATCTGGTCCTTGAAGAACTTGCCCGACGGCCCCGCCTTCTCGGCGAGCACGTCGTAGTCGTACTTCATCCAGTGCTTGCCACCGGACTCGGGCGCCCGGGCGAACTCGTCGCCCAGGTTCATGAACATCGCGTCCGGCGTGTACCGGGCCTTCATCGCCTTGCCGTCCAGCGGTGTCCCCTGAGCCGCGCCACCGTGCTGGGTGATGGTCAGCTCGGCCCGCATGCCGTCCGACCAGTCCATGGCGCCGTTCAGCGTGGACCGCGTGCCCGCGTTCTGCGTGTCGCCATCGACCTTGGCCGAGTGCTGCTGGTCCGTGCGCTTGGAGGCTGTCTGGAGCGCCGCGAGGGCGTCCGCCTTGGGAGCCGGCTTGTCGCCGCCGACCTTGTCCCCGCCCTTGCCGTCCCCGGAGTCACTGCCGCACGCGGCCAGTCCGGCCATGAGCACGAGGCTGCCGGCCGCCGCCACTGCACGGACGCCGATCCGGGCTCCACTACGACCACTACGCACGAGTCCCCCTCTTTATCTTCGCTTTACCACTTCACAGGAGAGTAGCCGAGCGGGACACGCCGGGACGCGCGAACCCCGCACCTCAAAAGAGATGCGGGGTCCGTGTACACGCTGCGACGCCTTACATCAGACGGCGTCGTCCTCAACGAGGAAGTTGCGGGTGCGGTTGGAGTCCAGCGGGATGCTGGGACCCATGGTGCTCGTCACCGTGGCCTTCTTGATGTAGCGGCCCTTGGCGGCGGACGGCTTCAGACGGAGGATCTCCTCCAGCGCGGCCGCGTAGTTCTCGACGAGCTGCTCCTCACCGAACGACACCTTGCCGATGATGAAGTGCAGGTTCGAGTGCTTGTCGACGCGGAACTCGATCTTGCCACCCTTGATCTCGGTGACAGCCTTGGCGACGTCCGGGGTCACGGTGCCCGTCTTCGGGTTCGGCATCAGACCACGCGGACCGAGCACGCGGCCGAGGCGGCCGACCTTGCCCATGAGGTCCGGGGTGGCGACGACGGCGTCGAAGTCGAGACGGCCCTTGGAGACCTCGTCGATGAGCTCGTCGGAGCCGACGATGTCGGCGCCCGCGGCTTCCGCGGCCGCAGCACGGTCACCGGTCGCGAAGACCAGGACCCGGGCGGTCTTGCCGGTGCCGTGCGGCAGGTTCACGGTGCCGCGGACCATCTGGTCGGCCTTGCGCGGGTCAACGCCCAGACGCATGGCGACCTCGACAGTCGCGTCGAACTTCGTGGTGGTGGTGTCCTTGGCGAGACGGATGGCCTCCAGGGGCGCGTACACGCGCTCCTGGTCGATCTTCGCGTCCGCGCTGCGGAGAGACTTGCTGCGCTTCACTGCTGCTCCTGGTAGTCGCACTCACGGCTGCCGCCGCGAGTCAGGGATGGAGTCGTGGTCCGGGCCAGCGCTTGGCCCTGCCACTGAGGGGGCTGACGCCCCAGGACGTGGGGGGTTTCAGCCCTCGACCGTGACACCCATGGAACGGGCGGTGCCGGCGATGATCTTCTCGGCGGCGTCCAGGTCATTCGCGTTCAGGTCGGGCATCTTGGTCGTGGCGATGTCACGGACCTGGTCACGGGTGATCTTGGCGACCTTGGTCTTGTGCGGCTCGCCAGAGCCCTTGTCCACACCAGCGGCCTTGAGGATCAGCTTGGCGGCCGGCGGAGTCTTCGTGATGAAGGTGAAGGAACGGTCTTCGTAGACCGTGATCTCCACCGGCACGACCATGCCACGCTGCGACTCGGTCGCGGCGTTGTAGGCCTTGCAGAACTCCATGATGTTGACGCCGTGCTGGCCCAGCGCGGGACCGACGGGCGGAGCCGGGTTAGCGGCACCAGCCTGGATCTGGAGCTTGATCAGCCCCGTGACCTTCTTCTTCTTGGGAGGCATGCTCTCTCCGGGTCTTAGTGAGAGGTTTTCGCCTAGCATCCGGTCATCCGGATGCAGGCATACCGCACAACGATAACGGGTATAGCTGTGCGGCCAAAAACCGAGCAGGTCAGAGTGGCCGCGAGGGCCGCTCTGACCTGATCGGTAGCGCGTGGTCCAGAGAGCTAGTTCTTCTGGATCTGGTCGAAGCTCAGCTCGACCGGGGTCTCGCGGCCGAAGATCTCGACGAGGCCCTTGACCTTCTTCGAGTCGGCGTTGATCTCGTTGATCGTCGCCTGGAGCGTCGCGAACGGGCCGTCGGTGACCGTGACCGAGTCGCCGACCTCGAAGTCCAGCACCTGGACCTCGACCTTGCGGCTCGGCGCCGGGAGGCCGGACTCGGCGGCCGCTGCCTTGGCGGCGGCCTCCTCGGCCTCGGGGGCGAGCATCTTGACGATCTCGTCCAGGGTCAGCGGGTACGGGTCGTAGGCGTTGCCCACGAAGCCGGTGACGCCCGGGGTGTTACGGACGACGCCCCAGGACTCGTTCGTCAGGTCCATGCGCACCAGCACGTAGCCGGGGAGCTTGTTCTGGCGGACGGTGCGGCGGTCGCCGTTCTTGATCTGGACGACCTCTTCCTGCGGCACCTCGGCAGCGAAGATGTAGTCCTCGACGTTCAGCGACACGGCGCGCTGCTCAAGGTTGGTCTTCACGCGGTTCTCGTAACCCGCGTAGGTGTGGATGACGTACCACTCACCGGGAAGCCTGCGCAGTTCCTCGCGCAGCGCCTCGACCGGGTCCACCGGAGCCGCGACCTCGGCCGCCTCGGCGTCGTCACCCTCGCCGGCCTCGGCCTCTCCCGCTTCTTCGGCGTCCTCGTCGGCAGCGGCCTCGGCGTCAGCCGCCTCAGCGGCGTCGCCGGTCTCCGCCTCGGCGTCCGCCTCGTCCTCGGCCTGCACGGCTGCTTCCTCGGCGGGCTCGCCCGCCTCGGTGTCAGCGGCCTCTGCCTGGTCAGCCTCGTCAGCCGCCTCGACGATGTCGAGCACAGCGCCCTCGTCGACCGCCTCCGGCGCAACTCCGGCCGGGTCGGCCGTCGCCGCAGCCTCTTCGCCCTCGCCGGGCTCGATGGCGTCGTTCAGGTTCGGGTCAGACACGGTGGCTGCTTCTTCCTGGCTTAATGGAGGTGGAACGTGCGAAGGGCCGACCACACGTGAGCGCGGGGCCCTACGCGGGATCAGCCGAAGACGTACTTGACGGCTTCGTTAAGCCCATAGTCAATCACGGTAACAAGACCGATCATGATGACCACGAAGACGATCACGACAGTCGTGTACGTCGAGAGCTGGTTACGCGAAGGCCAGACGACCTTCCGCAGCTCCGCCACGATCTGGCGGTAGAACAGCGCGAGGCGGCCGAAGGGCCCCTTCTTCCCGCGCTTGCCACCACGACGGCCCCGCTGGGCCGTCTCATCGTCTTCGGGACGACCGCTTTCAGGCGTCGCGGTGGAGCCAATGGCTTCCGTCACTCGTCCTCACCTGAATCCGGGTCGTGGCCGTGCCGCATCCGGCCCGGCCGCACGGCGGTGCGTTGCAATACCTGCACATGCACACATCTCCATAAAGCTGTCGATGTGTGGAGCAGGGCCGGAGGGACTTGAACCCCCAACCGCTGGTTTTGGAGACCAGTGCTCTACCAATTGAGCTACGACCCTTTGTGATCCTCAACCTACCGCATCCAAACGGCCGCGCGGAGTGCGCGGGCTGGAGCAGCCGCTGAGAGCCAACGACGCCTGAGTGTACGTGCTGAAGGGCCAGCCGTCGAACGATGAGGATCGCGGCGGACCGTGAAACCACTGTGCCACCCTTCTCCCCCGTCTGCGACGATGCAGGCATGACCGCTGCTACTCCTTCTGCGACCGCACCCACCGACCGCCGGGTATCAGCCCGCGTCGGGTCGATCTCCGAGTCCGCGACGCTCGCCGTCGACGCCAAGGCCAAGGCCCTCAAGGCCGCCGGGCGTCCGGTGATCGGCTTCGGCGCGGGTGAGCCGGATTTCCCGACGCCCGACTACATCGTCGAGGCGGCGGTGGAAGCCTGCCGTAACCCGAAGTACCACCGCTACACGCCAGCAGGCGGGCTGCCCGAGCTCAAGGCCGCCATCGCCGCGAAGACGCTGCGCGACTCCGGTTACGAGGTCCAGGCGTCCCAGGTACTGGTCACCAACGGCGGCAAGCAGGCGATCTACCAGGCGTTCGCCGCGATCCTCGACCCGGGCGACGAGGTCATCGTCCCCGCTCCGTACTGGACCACCTACCCGGAGTCGATCCGGCTCGCGGGCGGCGTGCCGGTGGACGTCGTCGCCGACGAGACGACGGGCTACCTGGTCTCGGTGGAGCAGCTGGAGGCCGCGCGGACCGAGCGCACCAAGGTCGTGCTCTTCGTGTCCCCGTCGAACCCGACCGGCGCGGTCTACCCGCGCGAGCAGGTCGAGGCGATCGGCCGCTGGGCCGCCGAGCACGGCCTGTGGGTCATGACGGACGAGATCTACGAGCACCTGGTCTACGGCGACGCCGAGTTCTCCTCGCTGCCGGTCGTGGTCCCCGAGCTGCGCGACAAGTGCGTCGTCGTCAACGGCGTGGCGAAGACGTACGCGATGACCGGCTGGCGCGTGGGCTGGGTCATCGGCCCGCAGGACGTGATCAAGGCAGCGACGAACCTCCAGTCGCACGCCACGTCCAACGTCTCCAACGTGGCGCAGGCCGCGGCGCTGGCCGCGGTCTCCGGTGACCTGGAAGCCGTCGCCGACATGCGTGCGGCGTTCGACCGCCGCCGTCAGACGATCGTGCGGATGCTCAACGAGATCGACGGCGTCGAGTGCCCCGAGCCCGAGGGCGCGTTCTACGTGTACCCGTCGGTGAAGGCGCTGCTCGGCAAGGAGATCCGGGGCAAGCGCCCGCAGTCGTCGGTGGAGCTGGCCGAGCTGATCCTGGAAGAGGCCGAGGTCGCGGTCGTACCGGGTGAGGCGTTCGGGACGCCGGGCTACGTGCGCATGTCGTACGCGCTGGGCGACGAGGACCTGGTCGAGGGCGTCTCGCGGATGCAGAAGCTCCTGGCGGAGGCGCACTGACGACCGCTGGGGCGAGCGCGCGGACACGTGCGCTGGCGGCCGCCCCTCCCCCGGCGGCCCACCTCCGGTAGCCGGGATTCCGGCGCCGGAGCAGACCGGGAGACCGGCCTTCCGCGCACCGCTTCACATCGCCTGACGCACTTGCCCGGCTGACTCTTCTTACGCGACTGACTCGACTGACTCGACGCGAACGGGCGTCCGGCGTGTGCCGGACGCCCGTTCGCGTATCCCGAGTCGGGCCCGGCGCACGCCGGGCACCAGTCAGCGGGTGCCGGGCGCCGTCCGTGTGCCCCGGCGCCTGCTCGCGCGCCCGCCGCCCGGTCACGTGTCCAGCCGCTTCACCGATCGGGGAAAGCCGCTTTCGGCGCGTCGGGCCGTACGGCAAGATCTGGGGATGTTGCACTCTTCAGCCCCGGCCACCCCCGGAGCGGCCACCGGACGGAATCTGCGGCTGCTGCCGAAGGCCCATCTGCATCTGCACTTCACCGGTTCGATGCGGCCCGGCACGCTGCTGGAACTCGCCGACAAGTACGGCGTCCACCTCCCCGAAGCCCTCACCGGCGGCACGCCGCCCCAGCTGCGGGCCACCGACGAGCGCGGCTGGTTCCGCTTCCAGCGGCTGTACGACATCGCGCGGTCGTGCCTGAGAACGCCGGAGGACATTCAGCGTCTGGTGCGCGAGGCCGCCGAGGAGGACGTGCGGGACGGGTCCCGCTGGCTGGAGATCCAGGTCGACCCCACCTCGTACGCGCCACGGCTCGGCGGGCTGATCCCGGCCCTGGAGATCATCCTCGACGCCGTCGACAGCGCCGCGCGCGAGACCGGTCTCGGCATGCGGGTGCTGGTCGCGGCGAACCGGATGAAGCACCCGCTGGACGCGCGCACCCTCGCCCGGCTCGCGGTGCGTTACGCGGACCGCGGGGTCGTCGGCTTCGGCCTCTCCAACGATGAGCGGCGCGGTTTCGCCCGCGACTTCGACCGGGCGTTCGCCATCGCCCGCGAGGGCGGTCTGCTGGCGGCTCCGCACGGCGGGGAGCTGGCCGGGCCGAGCAGCGTGCGGGACTGCCTGGACGACCTCGGCGCGCGCCGGGTGGGGCACGGCGTACGGGCCGCCGAGGACCCCCGGCTGCTGCGCAGGCTCGCCGACCGGCAGGTGACGTGCGAGGTGTGCCCGTCGTCGAATGTGGCCCTCGGCGTGTACGAGAAGCCGGAGGACGTACCGCTGCGCAAGCTCTTCGAGTCCGGCGTGCCCATGGCCCTCGGCGCGGACGACCCGCTGCTCTTCGGATCGCGGCTCGCCGCGCAGTACGAGCTGGCCCGTGAGCACCACGCCTTCACTGACCCGGAACTCGCGGAGCTGGCCCGCCAGTCCGTCCGGGGCTCAGCCGCTCCCGCGCCGATCAGGGATCAGCTGATCACGGAGATCGACGCCTGGCTGGCCGCCGACGCCTGAGCTGGGCGGGGCCCGACTCGACCCGCGCGCGATCCTGGCGCCGGGCCGGGTGGCGCGCGGCTCAGAGGCTGACGCCCACCGTCACCGGTTCGTTGACCAGCGTCACACCGAACGCCGCGTGGACTCCGGCGACCACCTCGCGGGCCAGCGCGAGCAGGTCCTCGGTGGTGGCCTCGCCCCGGTTGGTCAGGGCCAGCGTGTGCTTGGTGGAGATGCGGGCCGGGCCCCGGCCGTATCCCTTGGCGAACCCGGCCTTGTCGATCAGCCAGGCCGCGGACGTCTTGATCCGTCCCGCCCCGTCCGGGAAGGCCGGCGGGGCGACGTCCGGGCCCAGGCGCTCGGCTACCCGGGCGAGGAAGGCGGCGTGCTCGGCCTCGGTCAGGATCGGGTTGGTGAAGAACGACCCCGCCGACCACGTGTCGTGGTCCGCCGGGTCGAGCACCATGCCCTTGCCCGCGCGCAGCGCGAGCACCGACTCCCGGGCAGTGCCCACGGGAACCCGGTCGCCGGGCTCCACGCCGAGGAGGCGCGCGGTCTCGGCGTACTTGAGCGGCGCTGACAGCCCGCCCGCGTCCTCCAGCGCGAAGCGCACCCGCAGCACCACGTGGCGGCTGGGGTCCTGCTTGAAGCAACTGTGGCGGTAGGAGAAGCCGCAGTCCGCGTTGGGGATCGTCACGACCTCACCGGTGTGCCGGTCGTACGCGACGACCTCCGTGATCGTCGTGGAGACCTCCTGCCCGTACGCGCCCACGTTCTGGATCGGCGTCGCGCCCGCCGACCCCGGGATGCCCGCCAGGCACTCGATCCCGGCCAGCTCGGCCTCGACCGTGCGGGCGACGGCCGCGGACCAGTTCTCGCCCGCGGCGAGCTCCAGGTACGTGCCGCCACCGGCCTCAGGGCCCGCCGAGCGGAGCTCGAATCCCGAGGTGGCGATGCGCAGGGCGGTGCCCTCGAAGCCCTTGTCGGCGATGACCAGGTTGCTGCCGCCACCGATGATCAGCAGCGGGGTGGCCGTGGCGTCGGCCTCGCGGACGGCCGCGATCACCTCGTCATCGGTCGTGGCTGTGATCAGCCGGGTGGCGGGGCCGCCCAGCCGGAAGGTGGTCAGCGGGGCGAGGGGAGCGTTGTGGAGTTCCTGCACGGGCCCAAGAGTACGTAACCCGTTTCTCCTCCGGACAACCCGCCGAGCACCGCCAGGCCGCGAGGGCGCCGCCAGGCCGTGCGGACGGGGCGCCCGCCGCGTGCGGCGGGCGCCCCGTCCCCCTCACCATGGCGTCAGACCCCTACCGGCGTCTTCGCGGGCTCGGCGGCGGGTGGCGCCTCGGGGGCGCGCCGCCGCCGGGGCGCGAGCATGACCGCGACCGCGGCGGCGGCCAGCGCGGCCACGCCGACCCACAGCGCGGGCACCAGGCCGTCGGTGAACTCCTGCGGCGACCCGTACCCGCCTCGGGAGCTGAAGACCGAGGCCAGCACGGCGACGCCGAGCGTGCCGCCGATCTCGCGCAGCGCGTTGCTCGCGCCGGAGGCGATGCCCTGCTCAGCGGGTTGTACGGAGTTCATGACGAGGGCTGCGACAGGGGCGAAGAACAGCGCCATGCCCATTCCGCTGAGGACGAAGGGCGCGATCTGCGCCCCGTAGGAGACGTCCGGCTCGGCGACGGCGGCCAGCCAGCCGATACCGGCGGCCATCAGGGCCAGGCCGGTCGAGACGATGGCCCGGCCGTCGACGCGGTCGGAGAGGGCTCCCGCGAGGGGCGCGATGATCATGGGCATCGCGGTCCACGGCAGCATGCGCAACCCCGCTTCGAGCGGCGAGTAGCCCTGAATGAGCTGCAGGAACTGGGTGAGCAGGAAGATCGAGCCGAACATCCCCAGGTACATCAGCAAACCCGCGGCGTTGACGGTGCTGAACGCGCGGGAGCGGAACAGCCGCATCGGCAGCATCGGCGCGTCCGTACGCAGCTCCCACCGGACAAACGCGACCAGCAGGGCGCCGCCGACCGCGAAGCCGACCAGGACCGACGCACTGGTCCAGCCCTCCCCGTGCCCCCTGATCAGCGAGAACGTCACACCCAGCAGGCCGAGGCTGGCCAGCACGGTGCCGACGATGTCGAGCCGGTTGTTCGGACCGTGGCTCTCGGTGAGCCGGAGCCGGGCGAGAGGCAGGAGCGCGACGCCGACCGGCACATTCAGCCAGAAGATCCACTGCCACGAGATGTGCTCGACGACCGCACCGCCGATGAGTGGCCCGGAGGCGATGGCGAGACCGTTGACCGCGCCCCAGATGCCGTACGCCGCGCCGCGCCGTTCCTCCGGAACCGCCGCGGTCAGCAGGGTGAGGCTGAGGGGCATGAGCATCGCGGCGCCGACGCCCTGGACCGCACGGGCGGCGATCAGTTCGTTGATGCCGGGGGCGAGGGCCGCGGCGGCGGACGCCGCCGTGAAGAGCGCGATACCGGCGGTGAACACCCGGCGCCGCCCGAACCGGTCACCGAGCGCGGCGCCGAGCAGAAGCAGCACCGCGAAGGTGAGTGTGTACGCGTTGACGGTCCATTCGAGCTCTTCGAGACCACCGCCGAGCTCCTTCCCGATGTCGGGAATCGCGGTGGTGACGATGAGGTTGTCCAGCGCCGCCATGAACCCGGCGAGGCTGGTGATGACCAGTGTCCAGACGGCGGTGGCCATGGTCGGCGGCCGGTCCTCACGCATCGGAACTCCCTTGATTAGTTATCGATCACTAAGTTACGCGGAGACAGCGAGCCGCCGGCAGCCACCGGAAGGCGGCGGCGCGACGACGTGAGCGGTACGTGCCACGCGCCCCGTAACGGGCAAGGCGCGAAGCGAAGAGCAGGGACAACCACAGAACAACCACAGAACGCACGCGGAACAGCGAACCCGGAGCCGGGGGCAGGGGCGGGAAGCGTGGGGAGGCGCGCCGGGCGGTGGCGGCGGGCGAGGGCCGCACCGGCGAACCGCGGCGCCGGCGGTAGCGGCAGCGACCACCGGTCGGCCCCTCCCCCGACCGTCACGGCTCCGGCAGGTCGCCGCGGGAGCAGGCCGAGCCGGCCCCCGAACCGGCGACGGCCGCCGCGGCCTGAGTGGCCGCGGCCCTGCTGTCCTCACCGAATCCCGCCCAGCACGGGTTGTCACCGGGGACGCCGAGCATGACGAGCACGTTGATCAGCAGACCCTTGGCGAAGAAGTCCTCCGCCTCGGACTGGGTGGCGCCGCTGAGGGCGCGGACCGTGCCCCACAGCCCCTCCCAGCTCCGCCGCACATACACGGCGAGCGCGGCGTCACCCACGCTTCCGGCCGCGACGTAGAGCTGCATCTGCATGTTCAGCACGTCGCGGTCATTGATGAGTTCGGAGTACGCGGCACCCATCGCCGCCAGTGCCCCCTCGCCGCGCATCCCTTCGGCGGCCCGTTCGAACGTCTCGGTCGTCCGCGCGAAGCAGAGCTCGGCGGCGGCCTGGAAGAGGGCCATCTTGTTGGGGAAGAGCCGGAAGAGGTACGGCTGCGAGACGCCGACGCGCCGGGCGATGGTCTCGGTGGAGGTGCCGAAGTAACCACTCTTGGCGAACTCCGACATGGCGACACGGACGGCGACAGTCCGCCGCTCCTCCGCGCTCATTCGGGGTGTGGTGTTGGCCATGTCGGTAAGTTAGTACTCAATAACCAACCCGTCAAGCACGAACCGCCACCCGGAAACCCGGCGGCGGGGCTGACAGGCGCGCGAGCCCGGCGCATACGGAGAGCGACGGCGCGAGGGGCGGCCGACCGCGTCGCCGCCCCTCGTGACGCCCAGCCAGGGCCGCCCGCGCGGCTGCGATGCGGTGACCCGCCACCGCTCCCGCCGGCTACAGCTGCTGCTACGGCTACGGCTCAGGCGAGCCGGACCACGGCGCGAGACCTGCCGAGCACCTTCTGGTTGGAGCTGACCGCTATCAGATCGACCCGTACCGTACGGGCCTCGTCGTCGAGCTTGGCGCCGATCCGCGCGCTGACCTCGATCAAGGCGCCCTTGTCGTCGTTCGGCACGACGACGGGCTTGGTGAACCGCACCCCGTACTCCGCGACCGCCGCCGGATCTCCGGCCCAGTCGGTCACCACACGAGCCGCCACCGCCATCGTGAACATGCCGTGCGCGATGACATCCGGCAGGCCGACCTCGGTGGCGAACTTCTCATTCCAGTGGATCGGATTGAAGTCACCGGAGGCACCCGCGTACCGCACCAGGGTTTCGCGTGTCACCGGAAAGGTCTGGGGAGGCAGTTCCGTGCCGACCTCGACCTCGTCGTAAGAAATCTTCGCTGTCATCTGTCTCACTTCCCGTCAGCGCCACGGGCCACGAGCATGGTGCGCGCGGTCACCACGAGTTCGCCGCTCTTATCGTGCACCTCACCACGCACCACCAGGATGTCGTTACCAGCCATGGATCTGACCGACTCAATGGTGGAAGTGACCGATAGGCAATCGCCCGCGCGTACCGGGCGCACATAGGTGAAGCCCTGATCGCCATGCACCACACGGCTGTAGTCGAGGCCGAGCTGCGGGTCGTGCACCACCTGCCCCGCCGCCTTGTACGAGATGGAGAACACAAAGGTCGGCGGCGCGATCACGTCCGGATGGCCAAGCGCCCTGGCGGCCGCGGGGTCGGTATACGCCGGGTTGGTGTCACCGATCGACTCCGCGAATTCGCGAATCTTCTCCCGGCCCACCTCATAGGGCTCGGTCGGCGGATAGGCACGTCCGACGTACGACTCGTCGAGCGGCATCGCTCACACCTCCTGCGGCTGTCGTGAAGTTTGCGTGGAACGCCACGAGGCCGCTCCCAGGCTGGGAGCGGCCTCGTGAACGAGCCTGAAATTATCGCGTCTCGCGGTGCGCGGTGTGCGACTTGCAACGAGGGCAGTGCTTCTTCATCTCAAGACGGTCCGGGTTGTTACGCCGGTTCTTCTTGGTGATGTAGTTCCGCTCCTTGCACTCCACGCAGGCCAGCGTGATCTTCGGGCGGACGTCGGTGGCAGCCACGTGAGTGCTCCTTGAACGTGGGACCGGCCCAGGGGATCAGCCCACGGGACGGATGGATGAACGCAGAAAAGAGTAGCCGATCGAAGGACCGACCCCACAATCGGCTACTGTCAGTAGCGGTGACCGGACTTGAACCGGTGACACAGCGATTATGAGCCGCTTGCTCTACCGACTGAGCTACACCGCTGTGATGCATGGGGGCGCTCACCCGATTATCTCGGATGAGCATCCTCACACACCAGAGCCCCAATACGGAATCGAACCGTAGACCTTCTCCTTACCATGGAGACGCTCTGCCGACTGAGCTATTGGGGCGAGCGATGAAGACATTACACGCTCGGCCGCCGATCGTGAAATCCGTATCGGCCCTCCGCCACAGACGTCTCCGGCACCACACCAGTACGACTATTCGGCTCCTCCTCGAAGCCGCCCCGGCCGCGCCTTAGGCTCGAAGCTCATTGAGTGATCTTGGCCGAGCGCGCTCCCCCGCGCCCCGCATACGCCCCGCCTCCCGACCGAACGCAGCCCCTCCCGCCCCCTCCCACCAGCACCGCCCGTAACTGACCCATCACCGCGAAGCCACCACCGCGCCACCCCGCCATCGGAGGCCCCACGGCCCCCAAAGGCCCGGCATCCCCTCCTTGCCCCATTCCCCCCATTCCCCATCCCCCGTCTCCGCCTTCCCGCCCCCGACACGCCGCACCGCCCGGCCCGGCCCCACTCCGGACAGCCGCTCGGAACACGCCACGCCCCTCCTCCCCCCATCCCCCCGCAGTTCTCGCCACTCCCAGGAGCGCGATGCCCGACAGCCAGCCGCAGCAGCCCCCCAAGAACGACGGCTCGGCGCCCGACACGGCCGCGCTGCTGCTCAGTGGTGCCCGGCTCGCCGACGGCCGCACCGTCGATGTGCGGCTCAGCGGCGGGCGCGTCGAAGCGGTCGGCACGGCAGGCAGCCTCGCCCCCGGAACCCGCGTGGACCTCAGCGGCTATCTGCTGCTGCCCGCACCGACCGAACCGCACGGCCACTACGACACCGCCCTCAGCGCCGAGATGGAAGGCCCCGTCCCGCACGCCCCCGACGACATCCAGCGCCGTACGACCGAGGCGGCCCTGCTGCAACTCGGACATGGCGCCACGTCCGTACGCACCCACGTACGCATCGGTGACGTCGCCGGCCTGCGCGCGCTGGAGGCCGTGCTGCACGCCCGGCGGACGCTACGCGGGCTCACCGACCTGGCCGCCGTCGCCGTGCCGCGCACACTGACCGGTGTGGCGGGCGCGGACGGCCTCGCGATGCTCCGGGACGCGGTGAAGATGGGCGCGTCCGTGATCGGCGGCTGCCCGGATCTCGATCCCGATCCCACGGGCTATGCGGAGGCCGTGATCGGCACCGCCGCCGAGCACGGGTGCGCGGTCGACCTGCATCTGGACGGTGATGATCCGGCGTTTCTGGCGCGGTTCGCCGCGATGGCGGGCGGGCTGCGGCCGGGCGTCGCGCTCAGCCCCTGCGCGGGGCTCTCCCGGCTGCCCCGCCAGCTGGCCACCCGGGCCGCCGATCAGCTGGCCGCTGCGGAAATCACGGTCATCTGCCTGCCGCAGGCAGAGTGCGGCGCACTGGAGGAACGGCGAGCGCGTGTCTCGCAGTGCGCGCCGGTGCGGCTGTTGCGCGCGGCGGGCGTACGGGTCGCCGCCGGGAGCGGCGCACTCCGCGACACGACCAACCCGGTGGGCCGCGGTGACCCGCTGGAGGCGGCCTTCCTGCTCGCCTCGCGCGAGGGGCTGCCCGCCGACGAGGCGTACGAGACGATCAGCAGCCAGGCACGAGCGGCGATGGGGCTGCCGGAGGTGCGGGTGGAGGCCGGGTTCCCGGCGGAATTGCTGGCCGTACGCGGGGACACCACCGGGGGCATCCTGTCCCTCGCGTACAGCCGCGTCGTCGTGCACCGGGGGCGGGTGGTGGCCCGCACGAGCGCGGTACGCGAGTACTGCGACTCGGCCGCCGCCGTAGCGCTCGACCTGCCGCGCCAGTCCCGCGCGGCGAAGGACAACCGGCAGCATCCGCCACGAACCTGACGACGGCCCACCGAAACGGGCGGGACGCGGACAGGAAGGGCGGTCGATGCGCGGACACAGGGACGGACACAGGGACGGACGCAGGGGCGGGCCCGGGGTACGAGCGGAGGGGCGGGCGCCGCGATACGGACGGAGGGGCGGGCGGGGGCGTGATGCCCACTCGCCCGCCCCTCCTCCGAGCGCCACCGACGCACGTCAACTGACCGCGAGCCGTGGCCGCCGGCGACAGCCGACCACGGGAGTCAGCACGCCCCGCTGATGAACGGAACCGGTTAGCCGAGGGCCGAGTAGCCCACGCTGTCGTCGGTGGCCTGGTCCTCCATGCCCATGCCGCCGGGCTTCAGCGACGCGAGGCCCATCATCAGCTCTTCGAGATCGACCTTCGTGGCACCCGCCGGAGCGGCGACGTCGCCGGGCGTGCCGAACGCCAGCTCAACCGGCATCTTCTGGCCGCCCTTGAAGCCCTTGAGCTTCTTCTTCAGCTCCTTGTCGAACTGCGCCACATCCACCGATGCCCCGCTGAGCGCACCATTCTTCAGGGCGAAGTCGACGGTGACCTTCTTGTTGGGCAGTTCGTTGAGTTCCTTGTCGGTCGGCAGGTCCTTGCTGCCGCCAGGCAGCTCGTCAGCGACCGGCCGCATGCCCTTGACGAGGGCCGTCACCAGGGGCCGGATGGGCGCGGTGGCCAGCACATGGTCCGCTCCGTCGCGGCGCCCGGCGTCCTTGGTCGTGACGTTGCTGGAGAAGGCGCTCTTGAACGACGCCAGAAGCTTCTTGCTGCTCTCGGCACCGAGCGTCGGCTGCGCCGCGGACTCCGAGCCGCCCTTCTCCCGCATGTCCTTCTGGAGCTTCTCCAGCTCGGTCATGTCGACCTTGATCCAGTCACCTGCGATGATCTTCTTGGCGGACTCGAAGCCGTCCGGGATCTGCGCCGCCAGCTGTTCCGCGGGAGGCATGGTCTCGCCGCCGATTTTGGCCAGCTGCTCCATGTCCAGCCGGAAGTAGGCCGCATCGCCCACGCTTCGGTACTCAACGACGTCGCCGTCCGGACCGGCTATCTTGAGCTGACTGCTGATCAAATCCTTGTCATCGGATTCCAGCAGCGGCTTCTTGGACTTCGCCGAGAACGACACCCGCATCTTCGACATGAACTCCGCCGCCTCGGGCGGCATGGGGTCATCGCCGTCGGACGCGAGGGCGAGCAGTTGATCAGCGGAGGCGCCGAGGCTCATCTCGATGGAGAACGAGTCCTGCTCGCCAAGCTTGTCGGCGGCACGCGAAAGGCGCTGCCCGGCGGAAAGGTCCTCCTCGGTTCCGCAGGCGGTGGAGCCAGCGGCGAGGGCGACGGTGCAGCCGACGGCGACCAGGGATTTACGTATGGCAGTAATTTCAGGCTCCTCATGCGCGGCGGCGCGAGCGAGGACCTCTCCCCGCGCTCTCCTTGATCACAACGTGAACCACAACGTGGATCACCAAAGCACTCCGACAGCGAGGGGCATACCAATTTCCACCACCCCGCGCCCGCTGCAGGCGTACTGACACGGCGTGATACGGACATACCGGCGTACCGGCGCACTGGCATCCACGCGGCGCGTCCGGACCGGGCATCCGAACGTAAGACACCGATCCCGCACACGTTCTGCCGTACATAACCGTACATCGCCGCATATCTGCCATACAGCGGACTCATCGAAGACAGATAAGAGACGCGTGAGTGGCTCTCAAGGTTGCACGGCGTCACGGCGTACGGTCGAGGAATGCGCATTGTCATCGCTGGTGGACATGGTCAGATCGCGCTGCGGCTGGAGCGACTGCTCGCCGAGCGCGGAGACGAGGTCGCGGGCATCATCCGCAGGCCGGAGCAGGCGGGCGACCTGCTGGCAGCAGGCGCCGAGCCGGTCGTCTGCGACCTGGAAACGGCGTCTGCCGCAGCCGTCGCCCAGCATCTGGAGAGCGCCGACGCGGCCGTCTTCGCGGCGGGCGCGGGCCCCGGCAGCGGCACAGAACGCAAGCAGTCGGTCGACCACGCGGCGGCGGTCCTGTTCGCCGACGCCGCCGAGGCCGCCGGCGTCCGCCGCATGCTGATCGTCTCTTCGATGGGCGCCGACCGCGAGCCCCCGGAGGGCACGGACCCGGTGTTCGCCGCGTACCTCAGGGCGAAGGGCGCAGCGGACGCGAACGTACGGTCCCGCACCGCCCTCGACTGGACCATCCTGCGCCCCGGCCGCCTCACCGACGACCCCGGCACGGGCCTGGTGACCCTGGCCGAATCCACGGGCCGGGGCGACATCCCCCGCCAGGACGTGGCGGCGGTACTGGCCGCCCTGCTGGACGAGCCCGGCACAGCGGGCCGGACCTTGGAACTGATCAGCGGCACGACACCGGTAACGGCGGCGGTCAAGACGGCCGCCGCGACGTGAGCCCTGCGCCCCGCACTTGATCCGTGGGGGCGGGGCCGTCGGCCGGACTTGTCGTATCGTCACACCGCATCGCTACGCTCAGCCTTATGGGACTGGCAGAGGTCACCCGGGACGGCGTGATCGCCGCGATCCGCGAATGTGACGACCGGGGAAGAGACGTCTTTCTGCGGCATTACGGATTCAAGCAGGCACTGGCCTACGACCTGGTGTTCGAGGGCAGGCCGTACGACTCGAAGGCGATCGTGGGCGCCGCGCACCACCACTCGACGGGGGTGGCCCTCCGAGCCGGGGACTTCAGTGGCGGAGCGGCCACGGTGGCGCGTCGGCTTCAGGCGCTCGGTTTCACCGTCGAGAGGCGCGGCGCCCAAGTTCCCAAGGAAGAAAAGGACGAAGACGCCCAAGGCCCCGAGGACGAAGCAGAAATTATGGCCCTCGTCCCGCTGCGGCCCGCGGAACTGCTGACCAAGATCGAAGATCTGCATACGTATCGCCATCACGGGCAGGCGAGCCGCCACAAGTCGTTGTCGTTGCTGTGGACCATGGCCCGGGCCGTGAGCGGTGAGCCCCGGCTGAGCCCCTGGCATGTCTTCGAGCGGGAAGTCGGCCAGTTGCTGACCGCGTTCGGCCGACCCGATTCCCAGGTCACGCCGCACTATCCGTTCTGGCATCTACGCACCAGCGGGCTGTGGGAGATCCATGGCGTCCCGCTCGACTCCGGTTTCCACCCCAGTCCGACCGCATTGGCGAAGGCTGACGCACATGCCGGGCTGACACTCGCCGCGGCGCGGCTCCTGCAAGACCCGTTGGTCCGCGCGCAGGCCATCGGCGTCCTCCGCGCCGTCCACCTCCACGACGTCGCAGACCAGGACGGTCTGCTTCAACACGTAGGGCTCGCCGGCTACGCGACAGCGAGCGGAGTTCTGGAGGACGACTCCGACGTACAGAGCGTGCTGGAAGACGCGGTGGCGGGGCAGCTGGGGCGCGCGGCAGAAGACGATGCCCAGCCCCCGGGCCAAGCGACCCGCAGGACGGCGATGACCTCGCGACTGGTCCGGGACGCCAACGCCGCGGCCCGGGTCAAGGCGCTGCACGAGCACCGGTGCCAAATATGCGACCAGCGGCTGGAGGCCCGCGTCGGCTACTACAGCGAAGCCGCGCACCTTCGCGGACTGGGACGGCCCCACGACGGTCCCGACGAGCTGGCCAACCTCCTCTGCCTGTGCCCGAACCACCACAGGCAATTCGACCTGCTGGCCATCTATATAGCCGCAGACGACACGGTGTGCCTCGCCCGTGACGGCTCCCCCATCGGGACCCTGCGCCGCCACCCGGACCATCCGATACGTGAGGAGCACATCCGCTACCACCGCAGTCTGACCGGCCACTTCCCGTGATCTGGACGGGCTCGTCCGGGCCCTGATGCCGCATCAGGGGGAGGTGCGGGGCACCTGCGGGGTATCCCTGATGAGCCGGCATCGTGCGGAGGACAGGCTGAGTCCCATGAAGCCCCAGACTCGTCGCCGCGTCACGGCGGCACTCGCGGCCGGTGCTGCCGCCGCTCTGATCGCCGGTACGGCAACGACCGCCACCGCGTCCACGCCGACGTCAGCAAGTCCCACGGCGTTCGACTTCGGAGACTGCCCGGAACTGCCCACGGGCGTCGATCCCGCGAAGTGGCGTTGTGAAGTCTTCACGTCCGAAAGCCACCTCAGGGTCGGCGCGCTGGACGTACCCGGCCTCGCTCCCATGACCATCACCAACGCCGAAGGCCCCTTGCCCGACGGCACCAAGGGCCAGGTGTTCGGCGCCCTGCGGGCCGCACCGACGCCGGTGAGCGGGGCCCCAGCACCGTTCCGCAAGGGTTTGCGGGTCCAGCCGCAGTACGCGGGCTTCTCGGACTTCTACTCGGACGGCAAGCACCGCGGGAAGCTGGACATGAAGTTGCGCCTGCTCCACCCGCTCCTGGGCAAGCACTGCACCATCGGCGCTGAGGCCGATGCGATGAAGATCCGTTTGATTCAGGACGGCGATACGGAATGGGTCTCCAAGAACCCGCCCGTCGTGAAGTTCAGTGCCTACGACGACTCGTTCACCGCCCCTCGTACGCACGGCTGCGGCCCCCTCGGCCGCCTCGTCGACAAGCGGCTGCGCCTGCCCGCCGCCTCGGGCGACAACAAGATCTCGCTGGCCGCCACGTACACGTACCGGACGTACGACCAACTGCCGGGCGCCGGGGAGCCGGAGTAGCCACACCCTTCTCACGCTGGCCGGGCACCCACGACGCCGGGGGCGGGCGCACCATAGCGGCGCGCCCGTCCCCGGCTGCGGGCTGTCGGCTGCGGGCTGCGGGCTGCGCAACCACGTAGCCGCCGCTCGGCAGTGGGTGGCGCTGGTGCTCAGGCCGCTTGGGGACGACCGAAGAGCAGGTCGTAGCCGGGGGGCAGCTGGAGCAGTACGCGCCGTAGCAACTCTTCCTCCGCGGCGTCGGCCACCACGCTCAAGACGGCGCTGACGTCCCACTTCGCGGTTTCGTCGGTGGCGCCGTCGATCCACGCGGCGGTGGCGCGGACGAACCGCTGCGGCCCGAGCGGTTCAACGGCCGGGAGCGGATCGAGGAGCACCAGCGCGCAGGTTTCCGGCAATCGAGCGGCCAGTTCGGCCCTCTCGGCCCCCACCAGATGGGCGCCGAGCAGCGCCAGCACCACGCGAACCGCCCGCTCGGCTTCCTGCGGTGAGGAGTACTTGCCCCGCTCCTGGACCGCCGCCAGGAACACGTCCCACTTCTTCATCACGATGACGGCTCCCCTGGTTCCCGGTTACGCCTGATTCGCGGTTACGGGGACGGGGCCCTGCGGACGCACCGGCCACGGGCCCCGCCCCGGGGCTCAGCTGCGGATCTCCTTCGGGGCGCTGCCGCCGCTGATGGCGATCTTGCGGGGCTTGGCCTGCTCGGCGACGGGGATGCGCAGCTTCAGGACACCGGCGTCGTACGACGCGTCGACGCGCTCGGTGTCGAGGGTCTCGCCAAGGAAGAGCTGGCGGCTGAAGGCTCCGGTCGGCCGCTCGCTGATCAGGACTTCCGCGTTCTCGCCCGCACTGGGACGACGCTCGGCCTTCACCGTCAGCACATTGCGCTCGACGTCGAGGTCGATCGTCTCGGGGCTCACACCGGGCAGGTCCAGCTCGACGACGAAAGTGTCACCATGCCGGAAGGCGTCCATCGGCATGGCCGCCGGCTTCGCCGCGGTGCCCAGCACCTGCTGCGTCAGCCGGTCGAACTCACGGAAGGGATCGGTCCGCATGAGCATCATCGGTCACTCCTTCTCCTGATGCGGGATGCACATGACGACAACACCTATATAGCTCACCGCAGCAAACTTGACAAGTAGCCGCTCAACTTAGTGGGTGACCTGCTGCGCCCCTCCGGCTGCGGCCCCCGCTGCGCAGCCCTGCGAGCCCAGAAACGACCGCGCCGACAGGCCGCCACCGAGGCGACCACACGCCTCTCCGCGACCCCGGCTCCCGGTCGTGCCCAACGCAACGAAGACGGCCCCCGACCTGCGTTTCCGCAGATCAGGGGCCGTTCCTTTGCGTGGCGGCGCCAGGATTCGAACCTGGGTAGGCTAAGCCGACGGATTTACAGTCCGTTCCCATTGGCCACTCGGGCACACCGCCTGGTGTTGTCGTCAGGTTTTTCGCCCCGCGCTCGGGGCTCCCTGGCAACGACGTAAACCTTACCTGATGCCGGGGGGTGGTTCGCCACCCGGTTGTTCGCCGCTGGACCGGGTCAGGGATGGCTAGGCTGGCGGCACGGTCCACCGGACCATACCCCTGACGGATCTACGTACGAGGAGCCAACTCAATATGGCCGACTCCAGTTTCGACATCGTCTCGAAGGTCGAGCGGCAGGAGGTCGACAACGCCCTCAACCAGGCCAGCCGGGAGATCTCCCAGCGCTACGACTTCAAGAACGTCGGTGCCTCGATCGAGTGGTCGGGCGAGCAGATCGAGATGCGCGCCAACTCCGAGGAGCGCGTCAAGGCGATCCTCGACGTCTTTGAGACCAAGCTGATCAAGCGGGGCATCTCGCTGAAGGCCCTGGACGCGGGCGAGCCGCAGGCGTCCGGCAAGGAATACAAGATCTCCGCCTCGCTGGAGGAGGGGATCTCGCAGGACAACGCGAAGAAGGTCGCCAAGATCATCCGCGATGAGGGGCCGAAGGGCGTCAAGGCGCAGGTGCAAGGCGATGAGCTGCGCGTCTCGTCGAAGAGCCGGGACGACCTCCAGGCCGTCCAGACCCTTCTCAAGGGCAAGGATCTCGACTTCGCCCTGCAGTTCGTGAACTACCGCTGACCCAGGCTCTCGGCTGCCGATGGAAGAACAAGCCCGCCGTCGGCAGCCGGGACCGTCGCGGTGTTCGCGAAAGCAGCGCGGTCGGTGCGCGCGGCGCCTTCCGAGGCTCCCGCCGCATCATGTGCCCCCGCCCGCTCGTCCGTACGACGCATGGGCGGCTCCTCAAACGCCGCCGTGTCCGCCCGTACGCGCCGTAGGCCGACCCCACACGCGCGTACGCGTCCCGCGCGACGCCCCGCGCATCCTCGTACGTGCCGCGTCGCGCCTGCATGGCACGCCGCGCCCGTCCACGCCTGCCCGCCGGAGCGCGTTCCGTGCCCGCACGCCGCATTCCCCGCCCGGACAGCGGGACGACACAGCGGGACGACGCTTCGGACAACGGACAACGGGCGCCGGGCAACGGGCAACGGAACGACAGCCATCGCCCCGGTCGTGGCCGCGTGAAGGGCCGAGAAGCCAGCGGCGCGCCATGTGCCCAGCCAGCCGCCGCCCACGGGGCGTTCAGCGGGTGGCGAAGGGGCGGTCCGTGGGGACGATGTCGCGGCCCAGTGGCATCAGGGAGACCGGGATCAGCTTGAAGTTCGCCACGCCGAGCGGGATGCCGATGATCGTGACGCAGAGCAGCAGGCCCGTGACGATGTGGCTGAGCGCCAGCCACCAGCCCGCCAGGATCAGCCACAGCACGTTTCCGACGCACGAGGGCGCGCCCGCGTCGCGGCGTTCCACCGTCGTATAGCCGAAGGGCCACAGGGCGTAGCGCGCTATGCGGAACGATGCGATGCCGAAGGGGATGCCGATGATCGTGACGCAGAGGATCAGACCCGCGAGCACGTAGGCGCAGGCCAGCCAGAAGCCGGACAGTACGAGCCAGATCAGGTTCAGGATGGTCTTCATGGGTCAGTGGCCTGCCAGCTTCTCAAGGCGGCTGATGCGCTCCGCCATGGGCGGGTGCGTGGAAAAAAGCCGCGCCATACCCGCGCCCGGCCGGAACGGGTTGGCGATCATCATATGGCTCGCTGTCTCCAGGCGGGGTTCGGGCGGCAGCGGCAGCGCCTTCGTGCCCGCTTCGAGCTTGCGCAGGGCGCTCGCCAGTGCCAGCGGGTCGCCGGTGAGCTGTGCGCCCGAGGCGTCCGCCTCGTACTCCCGGGACCGGCTGATGGCCAGCTGGATGACGGAGGCGGCGAGCGGCCCGAGGATCATGATCAGCAGCATGCCGACGAAGTTGGGGCCGTCATCGTCGTCGGAGCGGCCTATGGGAATCAGCCAGGCGAAGTGCACCAGGAACATCACCACGCTCGCCAGCGCACCCGCGATGGAGGAGATGAGGATGTCGCGGTTGTAGACATGGCTCAGCTCATGGCCGATGACGCCGCGCAGCTCGCGCTCGTTGAGCAGGCGCATGATGCCGTCCGTGCAGCAGACGGCCGCGTTGCGCGGGTTACGGCCGGTGGCGAAGGCGTTGGGGGCGTCGGTCGGCGAGATATAGAGGCGCGGCATGGGCTGGCGGGCGGCAGTGGAGAGCTCACGGACCATGCGGTAGAGCTGCGGCGCCTCGAACTCGCTCACGGGACGCGCGCGCATGGCGCGCAGGGCCAGCTTGTCGCTGTTCCAGTAGGCGTAGGCGTTCGTGCCGAGTGCCACGAACACAGCGATGATCAAGCCCGTCCGGCCGAACATCCCGCCGATGACGATGATGAGTGCGGACAGTCCCCCGAGGAGTACAGCGGTCTTGAGTCCATTGTGCCGGCGGTGCACGGTACGCCCTCCAAGTAATGCGGCAGGGGAACCCTTTCGCGGTTTCTCCAGCTTCCAGTGGACCCTCCCTCACTGGTCAACGCCAGATGAGAGGTCCAAGTTCCCTTGTGCCCGCCGCACGGCCGCCAGGCGAGCCGACACCGGTCCGGCCCTCTCCCAACCGGCTGGAACACCCGTACGCGGCCCTGAGCGGCGTGCCGGGACCCCTCGGGCCTCCCGCCTCGGTCGCCCGGCGCGCCTGGTCGGGGCTGGTTGACCCGAGCGGATGTGACCGTGGTCGGCGGCTGGTCATCGGGCTCCCGCTTACCCATCGCACACGCGGGCACACGGGCGCGTACGTACGCGGGGCGTGCGGGACGCGTAGGCACTCGGGGCACACGGGCGCGTATGCGCACGGGCACGCGGGCGCCGGGCAGCCGGGAGCCCGCCGGAGGCATGCCGGGCTGCCCGTACGCCCATGGCCAGACCAGGCCGCGGCGGGCTGCGACATTCGGCGCGTACGCCCGGCGCCGGAGCCCGCCACCCACGGCTGCGTGTCGGGCGGTCGGGAGGTCGGGAGGTCGGGCCAGCCTGCGGCAGCGCACCCGCGCGCCTTACGTCAGAGCCTTACGCCAGCGCAGCCTTACCTCAGGACGTCAGGGCGTCAGGGCGTCAGGGCGTTACGTCAGAGCAGAGTGCCGGAAGCGAACCGCAGGACGAGCTGCGGGGCGCCGGAGAGGGCGACGCCGACGATGACGGCGAGGGCGATACACGCGGCCAGCGGGGCCGGGACGCGGGGCCGTGTGTCCGTGTCCGGGCGGGATCGCGGCTGCCCGGCGGGCGCCGTCAGCGTAGAGGTCGCTTCGGCTTCCGCGGCCGCGCCCGCTCGTACGCCTGCTTCTCCGTCTGCTCGCGTGCCCGCGTGCGCGCCCGCTCGTACGTTCGCCCCAGCGCCCGGGGCCTGACCTGCCGCTGCCGGCTCCGGCCCACTCGCCGCCGCCGAAACCAGGGACGGTGCCGGGGCGCGGAAGAGGACCGCTGTCCACTGCAGGTAGTAGTAGAGCGCGATCACCACGTTGACGGCCATCACGACGGCGAGCCACCCGAGACCCGCGTCGACGACCGCCGAGAAGACGGTGACCTTGGCGAACAGGCCGATGATGCCCGGCGGCAGCCCGGCCAGGCAGAGCAGGAAGAAGCCGAGCGACAGGGCCGCCAGTGGGCGGGTGGCGTAGAGGCCGCGGTGGTCGGCGAGCCGGTCGGCGGTCGGCGGGGAGGCGGCGGGGTGCGCCCGCGCTGCCCCCTCGCCGCGAGCGGCGGCGGTCGGGAGCGCGACGAGGGCGACGACGGCGAAGGCGCCGAGGTTCACCGCCGCGTACATGAGCGCGTACGCCACGGTGGCGCCGATGGTGTGCGCGGCGTCGTCCGCGGAGTCCACGTAACCGGCTGCCGCGATCGGGACCAGGAGGTAGCCCGCCTGGCCGACGGAGGACCAGGCCAGCAGGCGTACGGCGCTGCGGGCCTGCTCGGGCCGCTGGCGCAGCGCGGCCACGTTCCCGATGGTCATGGTCAGCGCGGCGAGCACCGCCATGGCCGGGCCCCAGATGTCCGCGTAGGACGGGAAGGCCAGGACGGTCACCAGGATCAGACCGGTGAAGCCGACCGCCTTTCCGATGACCGAGAGGTACGCGGCCACCGGCAGCGGTGCCCCCACGTACGTCTCAGGGACCCAGAAGTGGAAGGGCACGGCCGCCGTCTTGAAGGCGAAGCCGATGAGGGTGAGGGCGACGCCCGCCTGGGCGAGCGTTTCCAGCTGCGGGTCGACGCGGGTGAGGCCGTCGGCGATCTCGGCGAAGTGCATGCTGCCGGTGGCCGCGTACACGAAGCTGACGCCCAGCAGGGTCACGGCGGTCGCCGTGACGGAGGAGAGAAAGAACTTCAGCGCCGCCTCGGACGAGCGCCGGTCGTCCCGGCGCAGGCCCACCAGCGCGAAGGCGGGGAGCGAGGTGACTTCGAGGGCGATGACGAGGGTCGCCAGGTCCCGGGAGGCGGGCATCAGCGCGGCTCCGGCGGCCGATGACAGCAGCAGGAACCAGTACTCCCCCGCCGGAAGCTTGAGCTCCGCCACGGCGTGCATGGACAGCAGCGCCGTCAGCAAGGCGCCGCCGATCACCAGAAGCTGGACGACGATCGCGAAGTCGTCGGCGACGTAACTGCACACGTCCGGTTCCGCGGAGAGGCAGAACGTCGTCCGGTCGCCGTCGAGCAGCGGCAGCAGGGACAGCCCCGCGACGGCGAGTCCGGCCACCGCGACCCAGCCGAGCAGCGGCTTGTGCCGCTCGGCCACGAACAGGTCGGCGACCAGGACGACGAGCCCGGCCACGGCGAGGATGGTGGGCGGGGCGATGGCGAGCCAGTCGACGGACTGGACGGCGCTCGCGGCGATGGTGGTCATCAGCTGCCGCCTCCGAGAAGGTGCTGCACGGCCGGGTCGGTCAGCCCGAGGAGGGCCGCCGGCCAGAGTCCGGCGAGGATGGTGAGGACGACGAGCGGGGTCCAGGCGGCCAGTTCGTACCCGCGGACATCCGCGATCTCGCTGTACGGCTGCGCATCACGGTCCGTCGCGTGGGTGGGAGCCGGGGCGGCGGTGGAGGTGGCGGAGGCAGCCGTACGGGAGGCTCCAGCGGCCGCGCCGGCGCCCACGGCGCCCGCGCCCGGCGCGCCGGAAGCCGACCCGGATTCGGCCTCGGCCACGGTCTCGGTGGGCGTGGTGTGCTCGCCCATGCAGACACGCCGTACGACCAGCAGCATGTACGCGGCCGTCAGCAGCGTGCCGAGCCCCGCGAGCGCCAGATAGGTCAGGAAGGCGGGACGGCTGAGCCCGTCGGCGGGTTCGAAGGCGCCGAACATGGCGAGCATCTCGCCCCAGAATCCGGCCAGCCCCGGCAGGCCGAGGGAGGCGACGGCGGCGAAGACGAGCAACCCGCCGAGCAGCGGCGCCTTGCCGTACAGCGCGGCGCCCGATGCCCGCACCCCACCGGCCATGCGGTCGAGATCCGTGCTGCCGTAACGGTCCTTGAGGGCTCCGACCAGGAAGAACAGCAGGCCTGTGATCAGGCCGTGCGCGATGTTGGCGAACAGCGCGCCGTTCACGCCGGTGGGCGTGAGGGTCGAGATGCCCAGCAGCACGAAGCCCATGTGCCCGACGGAGGAGTACGCGATGAGGCGCTTGAGGTCGCCCTTGGCGCCAGGGCGGACCAGAGCCAGGCAGGCGAGCGATCCGTAGATGATGCCGACGACGGCGAAGGCGGCGAGGTACGGGGCGAAGGTGTGCGCGCCGTCGGGGGCGATCGGCAGCACGATGCGTACGAACCCGTACGTGCCCATCTTCAGCAGCACGCCCGCCAGCAGGACCGACCCGACGGTCGGGGCGGCGGTGTGCGCGTCGGGCAGCCAGCTGTGCAGCGGCCACATCGGGGTCTTGACGGCCAGTCCGACGCCGATCGCGAGGACGGCGATGAGCTGGGTGGTGTGGCTGAGCCCGGAGCCGTTGTCAGAGGCGAGTGCCACCATGTCGAAGGTGCCGCCCTTGATCCCGATGAGGAGGAGACCGAGCAGCATGACGACGGAGCCGAGCAGCGTGTAGAGGATGAACTTCCAGGCGGCGCGCTCACGCCCGGTCGCGGGCTGGCCGCCGCCCTGGACGCCAACGCCAACGCCAAGTCCATCGCTTTGGTGGTCTGCGTCTTGATCCTCGCCCTTGGCCGGGGCCGGGATGCCGGGCGCCGTGCCTTCCGAGCCGCCCCAGCGGGCGATCAGGAAGTACATCGGGATCAGGACCATCTCGAACGCCAGGAAGAACAGGATCAGGTCGAGGACGGCGAACGTGGCGAGGGTGCCGGCCTCCAGCACGAGGAGCAGCGAGACGAACGCCATCGGGGACGGGCCCGCCGGCATCTTGAAGTAGCTGTACAGCGCGCAGAGGAAGGTGAGCAGCGCGGTCATGACGAGCAGCGGAAGCGATACGCCGTCGACGCCGAGGTGGATACGGATATCCAGCGCGGGAATCCAGCTGATGTCCGTGGTCGCCTGCATCGACGCCGGTCGGTCGTGGTCGAAGCCCGCCGCCAGCGCGATCGACAGCGCGAGGATCAGTCCGGTGACGGTGACGCCGTGCCTGAGCACCGCTTGGTCGGGGCTGCGTCCGCGCAGCCCGGGCGGAGCGGGCAGCAGCGCGGCGACGGCGCCGATCAGCGGGAGGACGACGATGGCCGCGAGGAGGAGTTGCATAGCGGTCTGACTCACCTCGGGCTCCTCGGGGTGTCGGCCGCGAGGCACGCGGCCCAGGTAATCGCGGCCCGGCAGCCGGGGGCCGCCGTCCGGGCAGGGGCGGGCGAGGTCCGGCTTGGGGTGGCGGTCGGCACTGGTCGGCCTGGTTCACGAAGCGCCCCGTGGCGCGCTCGGGAACGGGAGTGGGAACGTGCTCGGTGGGGTGTTGCTCTGAGGGTGTCGGGCACGGTTCAGCCTCCCGTCGCGGCGAGGACGACGGCGACGACCAGCACAAGGGTCCCCGCCAGCAGGGCGCTCAGATACGTCTGGACGTTGCCCGTCTGCGCTCGGCGGGCAGCCGTGCCCAGGAGCCGGGGTGCGGTGCCCGCGCCGCGTACGTACGTGTCGACCACTTCCCGGTCCAGGAAGCGGACGAGCCGGGCAGCGGCGCGTACGGGCCGGACGAACAGGGCCCCGTAGACGGCGTCCAGATGGAAACCGACCGCGGCGTGCCGGTGTACGGGGCCGAGCAGCAGCCTTCCCTGGTCGGCCGGGTCATCGGCGGAGGCGATGCTTCCGTACACAGGTTCGTGGCTGGCGATGGCCTCCGCCTCGGACACGGCGGGCTCCGCTTGCGGGTGTGCCGCGACCGCGCCGATGGGCGACCGGGCGGCGAGTGCCGTGGTGTGCCGCCAGGACGCGTAGGTGACCAACCCGCCGACGAGGGCAAGGCCGGTCCCGAGGACGGAGGTGGTGAGGGTCGGGCTGAGTGAGTGGTCGTCGAACCAGTCAGGGAGGACGCCGACGGCCAGCCCGAGCCCGGCGGCGGGGATGAACAGCACCCACAGCACGGCGTTCATGACGAGAGGCTGCTTGCCGTGGTCGGGGGCCTCGGTGCCGCTGCCATGGAAGGTGAGGAGCCACAGCCGGGCCGCGTAGCCGGCGGTGAGCAGCGCGGTGAACAGCCCGGCGATCAGTACGGTCCAGCCGACCGCGCCGGGGATGTCGTACGCGTGCTCCGGCGCGCCGTGCCCGGTGGCGACGGACTCCGCCGCACCGAGAACGGCTTCCTTGGAGAAGAAGCCCGCGAACGGCGGGATCGCGGCGAGGGCGAGCAGGGCGACGGTCATCGTCCAGTACGCGTCGGGGATGCGCTTGGCGAGGCCGCTCATGCGGGACATCGCGGCGAGCGAGTTCGTGCCGGCCGCGTGGATGATCACGCCCGCGCCGAGGAAGAGGAGCGCCTTGAACGCGCCGTGCGCCAGCAGGTGGAAGATGGCCGCCCCGCGGTCGCCGACGGCGAGGGCACCGGTCATGTAGCCGAGCTGCCCGACGGTCGAATAGGCGAGGACGCGTTTGATGTCGTCCTGCGCCAGCGCGGCGAGCGCGGAACCCACCATGGTCGCCGCGGCCATGATCGCGAGCACGGTCAGCGTGACGGCGGACGCGGCGAAGACGGGCAGCAGCCGGGCGACGAAGTAGACGCCCGCCGCGACCATCGTGGCCGCGTGGATCAGCGCGGAGACCGGGGTGGGGCCCGCCATCGCGTCCGGCAGCCAGGTGTGCAGCGGGAACTGGGCCGACTTGCCCGCGACTCCCGCCAGCAGCAACAGGCCGATGACGGTCGGGTGGTCGAGGTGGAAGCCAGCGCCTTCGGGCCCGTGCGCGCCTCCGGCGGCGGCGGTGAGACCGGTGTAGATCTCGCTGATCCTGAACGTTCCGGCGTCGGACGCGAGCGCGAAGATGCCGATGAGGAACGGCACATCACCGAGCTTGGTGACCAGGAAAGCCTTGATCGAGGCGGCGCGCGCCGCCGCCGTCTCCCAGTAGTGGCCGACGAGGAAGTACGAGCAGATGCCCATGACTTCCCACCCGACGAGCAGCACGATCAGGTCGTCCGCGTAGACGACCAGCAGCATCGCGGAGGTGAAGAGCGAGACGAGCGCGGCATACGAGGGGTAGCGCGGGTCGTCGTGCAGATAGCCGGTCGAGTAGATCTGCACGCAGCACGCGACGACACCGACGAGCACGGCGACGAGCGACGCGAAGCCGTCGATGTGCAGCGCGAGGTCGATCGGGATGGAGCCGGTGTCGGTGTACCGGGTCGACGCGGTGACCGGCCCGTCCCCGCCCTGCCGTACGGCGACGACGACCGCGAGCACGGCGGCGGCGACGGTCGGCAGCACGGCGAGCGGCCGCACGAGCCCCGGGGCCCTGCGGCCGCAAAGGAGACCGGCGACGGCGCCGAGGAAGGGCAGGAGGGGGACGAGGACGGCGGTGGTCGTGGTCGTCACGCGGCGGCCTCTCCGCTGGTCAGACGCTCGGCGGCGGCATTGTCAGTGGTGGCTGCCATGCTGTCGTCAGAGGGTGGGGAGTCGGCGAGATCGCGGAGCTTGTCGACATCGGAGGTGCCGCGGTTGCGGTACACGAGCAGCACGATGGCAAGGCCGATGCCGATCTCAGCGGCGGCGACGGCAATGATGAAGAGGGTGAGCGCCTGGCCCGCGTGGAGCGTGTCGCGGAGCCAGACGTCGAAGGCGACCAGGTTGAGGTTGACGGCGTTGAGCATCAGCTCGACGGACATCAGGACCAGGATCGCGTTGCGCCGGGCGAGCACGCCGTACAGGCCGACGCAGAAGAGGAGGACGGCGAGCACAGCGGGATAGACGAGGTGCATCAGCTCTTGTCCTCCCCGGGGGTGCCCTCGGCGGTGCCGCCTCGGCTGGAGCTGGGATCAGTGGAGTCGGCTCGGGTGGAGCCTTCTTGGGTGGAGTCGGCTCGGGTGCGGGTGGAGTCGGCCGCGGTGGGGCCGGTTCGCACGGTGGGGCCGGCTTGGGTGGTGGTGTCGCTCGTGGCTCGCGTGGCCGACGGCGCTGGGGTTGTCGTCGCCCTGCCCGCCGTCGCCTCGCCTGCCGTCGCCCTGTCGGCCGTCACTCGTCCTGTCCCGCCTGACGTGGCAGACCTGTCCGAGCGGCCGGACCTGCCCGAGAAGACTGTCGCGGTGGAGTTCCGGCGCCTGGCCGCACCGGCGGCCTTGCCACCGTTACTGCCGTTGCCGCCCACGGCGTCCTTGGTGCCCCCGCCCCTGCTGCCGTTGTCGTTCTTACGGGACAACACGATCGCGCCGACCAGCGCGGCGAGAAGAAGGACCGAGAGCGCCTCGAACGGCAGCACCCAGTGCCGGAAGAGGATCTCTCCCGAGACCCTGGTCGAGCCTTGTACGGCGCCGCCCTCGCCGCCCGGCGCCGACGCGTCCAGGTCGATCCCGGTGGACCGGAAGGCGTCGACGACGACCCATACGAGGGTGGCTGCCGCAGCGACAGCCACCGCGAGCGCGGCCCAGCGGTTGCCGGAATCCGCGTCCGGCGACCGTCCGATGGGCGCCCTGGTCAGCATCAGCCCGAAAAGGAGGAGGACGACGACAGAGCCGACGTAGATCAGCACCTGCACCCAGGCGATGAACTCAGCCGTGAGGAGGAGGTATTCGACCGCGAGCCCGCCAAGCGCCACCACCAGCCACAGGGCGGCGTGCACCAGTTGTTTGGTGGTGACCGTGAGGATGGCAGCGCCGAGCGTGGCGATGCCGACGAGGAGGAAGACGACCTCGACCCCGGTGGGTGACAGGAAGCCGCTTTCCGCAGCGGGCATCATGAGGGCGCTCCTTCACCGGAAGAGTCACCACGGTCGGCAGAGTCGCCCCCGGGAGCGGAGCTGCCCGGGCTCGCGGGGCCGCCTCGGCGCTGAGCGGGGCCTTGGCTCGGGGAGTCGTCGTGGCTCGGGGCTGCGTCTTCGGCCGGTTCGTCGCCTGACTGGTCCGGTTGCGCGGCGAGGGCAGCGGCCTCGGCCGCACGCGCCTCGGCGAGCTTGTCGGCGGTCTTGCGCGCGGCGGCGACCTCCTTCGGCTCCTCCGCGGCCGGGTCCAGCGCGGGCGGGGCCGGCACGGTCCACATCCAGTCGCGGAGCTTGTCCCGCTCGTGGGTCAGCTCACGGATGTCGGTCTCCGCGTACTCGAACTCCGGGGACCAGAACAACGCGTCGAAGGGGCACACCTCAATGCAGATACCGCAGTACATGCACAGTGAGAAGTCGATGGCGAAGCGGTCGAGCACGTTCTGACTGCGCTCGCGGCCACCCGGGGCCGCCGGAGGCACCGTCTCCTTGTGGGAGTCGATGTAGATGCACCAGTCAGGGCACTCGCGGGCGCAGAGCATGCAGACCGTGCAGTTCTCCTCGAACAGCCCGATCACGCCACGGCTGCGCGGCGGCAGCGCGGGCACCGCGTCCGGGTACTGCGCGGTGTGGGTCTTCTTGGTCATCGTGCGCAGGGTGACGGCCAGTCCCTTGGCCAGGCCCGAACCGGGCCACCCCGCCTTCTTTCCCGCGGCCATCAGGAGATCACCACCTTGACGACGCCGGTGAGGGCGATCTGAGCGAGAGCGAGCGGAATGAGAACGGTCCAGGCGACCTTCTGCAACTGGTCCTCACGCAGCCGCGGGTAGCTCACCCGCAGCCAGATCACGACGAAGGCGAGAGCCGCCGTCTTCAGCAGTGTCCACAGCCAGCCGAGTTCACCGGCGAACGGCCCATGCCAGCCCCCGAGGAAGAGGACGGTGGTCAACCCGCAGAGGACGACGATGCCCGCGTACTCGGCGAGCAGGAAGAGCGCGAAACGCAGCCCGGTGTACTCGGTGTACGCGCCGAAGATGATCTCGGAGTCGGCGACCGGGGCGTCGAACGGCGGCCGTTGCAGCTCGGCGAGTCCTGCGGTGAAGAACACCAGGCCACCCACGATCTGCCACGGCACCCACCACCACTCGAAGGCGTCGAGCATGCCGGGCAGCGAGACCGTGCCCGCGGCCATCGCGACGGAGGCGGCGGCGAGCAGCATCGGCAGCTCGTAAGCCATGAGCTGGGCGGCCGTACGGAGACCACCCAGGAGGGAGTACTTGTTGGCCGAGGCCCAGCCCGCCATGAGCGAGCCGAGGACTCCGACCCCCATCACGGCGAGGACGAAGAAGATGCCCGCGTCGATGACCTCACCGACGGCGTTGTCCGGGCCGATCGGGATCGCGACCAGCACAAGGAGGTAGGGAAGCAGCGCCACGGCAGGTGCCAGCTGGAAGATACGGCGGTCCGCTCCCGTCGGAACGACGTCTTCCTTCTGCGCGAACTTCACCCCGTCAGCGACGAGCTGAGCCCACCCGTGGAAGCCGCCCGCGTACATGGGCCCGAGGCGGCCCTGCATGTGGGCCATGACCTTGTGCTCCGTCTGGCCGATCACCAGAGGGAAGACAAGGAAGATCACGAAGATGCCGATGAGCCGCAGCGCGACTTCGAGGCTGTCGTTCACGCGTCGTCCCCTCCTGCCTTCGGCCCAGGTCCCTGCCCGCCCTCGGGCGTCTCCCCAGCGGCGGCGGAGTCCGTCGTACGGGCTGGCGAGGCCGACTCATCGGCTCCGGACTCCCGCTCGGACCCCGGCCCCGGCTCAGGCTTGGGCTGCTGCTCCGAGTCCGACTCCGGCTTCGGCGCGGGCCGGGGCTCGGACTGCCCCTCGGCCTCGGGCTTCGGCTCGGCCTTCGGCCCCGGCTCGGGGGTCACCTGAACGGGCTCGGCCTCGGGCTTCGGCTCGGGCTGCCGCTCGGGCTCGGCCTTCGGCTCCGATACGGGCTGCTGCGCGGGCTCAGCCTCGGGCTCAGGCTTCGGCTCGGCCTTCGGCCCTGGCTCAGGGGTCGCCGGGCGCGGGTTGTGCCACGGAGCGTCGGACGACGTCCGCTTGCGTGCGGCGGTCGTGCCCTCGGCGGCAGCCCGTTCTGCGGTCGTCCCGTCGGTGGCGGCCCGCTCAGCCGCTGCGCCCTCGGCGGCGGTCGCTTCGGGGGCCGTCCCAGCAGGGGTGGCCGCACCGGCGGCAGTCGCGCCCGCGGCGTCCGCGACACCGGCGCTCTCGCCAGCGGCCCCCGCAGCACCAGAACCCACAGCCCCAGCACCCGTGGCACTGGTGCCCGCGGCGTCGGCAGCAGGCGCAGCGGCTGCTCCCCTGGCCGAGGGGCCGGGGCCGGTCGCGGTGCGCTTCCGGGGTGCCTCTGGCTGCGCCGCCTCGGCCGGCGCCGCGGCCTCGGCCTGCTGGCTGGCCGAGCCCGCGCTGGCGGTGCGGGCACGTCGTACGGGACGGTCGCCCTTGGCGCCGGCTGCCGCACGGGCTCCGCGAGCCGGGCGGGCCGGGGCAGGCGGAAGCTGTCCCTTGAGCGGGCCCCACTCGTTGGGGTCGGGAACGCCGGGGGGCAGCATGGTGCGGCGCTTGGGGCCACCGTGGTCGGACTCCCCCGGTTCCTTCGCGCCAGGCCACGCCTTGGCGACCCGTGCCGCGAGAACGAAGTCCTTACGCAACGGGTGGCCCTCGAAGCCGTCGGGCAGCAGCAGCGGGGCGAGGTAGGGATGGCCGGTGAAGTCGACGCCGAACATCTCGTGCGTCTCGCGCTCATGCCAGCCGGCGCCCGCGTACACACCGGTAGCGGTCGGCAGTACCGGGGCGTCGTGCGGCACGGTCGTCCGTACCAGCAGGCGGCGCAGCCTGGACCCCGCGGAACCAGCGCCCCCGCCTCCGGCCGGTGCGACCGGTGTACCGGGTACGGCTTGCCCAGGTCCGGCTTGCCCGGATGCGGCTTGTCCGACAGCTTGTCGGGAAGAGGCCGGCTCCCCGGGCTCCGCCAGTGCCGACGGCTGCTCGGCCACCGGCGGTCCGGCGAGCGCGACGACGTGCGCGGCGACCCGGAAGCCCTCTCCCGGTTCGTCCACCGCGCTCAGCCAGTCGAAAAACGTGCAGCCCAGCGTGGTCCGGGCCGTCTCCAGCGCGGAGAGCCAGGACTCCGCCGGGACGTCGACGGTGAGCAGGCCGTACATCTCCGCGGCCGTCGCGCCCTCCCCGAACAGCTCAGCAGCGGGCCGTGGCAACCACCCCACCGGCGGCTCCACGACCGCGGTCCCGTCGCCGGACGGCTGATCACCGGACGGCTGGTCTCCAGCGGACGGCGCCGGGTTTCCAGCGGACTGGTCGCCAGCGGACGGGTCTCCAGTAGGCGGCGCGACCGCTTCAGCCGGTGCACCAGGCTCCCCAGCCGACGCGCCAGCGCCAGCGGACGGGTCTCCAGAAGGCGGCGTGGATCGTGTGCGCCGGGCAGCCGGTGTGGCCCCGGTACGCGGCGTGGACGGGCTGGACGGGCTGGACGGGGTGGGCGGCGTGGATCGCGCAGGCCGCGCGGGCTCGGCCGGCTCGCCGGGTGCCACGGGCTCGGCACCCTCAGCCGGTTCCTGGGGGGTGCTCATCAGGCGTCCTCCCCCGGCGCGCGGGGCGGCTCGGACGGCTGCGGCGGCTGGACCAGCCCGCTGCGCAGTGCGGCAGCTGAGGCGCCCGGCCCCGAAGGAGCAGCCGCAGGCACCGCGGGGCGGGCCTGGGCGGGTCCGTAGCGCTCGGACAGCGACTCGTGCGCGATCTTCTCCTGGAGCTTGATGATGCCCTGGAGCAGCGCCTCCGGGCGGGGCGGGCAGCCGGGCACGTAGACGTCGACGGGGATGATCTGGTCGACGCCCTTGGTCACCGCGTACGAGTCCCAGTACGGGCCGCCGCAGTTGGAGCAGGCGCCGAAGGAGATGACGTACTTCGGCTCGGGCATCTGCTCGTACAGGCGCTTCACGGCCGGGGCCATCTTGTCCGTGACCGTGCCGGAGACGATCATGAGGTCCGCCTGGCGCGGCCCCGGCGCGAAGGGGATCACGCCGAGCCGGATGAAGTCGTGGCGTGCCATCGAGGCGGCGATGAACTCGATGGCACAGCAGGCGAGGCCGAAGTTGAAGACCCACAGGCTGTACCGGCGGCCCCAGTTCAGGACGACCTTCATCGGTTCGGGGGCCAGCCGGGAGAGCACGCCGAGTTTGCCGCGGTCGTTGGCCGGCGGTGCCACCGTGGGCTCGGGGAGGTCCACGGGGTTCGTCCGGGGGGTCACGTCCATTCGAGGACGCCCTTCTTCCATGCGTACAACAGGCCTACGGTGAGAAATCCGAGGAAGACGAACATTTCCACCAGGGTGGTGCCGCCGAAGCCAGGTTCAGCGAAGACCGTCGCCCAGGGGAAGAGAAAGATCGAGTCAACCGCGAAGATCACGTAGAGGAAGGCATACACGTAGTAGCGGATCTGGGTGTGCGCCCAGCCCTCGCCCACCGGGTCCACGCCACATTCGTACGTCAGCATTTTTTCGCGTGTCGGGACCATGGGCCGCAGCAGTCGGCCGCCCACGAAGGCCACGGCGACGAAGAGGAGGCCGAGGACCATCAGCAGGCCGACGACCGAATAGCCGTCGAAGTAGTCGGCCGCGAGCTGGACGGGAGCGCTGGTCCTGGGCACGGTTGTCGCCTCCGGCACGTCCGTCACATTCGGCACGTACGACGCGTTCGGCACGTCCGCCCCTCGCTCCCTCTCCCACTGTCCCGCTTATCGCCGGTATTTGCCGGTTTTCGCCCTTCGACGATCCGTACGCACGGGAGTCTAGGCCCTGCGCGGACCCCGGTGACCAGCCTGTCCGCCGCGAAGTGGGGTTATCCCCAGTTCGTCGCACCGACTTCCCCCATGGTGTTTCGGGGACTCAACCCGGCAGTCTTAGGAGCATGACCGTCAGATCACCGGCCGAATCCCGTGCGAATGTGTTCGGCGCCACGTCCGCCGACACCGCCGAGGAGCAGCTGCCCAACCCCCCGGCCTTCGCCTTCCCCGCCCAGACCTGGCGCGAGATCGCGTATCTGCTCTCCAACCTGCCGGTCGGAATCGCCGCTTTTATCTATGTCTCGTTCTGGTTCTTCACGGGAGCCGGACTGTCGATCACGGTCATCGGCCTGCCCATGCTGGCGCTCGGCCTGATGGGCAGCCGGCTGATCGGCAAGTTCGAACGGGCCCGCGCCCGGGCGCTGCTCCGCTTGCGCGTCGACGAGCCGAGTCGCCTCAGGCACCGCCCGGGCGGCGGTTTCTTCCCCTGGCTGTGGACGAGCCTGAAGGACCCGGTGGGCTGGCGGCACACGCTCTACTGCCTCATCCGGCTGCCCTGGGACGTCGTCACCTTCGGCGTCACCTTGACCGGCCTGTTCGTCGCCTGGCCGGTCCTGCCTTGGGTCGTGCGAGGTCTGACGAACGTCGACCGGGCGATGGTGCGCGGCCTGCTGTCGCCGTCCGACGAGCTGGAACAGCGCATCGCCGAGCTCGAATCGGACCGGGGGGCGGTCGTCGACACCGCCGCCGCCGACCTGCGCCGCATCGAACGCGACCTGCACGACGGCGCCCAGGCCCGGCTCGTCGCCCTCGCCATGGGGCTCGGCCTGGCCAAGGAGAAGCTGCTGGAGGACCCGGACGCGGCGGCCAAGATGGTCGACGAGGCACACGGCGAAGTGAAGATCGCCCTCCAGGAGCTGCGCGACCTCGCCCGCGGCATCCACCCGGCCGTGCTGACCGACCGCGGCCTGGACGCCGCGCTGTCCTCCGTGGCCACCCGCTGCACCGTTCCGGTCAAGGTCTCGGTCGACTTCACGGAGCGCCCGGCGCCCGCCATCGAGGGCATCGCGTACTTCACCGTCTCCGAACTGCTGCAGAACGTCAGCAAGCACAGCCGCGCACGGACGGCGTCGGTGGAGCTGTGGCGTACGGAGACGCGACTGCTCATCCAGGTGCGGGACGACGGTCAGGGCGGCGCCGACACGAGCGGCGGGGGGCTGGCCGGTCTCGCCGAGCGCCTCGGCTCCGTCGACGGCTTGTTCCTCATCGACTCCCCGGTCGGCGGGCCCACAACGATCACCGCCGAGCTGCCCTGGCGCCACCGCACCAGCATGTGAGGCGCGCCCGGCCGACGTACGGACAGACCGGCCGTACGAACACACCGGCCACAACGGCCACGCCAGCCCTACGGGCCGCATAACGCCCAACCGCGCACGCCGTACGAGCCGTACGAGCTGCCGTACGGGCTGCGTACGAGCTGCCGTACGAGCCTGTCCGCTCGCCACCCACCGCGGCCCACGGGGCCATGCGGAGCCCTGCCGGGCGGCCCCGCCTGGCAGGGCAACCCGCACGTGACCGCCCGGCGCAAGCCCGGGGCAAGCCCGCGCGAGCAGGCCAGGGTGGCGCCAGCACGCCGTGCCAGGTAGGGAAAACCCCCTGCTCGAATGACCGACCGCCTCCATGGCCCGGCCGCGCCCCATCGGACAGCCTTGAGCTCACCAGAGGGCAAGCCCCTCATTCAGGCACCGGCAAACGCCGAGACGACGAGAACAACGAGGACAAACGAGAACAACGAGACGGCGAGAACAACGAGAAAAGCTGTCAAGCGCCCCCAGCACTCAGAGCACTCGCAGCACTCCAAGCGCACCCCAAGCGCACTTCAAGCACCAGACGCGAGGTGCCCGGCGGCACTCGCGACAACGTGAACGCCGCCCCGCGTGAACGAAGGACCGGAGGACGGACAAAGATGGCCACCGCATACGGAACTGAGCCCCGCGGCCGCTGGCTGCCTGTGGCACTGCGAGCCCCGGTTGAGGGCCGCACCTGGCGAGAGTTGCTGTACCTCCTCCTCAACCTGCCGGTCGCCGTCATCACGTTCACCTACGCGGTCACGATGTTCTCGCTCGGCGTCGGGTTGCTGGTCACCTTCCTCGGTGTGCCGGTCCTGGCCGCCATGCTCGCCGGGGCGCGGGGGCTCGGAGTCGTGGAACGCGGGCGGGCCCGCGCGCTGCTCCGCTGGAATGTCGAGAGCCCCAGCCCCGTACGCCTGCGTACGGACAAGCACGGGCTGATGGGCTGGATCGGGGCGATGCTCAAGGACGGCGCGTCCTGGCGGCACATGATCTACATGTTTCTGCTCCTGCCATGGTCGCTTGTCTCCTTCACCACGGCGGTGGTGATCTTTTCTTGCGGCTGGACCCTGCTGACGTATCCGTTGTGGCAGTGGACGTACCCGAAGTACGGCGACATGCCGGGCATGCAGCTCTGGGGGGACGGCTCGGGGAACAACTTCTACCTCGACACACCCTTCGAGATCGCCGCCGTCGCCACGACCGGCCTGCTGGTCGTCCTGGCGAGCCCGTGGCTGGTCCGGGGCATGACACACGTGGACCGGCTGATGGTGTCGGGCCTTCTCGGCCCCTCGCAGCTGGCGACCCGGGTCACCGAGCTGGAGACGGACCGGGGGACGGTCGTCGACACCGCCGCCGCCGATCTGCGCCGCATCGAACGCGACCTGCACGACGGGGCCCAGGCCCGGCTCGTCGCCCTCGCCATGGACCTCGGCCTCGCCAAGGAAAAGCTCACCGAGGACCCCGAAGCCGCGGCCAAGATGGTCGACGAGGCACACGGCGAAGTGAAGATCGCCCTCCAGGAGCTGCGCGACCTCGCCCGCGGCATCCACCCGGCGATCCTCACCGACCGCGGACTCGGCCCGGCGCTCTCCGCCCTGGCGGCGCGCTGCACCGTTCCGGTCAAGGTCATCGTGGACCTCACCGAGCGCCCGGCGCCCGCCATCGAGGGCATCGCCTATTTCACCGTCTCCGAGCTGCTGCAGAACATCAGCAAGCACAGCCGCGCGCGGACAGCGGGTGTCGATGTCTGGCGCGCCGACAACCGGCTGATGCTCCAGGTCACCGATGACGGCCAGGGAGGCGCGGGGACAGGGGCCGGCACCGGCCTCGCCGGTCTCGCGGAGCGGCTGGACGCGGTGGACGGGCTGCTCGTGGTCTACTCCCCGGCCGGTGGACCCACCGCGATCACGGCCGAGCTGCCCTGGCGCCGCTGACGCGCCCCGCCGCGCCCCCTGAAGCGCCGTGGCTGCCCCGTACGCCCGTCGGCCGTGCCGCTGCCGCCCCACCCCTGCCGCGTGCGCCGGCGCCCCTTGGCCACGTCTGCCGCGCCCCTGCCCGCCCCCTCCCCCGCGCGCCACGCGTCCCTCGGCAGGAATCCAGCCCCCTAGATATCGGCAAACGGCACCGGAGCACACCGCTCCGCTGCCGTTTGCTGAGATGCTGTGACGGACGTGTCGTTGCCGGGGGGCTCAAGTGTGTGGAGGACAGGGTGCGGGTGGTCATCGCCGAGGACTCAGTGCTGCTTCGGGAGGGCCTGACCCGGCTGCTGACCGACCGCGGCCATGAGGTTGTCGCCGGGGTGGGCGACGCGGAAGCCCTGCTCAAGTCGGTCGCGGAGCTGGCCGCCGAGGGCAGGCTGCCGGATGTGGTGGTCGCTGACGTACGGATGCCTCCCACGCACACCGACGAGGGCGTACGGGCGGCTGTGCGACTGCGGCGCGATCACCCGGACCTGGGCGTGCTGGTGCTGTCGCAGTACGTGGAGGAGCAGTACGCGACCGAGCTGCTGGCCGGAAGCAGCCGGGGCGTCGGCTATCTCCTGAAGGACCGGGTAGCCGAAGTGCGTGAATTCGTGGACGCGGTGGTCCGGGTCGCCGAGGGCGGAACCGCCCTCGACCCCGAGGTTGTCGCGCAGCTGCTGGGCCGCAGCCGGAAACAGGATGTGCTGGCCGGGCTCACGCCTCGCGAGCGGGAGGTCCTAGGTCTTATGGCCGAGGGACGCACGAATTCCGCTATCGCGCGCCAGCTGGTGGTGAGTGATGGCGCGGTGGAAAAACACGTCAGCAACATTTTCCTGAAACTGGGCCTGTCGCCGAGCGATGGGGACCACCGGCGCGTACTCGCCGTGCTCACGCACCTCAAGTCCTGACACCCGGCAGCCAGCCGCGTTCGTACGGGAATGGGGGGCCACCGGCGCGAGCGAGTCGTACAACGAAAGACCGTGACGGGGAGCTTTACGCGAGAGAGGGCGCGAGGGGGCGGGCAAACTATGGCAAACCGCGCCATAGGAGTGGCATGCGCCACCGTCCACGATGTGATCTGCCCCGAAAAGGCGACCCTTACCCACGTACGATGGATAAGGGACAACGATTGGCAACGCCCGGGGCCCGGGGGGTGACTCCCGGCGCAACCAGCCCGTCGCGAGCCGCCGCCTCGAAGGAGGTCCGAAGCAGTGACCAGCCAGGTCAGTAGCACGGCCAAGCAGGCCGACGATGCCGAGCAGGCCGAATCCGCTGAGACACAGGACGAGCCAGCGCTCGTCGGGGGCCAGCGGAAGCACGGCGAAGACAAGGAAGTCCGTCAGCTGGACCGGGTCATTATCCGTTTTGCGGGTGATTCGGGTGATGGCATGCAGTTGACGGGTGACCGGTTTACTTCGGAGACGGCGTCATTCGGGAATGATTTGTCGACGTTGCCGAATTTCCCGGCGGAGATCAGGGCTCCCGCAGGAACGCTGCCGGGAGTCTCCTCGTTCCAGTTGCATTTCGCTGACCACGACATTCTCACGCCGGGTGACGCCCCCGATGTGCTGGTCGCGATGAATCCCGCGGCGTTGAAAGCCAACATCGCCGATGTCCCGCACGGCGCGCTGATCATCGTGAACACCGACGAGTTCACCAAACGCCCGATGGCGAAGGTCGGCTATACGACCAGCCCCCTGGATGACGACTCCCTCCGGGCCTTCCACGTCCATCCCGTCCCGCTGACCACGCTGACGGTCGAGGCGCTGAAGGAATTCGGGCTGACCCGCAAGGAATCCGAGCGCAGCAAGAACATGTTCGCGCTGGGCCTGCTGTCGTGGATGTACCACCGGCCGACCGAGGGCACCGAAGCGTTCCTGCGGAAGAAGTTCGCGAAGAAACCCCAGCTCGCCGAGGCGAATGTGGCCGCGTTCCGGGCGGGCTGGAACTACGGGGAGACCACGGAGGACTTCGCCGTCTCCTACGAGGTCGCCCCGGCCTCCGCCGCGTTCAGCCCCGGCACCTACCGCAACATCTCCGGGAACCTGGCCCTGTCCTACGGGCTGGTCGCCGCCTCCGTCCAGGCCGACCTGCCCCTGTATCTGGGCTCCTACCCGATCACCCCGGCCTCCGACATCCTCCACGAGCTGTCGAAGCACAAGAACTTCGGTGTGCGCACCTTCCAGGCCGAGGACGAGATCGCCGGGATCGGTGCCGCCCTCGGCGCCGCGTTCGGCGGCTCCCTGGGCGTGACGACCACCTCCGGTCCTGGGGTGGCCCTGAAGTCGGAGACGATCGGTCTCGCGGTCTCCCTCGAACTGCCTTTGCTGGTCATCGACATCCAGCGCGGCGGGCCCTCCACAGGGCTGCCGACCAAGACCGAGCAGGCCGACCTCCTGCAAGCCATGTACGGGCGCAACGGCGAGGCCCCGGTCCCCATCGTGGCCCCGGCGACACCGGCGGACTGCTTCACCGCCGCCCTGGAAGCCGCCCGCATCGCCCTGACGTACCGCACCCCGGTCTTCCTGCTCTCCGACGGCTACCTCGCCAACGGCTCCGAACCCTGGCGGGTCCCCGACCCCGCACACCTGCCCGACCTGCGGGTGCGCTTCGCGTCGGGCCCCAACCACCAGCTCCCCGACGGCACCGAGGTCTTCTGGCCCTACAAGCGGGACCCGCAGACCCTGGCGCGGCCGTGGGCGGTGCCGGGCACCCCGGGACTGGAGCACCGCATCGGCGGGATCGAGAAACAGGACGGCACGGGCAACATCTCCTACGACCCGGCCAACCACGAGCACATGGTCCGCACCCGCCAGGCCAAGATCGACCAGATCACCGTCCCCGACCTCACCGCCGACGACCCCTCCGGCAGTGCCCGGACCCTGGTCCTGGGCTGGGGCTCGACCTACGGGCCGATCGCGGCCGCCGTACGCCGCCTGCGCGCCGAGGGGCTGTCCATCGCCCACGCGCACCTGCGCCACCTCAACCCCTTCCCCGCGAACACCGGCCGACTCCTCGGGGCGTACGAGAAGGTGGTGGTGCCGGAGATGAACCTGGGCCAGCTCGCCACCCTCATCCGCGCGAAATACGCCATCGACGCCCGCTCCCACACTCAGGTCAACGGCATGCCCTTCAAAGCCGAAGACCTCGCCCAGGCCCTGAAGGAGACCATCGATGACTGACACGGCCACCCACCAGCCCGGCCCCAGCCGCCTGCCGGCCCTGGCCCTGGTTCCCAAGGCCGAGGGCAAGCAGTCGATGAAGGACTTCAAGTCCGACCAGGAAGTCCGCTGGTGCCCCGGCTGCGGGGACTACGCCGTCCTGGCCGCCGTCCAGGGCTTCATGCCCGAACTCGGCCTCGCCCGAGAGAACATCGTCTTCGTCTCCGGCATCGGCTGCTCCTCCCGCTTCCCGTACTACATGAACACCTACGGGATGCACTCCATCCACGGCCGTGCCCCCGCCATCGCCACCGGCCTGGCGACCTCCCGCCGCGACCTGAGCGTCTGGGTGGTCACGGGCGACGGCGACGCCCTGTCCATCGGCGGCAACCACCTCATCCACGCTCTGCGCCGCAACGTGAACCTGAAGATCCTGTTGTTCAACAACCGCATCTACGGGCTCACGAAAGGCCAGTACTCCCCGACCTCCGAAGTCGGGAAGATCACCAAGTCGACGCCGATGGGCTCCCTGGACGCCCCGTTCAACCCCATCAGCCTGGCGATCGGCGCCGAAGCCTCCTTCGTCGCCCGCACCATCGACTCCGACCGTCAGCACCTGACCTCGGTCCTGCGTCAGGCCGCCGCCCACCCCGGCACCGCCCTGGTGGAGATCTACCAGAACTGCAACATCTTCAACGACGGCGCCTTCGAAGCCCTCAAGGACAAGACCCAGGCCCAGGAAGCGGTCATCCGCCTCGAACACGGCCGGCCCATCCGCTTCGGCGCCCCCACCGCCGACGGCGTCGGCTCCAAGGGCGTGACCCGCGACCCCGCCACCGGCGACCTGCGCGTCATCGAGGTCACCGAGGACAACGAAGCCGGCGTCCTGATCCACGACGCCCACGCGGCCTCGCCCACCACCGCCTTCGCCCTCTCGCGCCTGGCCGACCCCGACACCCTCCACCAAACGCCCATCGGCGTCCTGCGCAGCGTCGAGCGCCCCGTCTACGACGAGCAGATGAGCGACCAGCTCGACCACGCCATCACCCAGCAGGGCAAGGGCGACCTCACCACCCTCCTCCACGGCAACGACACCTGGACCATCCCCAGCTGACACACCAGAGCTGACACACCAGCTGTCCGGACCGCCGGCGACCCACGCGCCGGCGGTCGGCTGTGGACCCTCGGCCATGGCCCCTCGGCCGCAGCGCCGAAGCCCGGTGTGACGGCCCACGACGCGGCGGCCCGGACCTGAGAACCTCAGGCCCGGGCCGCGTCGCCGCCGGTGCCGAACGGTTGCCGCCGCTGACGCCGAAGTGGCCGCCGAGAGGCTCACCGGGGGCGGCTCACCTTGTGGTGCCGCGCCCCGCGCCGGTCGCCACCGCGCCGGTCCTGCCCGCACCGCCGCCGGACGCGTCAGCCTTCCCCGTACCGGTCCGCGCCGCCCGTGCCTTCCCGGCCTGGGTCTGCCCCGCTCCGGCCCGTTCCACCGCCGCTGTTCCCGCCGCGGCCTTCTCCGCGTCGTACCGTTCGCGCGAGGCCATCACCTGGGCCATCCGCTTCTCCGTCCAGCGCGCCAGCTCCCACACCTGACGGCCGGCCTCCTCGCCGAGCGCGGTCAGCGAGTACTCCACATGCGGCGGGATCACCGGATACACCTCACGGTGTACGAAACCGTCGCGCTCCAGTGTCTGCAGCGTCTGGGCGAGCATCTTCTCGCTGACGCCGCCGACCCGGCGGCGCAGTTCGCTGAAGCGGTACGTGCGCTCAAGCAGCGCCGCGAGCACGAGCACACCCCAGCGGCTGGTGACGTGCTCAAGCACCGCCCGTGACGGGCACATCGGCACGTTCACGTCGGGCACGCCCAGCGGGCCGCCATTGCCGTCCTGCATGTTCACCACCACTTCCCTGAAGGTCGGTACCTTACTTCAAAGTGGGTACTTTCGATAAGTAAGTTACCGAAATAGAGTGGCTCCGCACCTCACCGAACAAGGAGAACCAGACATGATCGTCGTCACCGGAGCCACCGGCCGGCTCGGCCGCCACGTCATCGACGGCCTGCTGGAAAAGGTCGCCGCAGGGCAGCTCCCCAGTGGCCGGACAGCCGCCGTCGTACGCGATGCGGACAAGGCCGCCGACCTCGCGGAACGCGGCGTCGAGCTGCGCGTAGCCGACTACAGCCAGCCGCACACGCTGGAGGGCGCGTTCCACGCGGGCGACAAGGTGCTGCTGATCTCCGGCAACGAGGTGGGTCAGCGGGTGCCGCAGCACCAGGCTGTCATCGACGCCGCCAAGGCGGCCGGTGTCGCGCTGCTCGCGTACACCGGAGTGCTGGGCGGACCAGACGCCGATTTCCTGCTCGCCGACGAGCACAAGGCGACCGAGCGGGCGATTGTCGACTCCGGGCTGCCGTACACCTTCCTGCGCAACGGCTGGTACCACGAGAACTACACCGAGCACCTGGCCCCTGTCCTTGAGCACGGAGCCGTCATCAGCAGCGCGGGCCAGGGGCGGATCGCCTCCGCCGCCCGCGCCGACTTCGCGGCCGCGGCCGTGGCCGTCCTCACCGGCGAGGGCCATGAGGGAGCCGCGTACGAGCTGAGCGGCGATGTCGCCTGGAGCCTCGACGCGTACGCGGCCGAGGTCGCCGCCCAGTCCGGCAAGCCGGTCGTCCACTCCTCCGTGCCCGCCGCGCGGCATCAGCAGATCCTGGTGGGCGCGGGCGTACCGGAGTCGTTCGCGGCGATCCTCGTCGATGTCGACGCCGCCGTCGAGCGCGGGCTGCTGGCGGGCACCTCCGGGGACCTCAGCCACCTCATCGGCCGCCCCACCACGCCCGTCTCCGAAGCCATCGCGGCGGCGCTGAAACCCCTCTGACCTGATGCGGAGGCCGGGTGCGCGGATTCCCCCCGGGCCTGCGGGCGCACCGCGGCGGCGCGAGGGAGCCGGTGGGCGGGCCGGGAGCCGGTGAACGGCCCGGCGAGTCCGGCAGGGCGGCCGACGCTCCGCCTGTCATGACCGTATCGCGGAACGCGAATGACAGGCGGGCATGGGCGGCGCTACCGTCGACGCATCACCGCTGGATCGGGGGGAAGCGTTGGACTCGCCCAATGAGAAGCGCACGGGCCTTGCTTTTGGCTTCGCCGCCTACGGGATGTGGGGACTCTTCCCGCTCTACTGGCCGCTTCTCGAACCCACCGGTGCCGTCGAGATCCTTGCCCACCGCATGGTGTGGTCGCTGGTCGCCATCGTGCTCATCCTGGCCGTCATGCGCCGCTGGGCGTGGATACGGCCGCTGCTGCGGCAGCCCAAACGGCTCGGCCTCATCGCCGTCGCCACGGCCGTCATCTCCGTCAACTGGGGCGTCTACATCTGGGGTGTGAACTCCGGCCACATCGTCGAGACGGCTCTTGGCTACTTCATCAACCCGCTGGTCAGCATTGGCTTCGGAGTCCTGCTGCTGCGGGAACGGCTGCGCCCCGTGCAGTGGGTGGCGGTCGGGGTCGGTGTCGTCGCGGTGATCGTGCTGGCCATCGGCTACGGCAAGCTGCCGTGGATCGCGCTCACCCTGGCCTTCTCCTTCGGGACATACGGCCTGATCAAGAAGCACGTCGGGCTGGGCGGTCTTGAGTCGCTCGCGGCCGAGACCGGAATGCAGTTCGTGCCCGCGCTCGGCTTTCTGGTCTTTCTCGGCGCGCGCGGCGACAGTACGTTCACGACCGACGGCGCCGGCCACGCGCTGCTGCTCGCGGGCTGCGGTTTCATCACCGCGCTGCCGCTGATCTGCTTCGGCGCGTCGGCCGTACGGCTGCCGCTGTCGATGATCGGGATGCTGCAGTACATCGCGCCGACCTTCCAGTTCGCCCTTGGGCTCGTCGTCTTCCACGAGGAGATGCCGCCGGAGCGGTGGGCGGGCTTCACTCTCGTATGGCTCGCCCTGGCCCTGCTGACCTGGGACGCGCTACGCACCGCGAACAAGTCCCGCACCGCGCTGCGGGCAGCGGCACAACGGGCCGACGAGGCGGCGGCCGTCCTCACGACGGCAGCGCCGGGGCCGGTTCCCGCGGCGCCCGCGGACGGCACGGGGGCCGGCTCCGCACCCCGCTGACGCACCTCTGGTGTGCGCGGGCCGCGGGGCTTGGCGGGACCTGATCGCCGTCCGGCATCCCGAAGACACAGTCGACGAGATGAGCGGCGCGGGCCTCGGCCGCCGCGCCTCCTCCAAGGCGTCGCAGAGGTAAAGACCGGAAAGAACCGGCCGCCCGTGATCCGCACACCGCGCCGGAGCAGCGCGGCGCTGAAGTGGCACGGCCGGAGGAGAACGGGGGCGGCGGCGCACCACCGGGTGGCCGGGTTCGGGCACGGAGTGGGCCGTCGTGACCGACCGGGGGGCAAGGAATTCCGTGTGCGCCGACCGCCCCTGAGCCCACTCCACGCGACTCCTGACGCGGCTCCGGCACCAGCGCCCGGGACAACCTCTGGGCTCCCTCAAATCAGGATTTGATCGCCCCCTGGGCGGAATGATCGTGGCGACGGCATTCGAAGGGGGCAGTCGATGAAGAGCGTCCTCACGTCACGAATGAAGACGGCGGCATTGGCGGGCGTAGCTGCCGCGCTCCTCATCGCAGGGGCAGCCAGCGTGAGTTCAGGCGGGGAAACGGGTTCCGGGTCCGCAAAGGAGAAGCGCGAGCAAACGCTGGTCGAGGAGGCGGCCGAGAGCCTTCCGCGTCTCGCGATGGACGGGACGCACCTCCTGGATGGCAGCGGCCGCGCCTCACAGCGCACCCGCGCCGCCGTCGATGGCGTGGTCACGCCCGGCCAGCAAGTCGTCGTCGAGACCATCTGCCTGGGTTCGGGCACGGTGAACGTCACCGCGTCGGCGGGAGGCGTCCAGGAGACCCGCGAAACCCCCTGTACGGAGCGCGCCACGCAGCGGACGCTTCTGCACCTCACGGCGCGCGACGCCGGCTCCGTGCGCGTGATGGTCTCGCCCGGCAAGGGCGCCACGGGCGGCGTCGCCTTCCTCGCCCGGCTGCCCGCCTGAGCCCCAGAGGTCGATATCCGGCGCGCGGTGTCCGGTTTCCATCTTGACTGCGACAGAGCGAGAGCCAGAACATCATGCTCGCGTCAACTAGCTCCCCCCTCGCCTCTCGTGCGCGTTTCGCACGGATTTCGCTGGGCGAACTGTTCTTTTCATCCTGTTCGTTCGGAATCTGGAGCCTCGCATGTCGTCAGACACCGCTCGTCGCACCTCCTCCCGCTCCCGAAGATCCTGGCTGCGCCGGGCCACGACCGCGACCATCGCGGTCGGGGCCGTCGCCGGACTCATCGCCGCCGCCCCCGCCACCTCGGCAGCCACGTCCGCCCCGCGTGATGCCCAGTCCACGGCACCGGCCTCGTCGGCTCCCCTGCTCGCCGCCCCTGACATCCCCCTCGCCAACGTCAAGGGACACCTGAGCCAGCTCCAGACGATAGCCAGCAACAACGGCGGCAACCGCGCCCACGGCCGCCCCGGCTACCGTGCGTCGATCGACCACATCAAGGCCAAGCTGGACGCGGCCGGATACACCACGACCGTCCAGCAGTTCACCGCCAGCGGCGCCACCGGCTACAACCTGATAGCCGACTGGCCCGGCGGCGACCCGCAGAATGTGCTGATGGCGGGCGCCCACCTGGACTCCGTCAGCTCAGGCCCCGGCATCAACGACAACGGCAGTGGCTCGGCCGCCGTCCTGGAAACCGCGCTGGCCGTTTCCCGCGAAGGGCTGAAGCCGACAAAGCACCTGCGCTTCGGCTGGTGGGGCGCGGAGGAGCTGGGGCTCCTCGGGTCCAAGTACTACGTGAACAACCTGCCGAGCACCGAGCGGGCGAAGTTCGACGGGTACCTGAACTTCGACATGATCGGCTCCCCCAACCCCGGTTACTTCGTCTACGACGACAACCCGCAGCTGGAGTCGGTGTTCAAGAACTGGTTCGCGGGCAAGGGAGTGCCCACGGAGATCGAGACCGAGGGCGACGGCCGATCCGACCACGCCTCCTTCAAGAACGTCGGGATACCGGTCGGCGGGCTGTTCACGGGCGCCAGCCGCACCAAGACGTCGGCCCAGGCGCAGAAGTGGGGAGGGACGGCGGGCCAGGCGTTCGACCGCTGCTACCACTCCTCCTGCGACACGACCTCCAACATCAACGACACCGCTCTCGACCGGAACAGCGACGCCATAGCGCACGCGATATGGACGCTGGCCGCGGGCGACACACCGCCGCCCACCGGCGACGTCTACGAGAACACCGACGACGTCGCGATCCCGGACAACAGCTCAGCGGTGACCTCGGCGGTCACCATCACCGGCCGCACCGGGAACGCCCCGTCGGCGCTCAAGGTCGGCGTCGACATCAAGCACAGCTACCGGGGCGACCTGATCCTCGACCTGGTCGCACCCGACGGCTCCGCCTACCGGCTCAAGGGCTCCAACTCGGACTCGGCGGACAACGTCATCGCCACCTACACCGTCGACGCGTCCAGCGAGCCCGCCAACGGCAGCTGGAAGCTCCGCGTCCAGGACGTCGGCCCGCAGGACACCGGCTACATCGACAGCTGGAAGCTCACGTTCTGACCGTGTCACCACGCTGCGTACGGCCGATGACCGGCCCACCGCAGCCGCGCGTACCGTGTGGCGGCTGAACCCCTGCCGCCACTGCCCCGGCCCGCCGCCCCCCTCTCGGGAGCGGCGGGCCGGGTGCGGGCCGAAGCAGCGGGCCCCGCTGCGCGCCGGGCCCGGCGCGCGTGACCTACGCCGTGATGTCGCGTGCGGTGAACCGGGCCCAGGCCGCCGACCCGAACACCGCCGTGTACAGCCCCTGGAGCCCGATGTTCTTGACGATGTCGTCCCAGATCACCGGATCACGCAGCAGGTCGGCGAAGCTCAGCCAGTAGTGGGAGAAGAGATACGGGTGGATCACGTGCAGCTGCGGGATGCTGTCCAGGATCTGCACGGTGATCAGCAGCCCCACGGTGGCCGCCATGGCAGCGATGCCGCTGTTGCTGAGCGTCGAGATGAAGATCCCGATCGCCGCCATCCCGAGGAGGGACAGCGCGACCACACCCGCGACGGCGAGCGCCCGTAGCAGGCCTTCGCCGAAGGAGATCCTGGTCCCGGAGATCAGCGTGACGTCGCCGAGAGGGAAGAGCAGCGCTCCGACCCCCAAGGCCATGGCGGCCACCGCCAGCGTGGCAGCCAGGCAGAACACGAGGGTCGCGGCGTACTTGGCGAGCAGCAGCCGGGTGCGTCCGGCGGGGGCGACCAGGAGGTAGCGCAGCGTTCCCGCGCTGGCCTCGCCCGCGATGGAGTCACCGGCTATGACACCGATCGCCATCGGGAGGAAGACGGGCAGTGTCGCGGCGAGGGAGGCGAACACCAGGAAGATGCCGTTGTTGGTGATCTGCGTGAGGAAAGCCGGGCCTTCGCCGTTCTCCCCACCACCGCCGTCACCGATCGTCCCGCCACCGCTCGTCTCGATCTTCACCGCGATGCCGACCAGTATCGGCACCGCCGCGAGCACGGCGAGCAGGGCGATGGTCCGCCAGCGACGGAAGGTCGTGCCCAGTTCGCTGCGGAAGAGAGCCAGCGACCAGAGCGGGTTGGGCTGACGCGGCACGGCGGCCGCTCCCCCGCCCCGGGGCGCCACGGCACGGCCCTCCTGCTCCGCCGCGCCGTACCCGGCCACCCGTCGAGAGGGCTCGGCCGACCGCGCACCGTGGCCACCCGGCGCACGCTGCTCCGCGGGGTCAGCCCCTGGCGCTCCGTGAGCCGATCCGCCGTGCGGCGGTTCGGCTGGGGACAGCTCAGCCCGCGACATCGAAGCCCTCCCCCGTCAGCGCGACGAACGCGTCCTCCAGCGAGGCCCGTTCGGCGCCGAAGGCCCGTACGCGCACATCGGCCTGGACGAGTGCGGCGTTCAGGTCGGCGAGATCGAGCGGATCGTCCTCGGGAGGCTGCGTGGTCGGCAGTTCACCGGTGATCCGGTCATCGGCGACGACAAGGTCGGTCACGCCGTACTCCTTGAGAATGCGGACGGCGTCCGCCGTGTCGGGTGTGGTGACGGCCAGTCGTCCCCGCGCCTCCGCCGCGAGATCGGCGACCGTGCCCTGGGTGATGAGGCGGCCCTGCGCCATCACGGCCACATGGCTGCACACCTGTTCGATCTCGTCGAGGAGGTGGGAGGAGAGGAAGACGGTGATGCCGTCGTCGGCCAACTCGCGGACCAGCGCGCGGATCTCCCGCATGCCCTGGGGGTCGAGTCCGTTGGTGGGCTCGTCCAGGACGAGGAGTTCGCGCGGCTGGAGCAGCGCCGCGGCGAGGCCGAGGCGCTGCTTCATGCCCAGCGAGTAGGCACGGGCCTTCTTCCCCGACGCGGCCCCGAGGCCCACCCGGTCCAAGGCCGCCGCGACCCGGGTGGCCCGGGTGCGCGGGTCGGCGGTCGGGTCGGCGGCGTCGTAGCGCACGAGGTTGTCGCGGCCGGTCAGGAATCCGTAGAGCGCCGGGCCCTCGATCAGGGCGCCGACCTTGGGCAGCACCGTGCGGCTGGCGCGCGGCATGGGCGAACCGAGCAGCCGGGCGGCGCCGGAGGTGGGTTCGATCAGGCCCATCAGCATGCGGATGGTCGTCGTCTTCCCCGAGCCGTTGGGCCCGAGGAATCCGAAGACGCTGCCGCGCGGCACGATCAGGTCGAGCCCGTCCACAGCGAGCTGCCCACCCCGGTACCGCTTGGTGAGCCCGCGTGTCTCCACGGCGGGCGTCGCTCCGGCGGACGGCTCGTCCACAGGCTCCCCCTTCGTATCTGGCTCGTCGGACAGTCGGCTGCCCGGTCATCCCGGTCCCGAACCCCGCTGCCCCGCTCCGTGCCGCTCCGCGTGACCTGTTGGCCACAGGTTAGTTCTGCTGTACCGCCGCGCCGCTGCCCTTGAGCCTCGACCGCGGCCCTGCCGCTCGCCGCTGCGCCGACGCCTCGCGACCCCGCCGGCCGCACCCGCTCCGGCCTCACCCGCTTGCCACCCGCTCCGGCCGCGGCACCGGATGCGCCTGCCCGGTGTGGCTCCGCCGGTCCGGTGAACGGGATTCCGCGTGGGCCGGAGCGCTCGCTGCCGTGGGGCGTGCCGGGCGGGGTGCGGTCAGGCCGTCCGGCGGTGCGTACGGACTCGTGTACTCACCACCGGACGGCCGGGAGCCCGCAGCGGGCGGCGGGCGGCGGGCGGAGCGGGCGGCGGCGTACCGCCGTTCCACCGCTCGCGCCGCGCCACCGCCTGCCAGACCCGTCGCTCCGACGGCCCCGGCTACTTCCGTACGGCAGTTGGCGATCCGGGCCCCTTGCCCGTCTGCCCTACTTGCCCGCGTTGGCGGCGTCGATCAGCGTGTCCTTGCCGACCGCGCCGATGTACGCCGTGCCGTCGTCCGTCAGCAGGACGTTGACCAGGCGGGTGCTGAACACCGTGCCGGAGCCGAAGTCGCCCTTGACCTTGTCACCCAGCTTGTCGAGGAACTGCCCCGCAGCTGCCGGCTCCTCGCCGACGCCTCCGGCGGCGAGGCCGCCGCCGGGGAGCTTGACCTTGGCGACCGAGTTCCAGCCTTCGCCGATGACCTTCAGCCCGGACAGGTCGCCCGCGCCCAGTTCCTCGTGCGACCGCGCGTCGGCCTTCTTGTCGAGGTCCTTCTGCTCGGTCACCTTGGCGCCCTTGGGCGGGGTGAAGTCGAAGGTGCTCGCCTTCGGCTTGCCGAAGTCCACCTTGGTGAAGCCGACATCGATGGCCGCCTTGTCGCCGCTCTTCGGAGAGAGGGTGAACTTCAGCGGCACACCGTTGTCCGCGTCGACCGCGATGCGGATCGCGTCGACCGTGGTGTCGCCCTTGGGCTTGATCTTCAGCTGGTAGGCGTCCCGGCCGGCGACCTTCGCCGTGCCGTCGACCGTGACGGACGTGGTGTCGTCCACCCCGGCCAGGATCTTCTTGGCCAGCTCCTGCGGGGTGGCGTCGCGCAGGTCCTTGGGCAGCTTCTCCGCGTGCTCGCGCTCCTTGTCGCCCGAGGCGGCGCCCTTGGGAGCGGTCATGTGGTGCACGGAGTTGCTGCTGCTGTCGTACGCCCACACCTGGTCGGCGTTGCGGATCAGGCTGTACTCGGCGGCGTCCTCGATGATCGAGACCCGCTGCTTCTGGGGGCCGTCGACCGCGACCCGCAGCGTGTGCGAACCGGATGCCAGCTCGGTGAGCTTGGCCTCCGGCGCCGCGGACGAGCCGTCCTCGCCGTCCCCGCCCTGCCGGCCGCCGCCCATCCCGGACAGCGAGGTGCCGGACGGCAGACCCGGGATACCCAGGTCCGTCGTGATCTTCACCGATCCCGAGAGCTGCTGGGTGTCCGATTCGGCTATCTTCGTTATCAGCTCTTCCGCCGAGATCTTCGGCAGGTCGGGGTCGCCGGAGCTGGCGAGCGCCGGGACAAGCCCGATCGTCGCCGCCGCCACCCCGGCCACGGCGACCGGAACGGCGTAACGAGCGGCCTTGTGGCGTCGTGCGGGCCGCTCCTCATCCCAGTCGTCAGTGGCCTCTGTCGATCGGGTACGTGCCATGTGTGCTCTACCTCCGTCGTCGGCCGGCGGTCATCAACGTCGCACTCGTCCACCCTCGGGTTCATTGTCACCCGATCCGCCGTGCGGTGGCCTGTTCATCCCATCAAATGGGCCGTCGCCTGGCGTCCCCCCGCAGGAGCAAGTCCCCCTACCCCTCGGGGATGACACCGCCGCCGAAAGATCAGGGTTACCGGGGCAAGACGGTGGCCGCGACCGGGAACTCCTCCGGAGGGCGGCCGCGGCTCATCCCGCCCGGTGCACCACGGCGTCGCACAGACCCTCAAGCGCGGTACGCGCCGCGCCCCTCGGCAGCGGCGCCAGCATGGACCGCGCCTCAGCGGCGTAGCGGACCGTGTCGCGTCGCGCCTGCTCAAGGGCGGGGTGGGCGCGAAGCCGCCGCAGCACCTCGGCATGCCGACCGTCATCCGACAGGTCGCCGTCGAGCAGCGCGCACAGCTCGCGGTCATCGGCCGAGCCGGTCGCCTTCGCGCTCGCGCGCAAATGGAGTACCGGCAGGGTCGGAATGCCCTCACGCAGGTCCGTGCCCGGCGTCTTGCCCGACTCACGCGAGTCGCTGGCGATGTCGAGGACGTCGTCGGCGAGCTGGAAAGCCGTGCCGAGCCGCTCGCAGTACTGCGTGAGAATGCTGACCACGCTCTCGTCGGCGCCGGCCATCATCGCGCCGAACCGCCCGGACACGGCGATCAGCGAGCCCGTCTTGCCCGCGATCACGTCCAGGTAGTGATCGATCGGGTCGCGGCCGTCGCGCGGCCCCGCCGTCTCCAGGATCTGGCCGGTCACCAGGCGCTCGAACGCCTCGGCCTGGATGCGGACGGCCTCGGGCCCGAGGTCGGCGAGGATGTGCGAGGCGCGCGCGAACAGGAAGTCGCCGGTCAGCACGGCGACGGAGTTGCCCCAGCGGGAGTTGGCGCTGGGCACGCCACGGCGTACGTCCGCCTCGTCCATCACGTCGTCGTGGTAGAGCGTCGCCAGGTGCGTCAGCTCGACGACGACCGCCGACGGCACGATCCCGGGCGCGTGCGGGTCGCCGAACTGCGCCGCGAGCAGTACCAGCAGCGGGCGGAATCGCTTGCCGCCCGCGCGCACCAGGTGCTGTGCCGCTTCGTTGATGAACGGGACGTCGCTCTTGGTGGCCGCGAACAGGCCCTCCTCGACGGCCGCCAACCCGGCTTGGGTGTCAGCTTCCAGAGCCTGGTCCCGCACGGTCAGCCCAAGGGGCCCGACGACGGTCACGAGAGGTACTCCTGTCTGCCTACGATCACGTGGATTGTCGATGTGTCGCTGTCTCCACCAAAAGGCAGCGTATCCGGTCGGCTATCGATCACCGTGAGCGCCTTCCCGGCCGGGACCCCTTCCCGGCCCTCCAGCGCTCCTTGATCATTAACCGCCTCCACCGTCACACAGACAGACTTACGCCCCGGTATGTACGTCATTGCCCAGGCGCTGCCGCTCACACAGAGCGAACACCGCCCCTGGCGGCCATCGCTGACGCCCCCGGCACCACGGGCAAACGCAGCACACCTGTCATGTCTGTCACCTACGTCTCTGCCACCCCCGACCCCGAATCCAGCCACGGCGCCGCCCCCCGGCCCCGGCCCGCGACCGTCAGCTCAGCAGCGACCCGGCGCAGGCTCCGCACCACCCCCGCGAGGGTCCCGGTCCACCCTGCCCCTGCCCCTGCCACTGCCGCTCCACGTCCGCCGGACGACCGGCGCCCCCCGGCCGCCCGCCGACCTGACCGCCGCCCTGGCCGCCGACCCGGCCGCCGACATGCCCGCCGACCCGGCCGCTCGGCTACCCGCGGGCCACCGCCGCGGCCAGGCGTCGCGAGGCGTACTCCGTACCGCAGACGAACCGCATCACCGGACCGAAGGACGCCGCCGCGGCCATCCCCGTGAAGTACAGGCCCGGCACCGATGAGCCGTAGCTGGCGTCCAGCCTCGGCCCGCCGGCCCCGCACGCCACCCCGGCCCGCACCTCATGGCTGAGGAACCCGAGCGCGGCCAGATCCATCCGGTACCCGGTCGCGGCCAGCACATGGTCCGCCTCCACCACGCCCGTGCGGCCACCCCCGGCGAGCGTGAGCACCGGGCGCCCGTCCGCGACCTGGGCCCCCGTGATCCGCTGCCCCGCCGTCACCCGCACCCGGTCCTCGAACCGCTCCCGCAGCCACCACGCGCCGAGCGGCCCCAGCACCCTGCGTACGAGGGCCTGCCTCACGGGCGGCGGCAGGTGCCGGAACCCCTCCGCGTACGAGGAGAGGGCATACAGCGACCAGGCGCGGCCGAAGGGGGACGCGGGCCGCAGCCGGGGCTGCCGGTCCGGTGGCGCGCCGAAGGCCACCGCGTTCCTGCCGCGTGCCACGACCCGTACGGAAGCGGCTCCGCCGTCGGCCAGCAGCACCGCGCTCTCCAGCGCCGACTGGCCCGCCCCGACGACCACCACGTCACGCCCGGCGAAGCGGCCGAGGTCGCTGTGCTGCGAGCTGTGCGATACGGGCCCCGTAGGCGAGGGCCCGTCGGGCAGGGCGGCAGCCAGCTCCGGCGGCAGCTGGGCGAGGCCGCTCAGCCCTGTGGCGACCACGACGGCGCGCGCCTGGAACTGCTCCCCCGAGTCGAGCTTCACCTCGAACCGCCCCCCGGCTCCCGCGCCGCCCCGGCGCGTGCCGCGCCGCGCCCACGGCGCCCGCGCCACTCCCGATACCCCGGCGCTTCCGGCGCGGCCCGCCCCGCGCTGGTCCACGGACATCACCCGGACCCGCTCCAGGTCGGGCAGGAGCCGTTCCTGGAACCACTGCCCGTACCGCGTGAAGGTCTCCACCGGGATCAGGTCCCAGTCGGTCTCGTATCGCGGTCCGCCTGCCGCGCGGCAGTAGTCGAGCAGCTGATGGCCGGGCTGCGGCGCGTCGATGGACGAGGCGGCCGGCGTGGACTTGAGCAGCATCCCGGCGGGCATCGCGGTCCGCCAGCACTCCATCGGTATGCCGAAGACGCGCACCGGCAGCCCGCGCGCTCGCAGATGGGCGGCGGTTGACAGGCCGTAGGGCCCGGCGCCGATGACAACAACCGGATCGTTCACAGTCCCCTCCCAGGGCGTTGCTCGGCAGCTCTCCAGCGGTCCGCGCCGGAGTGCCGCGCTGGCTTTCGTGAACTGACGCACGCGCGCTGACGTGCGCGAACTGACAGCGCGCGCTGAGGTGCGCGAAACCGGTACACGCGCGCTGCCGCGCGTGCACCGACGTACCGCGACGCAGACGTACTGCCGTACCGCGACGCCGACGCGGCGCTGTACCGACGCAGCGCCGTACCGACGCAGCGCCGTACCGACGTACCGCGGCCCCGACGTACCGCGCCGCTGCCGTGCTGACGTGCTGACGTACTGCCGTGCTGCGGCGCTGGCGTACGTCCCGGGCCGGCGCCAGGCGCCCGCGCGGCGGGCTCCACGGCGCTCGCTCGCCCGTGCGGCGCGCTACCGCGCGCCGCCCTTCTCGCGGTTGGCTCGCCACATCTGGAACAGGTGCTTCGCGCCCGGCCTGACGAAGCGGGCCATCATCGTGAAGAACGGCAGCATGTCGTCCCGCGCGAGCCATGCCAGTTCGGTGCCACGCGCGCGTGCGGGCGCGTTCGGAGTGGTGTAGCCACCGCGCCGGTACGCGAGCAGGGCGGGCAGGTCGATGTTCTCGACGATGAAGCGGCGGTCGCTGAGCTGTTCCGCTTCGGGGACCTTGCGCCCGGCGAGGTCCAGATGCTGGGCGCGGACGACGTCGACGCCCGCCTCGTTCTCGAAGAGACGGAACTGGGCTCCCATGCGCGGATTGAAGTCGAGGAGCTTGTAGCACCCGTCCCTGCGGTCGAAACGCCAGTCGAGATCGACGATGCCGGAGAAGCCGACGCGTTTGACGAACTGCGCCGCCATCTCGGCGAGTTCCAGGTTGTCCACGACGTAGGCGCAGGCCGTCATTCCCGCGTGCGGTGGCCAGGACCGGACCTTGACACCGGTGAACATGGCGAGGGCGGTGCTGTCGGCGTCGAAGTACGCGTGAACGATCCAGTCCTCGGCGTGCTCGCGCGGCAGGTACTCCTGGAGGATCACGCCGGGGTTCGGGCCCCAGCCCCGGGCGAGCCGCAGCAGCTCACGCGGTCCGCTGACGCGGGTGGTGCCGGGGACGACGGGCCGCGTGCGGCGTACGAACGCCTCGCGGTTCTTGGCGACGACGGGGAAGCGCGCGTTCGCGGCGAACTCCTCGACGTCCGCGTACGAGCGGGGAAAGGCCGCGACCGGCGAGGGGACCCCGTGCTCCAGACACAGCTCGTGCAGCCCCTGCTTGCTCGCCAGCCGCCTGGGTAACTCCGCTGCCACGTGAGGGAAGAGGAAGTTCTCGCCGAGTTCCCCGGCGTGCTCGGCGATGAGGACGGCCGCCTCCTCGTCGGTGGGCAGCAGGACCGTGGGCCGTCCGATGGCCCGTCCGATCCGCCGCAGGCCACCGACCAGTTCCTGCGGGCTCTCGCGGCCCGTCGTCGGCCAGACGAAGGCGCGTTGGAGGTAGCGGGAGAGCGCGGCCGGTGTCAGCCGGTCCTCGGTGACCGCGTACATGGGGACTCCGGCCCGGCCGAGGCTGCGGATCGCGCCGACTCCGCCGTGGTGCAGTGGATAATCGCCGATTTTCACGATGAGGCCGGGTATGGCCTGGTCTATCGCGAACGGCGTGGTGCTGCTCGCCACGAGCCCCCCTCGGCCATCGCAGCGCAGTGGCCCCCCACTACGCGTGACCCGACTAAGGACGCTACTTCGGAATTATCGGTTCCAGCAAGAAGTATCCGGACATTGCCAACCCTTTACGACAGCAACCCGCAACCCCTCAACCGACATGGCCACGACGTAGTCTGTGGCCTGCCAGCTTGGAGACGAGGAGAAGGCGAGGCAGCACCCCATGCCGCAGCACAGCCCGCTTGAACTGGCCGAAGGCGATCCCTTCGGTCCGCACAACCTTCCGTACGGCGTCTTCACCACATCCGCGGCGCCGGACCGGCGGCGGATCGGCGTGCGCTACGGCTCGTACGTCCTGGACGCGGGCGCGCTCGCCGAGGCCACCGGTTCCGCGCACGCCGCGGTGCTCGCCCACGCGAATCTCAACCCGCTGCTGGCGTCGGGCCGTCCGGTGTGGGCGGCCGTCCGCGCCGAGCTGACCGGCGCGCTCACCGACCCGGCGCTCCGCGCCACCGTGGAGCCGCTGCTGACGCCGCTCGCCGAGGTGACGCTGCACCTCCCCTTCGAGGTGGCCGACTACGTCGACTTCTACGCCAGCGAGCACCACGCGACCAACGTCGGCAAGATCTTCCGGCCCGGTGGTGACGCGCTCACCCCCAACTGGAAGCACCTGCCGATCGGTTACCACGGCCGGGCGGGCACGGTCGTGGTCTCCGGCACGCCGGTCATCCGCCCCGCCGGACAGCGCAAGTCGCCCGCCGACCCGGCCCCGGTGTTCGGCCCCTCGCAGCGCCTGGACATCGAAGCCGAACTAGGCTTCGTCGTCGGCACCCCCTCCCAGCTGGGCCGCCCGGTGCCGCTGCACGACTTCGAGGACCACGTCTTCGGTGTCTGCCTGCTCAACGACTGGTCGGCGCGCGATCTTCAGGCGTGGGAGTACGTGCCGCTCGGCCCGTTCCTCGGCAAGTCCTTCGCCACCTCGGTCTCCGGCTGGGTCACCCCGCTCGAAGCGCTCACCCACGCCCGTACGGCACCTCCGGCGCGCGACGTCCCGCTGCTGCCGTACCTGGACGACTCCGGCTCCGCGCCGGGCGGGCTCGACATCCACATCGAGGTCGCCGTCAACGGCCACGTCATCTCCCGTCCGCCGTTCTCGGCCATGTACTGGACGGCGGCCCAGCAGCTGGCGCACATGACGGTCAACGGCGCCTCGCTGCGCACCGGCGACCTGTTCGCCTCCGGCACGGTCAGCGGCCCGCTGCCCGAGGAGCGCGGCTGCCTGCTGGAGCTGACCTGGGCGGGCCGTGACCCCGTCGAGCTCCCGACGGGCAAGCGCACGTTCCTGGAGGACGGCGACGAGGTCACGCTGACCGCCTGGGCGCCCGGCCCCGGCGAGGGCGTCCGAGTGGGTCTCGGCGAGGTGGTGGGGCGCGTCACAGCCGGATGACGCCCCGGTCCGCGCGAGCGGGCGACTGCTAGCTTGTCAGGCTCTCGACCAGAACGGGGCCGCCCCTCACCGGGCGGCCCGCAACGCAGGGAACGGACGGAGAAGCACGTGCGCAAGGCAGCGACGCTCGCTGGTGCGGCGGTCATCGCCGCCCTGCTCGTGACCGGGTGCGGAAGCGACAGCGACGGTGACAGCGAGAAGTCCGAGGCGAGCACCTCGGGCGCCGAGCAGAACCCGGGCGACGCCCCCGCAGAAGGGGACAACGCGCAGGCGAGCGGGACGTACATCGCGAAGAACGACGGCAGCGTGGTCATCCTGTCCCTCAGCGAGAAGGGTGCCATCCTCGCCGGTGAGCACACCTGCACCGGTACGTTCAGCCAGAACAAGCTGACCCTCAAGTGCCCGGACGGCAACACCGACCGGACCTCGGGCTCGGTCACCCCGGGCGCGGACGGCAGCCTGAAGGTGCAGTGGGACGGCCTCAGCGAGGCCGACACCTTCATCAAGACCGAGAAGCCCGTGGACCTCCCCGACGTCCCGAAGCCCACCGGCCTCCCCGACCTCGGCGACGTCGAAGCCACGGGCGGCCTCGGCGGCTGACCCCGCTCACTGCTTCTCCCGAGCCCCCGGGGGCTCGCCCGCTTCCCACCGCCCGCAGCGCCCGTTCCCCGCCCGGCCCCAGGGCCTTACCCCCGCCGATCCGGACGCGGAGCTCCGGGCGTACACCCCGCACGTCAACGGCGCACGAGGGTTCACCCGTACGCGGGGGCATGATGGGGTTTCCGCCGGTTCCGCTGGGCGAACCCGCGAGACTCCGTCGCATGGGAGCACTGATAAGCGGCGAACCCGAGACCCCGAAAACCGCAGCCACCGGGGCCGGGTGGCCCGTTCCGCCCCAGGGCGGCTGGACCGCCGACGACCTGGACAGGCTTCCGGACCTGCCTCCGCACACGGAGCTGATCGACGGCAGCCTTGTCTTCGTGAGCCCGCAAACGGTTTTCCATGAGCGTGCGGTCGGCTTCTTCGAGCGGCAGTTGCACTCCGTCGCCCCTGCGGACCTGGAGGTCATGCGCGAGTTCACCATCGACATCGACCGGCAGAACAGGCCCGAACCCGAGGTGATCGTCGTGCACGGTGACGTCATCGAAGACGGGCGGCAGACCCGTCTTCCCGCTACGTCGGTGCTGCTGGCCATCGAAGTCGTCCGCCCCGAATCGGTGACGCTGGACCGCGAGACCAAGCCGGTGAAGTACGCGCGCGCCAAGATCCCGCACTACTGGCGGGTGGAGAACGACAACGACCGTGCCGTGGTCTACGTCTTCGAGCTGGAACCAGCCACCGGCGTGTACACCAGCACCGGCATCTTCCGGGACCGCATGAAGGTGTCCGCCCCCTTCACCGTCGATCTCGACCTCGGCGGAATCTCTCCCCGCCGCCGCGCGGCCGGACAGTCCTGATCAGCCCCCCACCGGTTCCGCCGGACAAGCCAACGGCCCGGCACCTCTCCCAGGTGCCGGGCCGTTGGCATGTCCGCCGTGGCTACCGTACGAAGACGCCCGCGTCCCCCGCGAGGTCGAGGAAGTACTGCGGGGCGATGCCGAGGACCAGCGTCACCGCGACGCCGATCGCGATGGCCGAGGACGTCAGCATGCTCGGCACGGCGACCGTCGGGCCGTCGGCGCGTGGTTCGCTGAAGAACATCAGCACGATGACGCGGATGTAGAAGAACGCCGCGATGGCCGAGGAGATCACGCCGACCACGACCAGCGCGCCCGCGCCGCCCTCGGCCGCCGCCTTGAAGACCGCGAACTTGCCCGCGAAGCCCGAGGTGAGCGGGATGCCCGCGAAGGCCAGCAGGAAGACCGCGAAGACCGCGGCGACCAGGGGTGAACGCCTGCCGAGACCGGCCCACTTGGACAGGTGGGTGGCCTCGCCGCCCGCGTCGCGGACCAGGGTGACCACGGCGAACGCGCCCAGCGTCACGAAGGAGTACGCCGCCAGGTAGAAGAGGACGGAGGAGACGCCGTCCTCGGAGGTGGCGATGACACCGGCGAGGATGAACCCGGCGTGCGCGATGGAGGAGTAGGCCAGCAGCCGCTTCACATCGGTCTGGGTGACCGCGATGATCGCGCCGACCAGCATGGTGATGATCGCGACGCCCCACATCACGGGACGCCAGTCCCAGCGCAGCCCCGGCAGCACCACGTACAGCAGGCGCAGCAGCGCGCCGAACCCGGCGACCTTCGTCGCCGCCGCCATGAAGCCGGTGACGGGGGTGGGGGCGCCCTGGTAGACGTCCGGCGTCCACATGTGGAAGGGGACCGCGCCGATCTTGAACAGCAGCCCCGTCAGCACCATCGCGCCGCCGATGAGCAGCAGGACGTCGTTGCCCATGGTCTCCGCGAGCGCGGGCGTGATGTCACCGACCTCGCCGTCCACGACGTCCGCGATCCTGCCGTACGAGACGGAGCCCGCGTAGCCGTACAACAGGGCGATGCCGAACAGCAGGAACGCCGAGGAGAAGGCGCCGAGCAGGAAGTACTTCACCGCCGCTTCCTGCGACATCATGCGCTGGCGCCGGGCGAGCGCGCACAGCACGTACAGCGGGAGGGAGAAGACCTCCAGCGCGATGAACAGCGTCAGCAGGTCGTTCGCCGCGGGGAAGATCAGCAGGCCGCCGACGGCGAACATCAGCAGCGGGAAGACCTCGGTGGTGGCGAACCCGGCCTTGATGGCCTCTTGTTCGGCCTTGCCGCCGGGGACGGCCGCCGCCTGCGCGGCGAAGGAGTCGACGCGGTTGCCGTGCACTTGTGGGTCGAGGCGGCGTTCGGCGAAGGTGAAGACCGCGACCACCGAGACCAGCAGGATGGTGCCCTGGAGGAAGAGCGCGGGCCCGTCGACGGCGATGGCGCCCATCGCGGCGATCCGCGCCTTGCTGCTGCCGTAGTCCCCGGCGGCGAGGCCGACGACGGCGGCGAAGGCGGAGGCGAGCCCCAGGACCGCGACGAACAGCTGTGTACCATAACGGGCTTTGCGGGGCAGGAAAGCCTCGATGAGTACGCCGATGACGGCGGCGCCCAGGACGATCAGCGTCGGTGACAGCTGGCCGTACTCGATATGGGGCGCCTTGAACGTGTCCGGCGACTCCGCCGCCATTGTCCACAGGCTGTGGACAGTTCCGGGATCTGCCACGGCGCTCACTTCGCGGCCTCCACATCTTGCACGGGCACATCGGGCTTGGGGTCCTGCTTGTCGACCACGGACAGCGTGTGGTCGACGGCCGGGTTCACGATCTCGGTGACCGGCTTCGGGTAGACGCCGAGGAAGATCAACAGCGCGATCAGCGGGGCGACGACGACGAGTTCCCGCACCCGGAGGTCAGGCATGTTCTCGATTCCGGCCTTCACCGGGCCCGTCATCGTCCGCTGGTAGAGGACGAGGACGTACAGCGCGGCGAGCACGATGCCGACCGTGGCGACGATGGCGATGGCCGGGTACCGGCTGAACGTGCCGACCAGGACCAGGAACTCACTGATGAACGGCGCGAGACCGGGCAGCGACAGCGTCGCCAGACCGCCGACCAGGAACGTGCCGGCGAGCACCGGGGCCACCTTCTGTACCCCGCCGTAGTCCGCGATGAGCCGCGAACCGCGCCTGCTGATCAGGAAACCGGCGACCAGCATCAGCGCCGCCGTGGAGATCCCGTGGTTGATCATGTACAGCGTCGCGCCGCTCTGTCCCTGGCTGGTCATCGCGAAGATGCCCAGGATGATGAAGCCGAAGTGGGAGATCGACGCGTACGCCACCAGGCGCTTGATGTCCTTCTGGCCCACGGCGAGCAGTGCGCCGTAGATGATGCTGATGACGGCGAGCACCAGGATCACCGGCGTCGCCCACTTGCTGGCCTCGGGGAAGAGCTGGAGGCAGAAGCGGAGCATCGCGAAGGTGCCGACCTTGTCGACCACCGCCGTGATGAGCACGGCGACCGGCGTGGTCGCCTCGCCCATCGCGTTCGGTAGCCAGGTGTGCAGCGGCCACAGCGGGGCCTTCACCGCGAAGGCGAAGAAGAAGCCGAGGAACAGCAGCCGTTCGGTGTTGGTGGAGATGTTCAGCTCGCCGCTGGCCCTGGCCTCGGCGATCTGCTGGAGCGAGAAGGTGCCGGTTCCCATGTCGTCGGCGGTGACGGCGTACAGGCCGACCACCGCGGCCAGCATGATCAGGCCGCCGGCCAGGTTGTAGAGCAGGAACTTCACGGCGGCGTAGCTGCGCTGCTTGGCCGTCTCGTCCTCGGACAGCTGTCCCGCCCGGTCCCCGAAGCCGCCGATGAGGAAGTACATCGGGATCAGCATGGCTTCGAAGAAGATGTAGAAGAGGAAGACGTCGGTGGCCTCGAAGGAGACGATCACCATCGCCTCGACCATCAGGATCAGCGCGAAGAAGCCCTGCGTGGGCCGCCAGCGCCGGTTGGGGTTCGCCTCTTCCAGGGGGTCGGCGTCGTGCCAGCCCGCCAGCATGATGAACGGGATGAGCAGCGCGGTCAGCGCGACCAGCACCACTCCGATGCCGTCCACGCCCAGCTCGTAGCGCACGCCGAAGTCGGCGATCCAGGGGTGCGATTCGGTGAGCTGGTACGGATCGTCGCTGCCCGGGTCGAAGCGGACCAGCGCCACCGCCGCCAGGGCCAGGGTGGCCAGCGAGAAGAGCAGCGCCACCCACTTGGCGACGGTGCGCTTGGCCGCCGGGACTGCGGCGGTGACGATCGCACCGGCCGCGGGCACCGCGGCCATGGCCGTCAGCAGAGGAAATGACATGTCAGACCGCCCTCATCAGCAGCGTCGCGGCGATCAGGACCGCCACGCCGCCGAACATCGAGACCGCGTAACTGCGGGCATAGCCGTTTTGCAGCCGCCGCAGCCGCCCCGACAGTCCGCCGACCGAGGCCGCCGTGCCGTTGACGACGCCGTCGACCAGCTTGTGATCGACATAGACCAGGCTGCGCGTCAGGTGCTCGCCGCCGCTGACGAGCACGACGTGGTTGAAGTCGTCCTGGAGCAGGTCGCGGCGGGCGGCCCGGGTGAGCAGTGAGCCGCGTGGCGCGACCACGGGCACCGGCTTGCGTCCGTACTGCGTCCAGGCGAGCCCGACGCCGATGATGAGCACGGCGACCGTGGAGAGCGTGACGGTCGTGGCGCTGATCGGCGGATGACCGTGCTTGTGGCCGGTGACCGGCTCAAGCCAGGTGATGAACCGGTCGTTGAGGCTGAACAGCCCGCCCGCGAAGACCGAGCCGAAGGCCAGCACGATCATGGGGATCGTCATGGACTTGGGCGACTCGTGCGGGTGCGGCTCCGCGTGCTCACCGCGCTCCTGCGCCGCGGGCTCCGCGCTGGGCTCGTCCGGCGACGGGGTCGCCCTGTGGCGCCACCGCTCCTCGCCGAAGAAGGTCATCAGCATGACGCGGGTCATGTAGTACGCCGTGAGAGCCGCGCCGAGCAGGGCGGCGCCCCCCAGAATCCAGCCCTCGGTGCCACCCTTGGCGAAGGCCGCCTCAATGATCTTGTCCTTGGAGAAGAAGCCGGACAGGCCGGGGAAGCCGATGATCGCGAGATAGCCGAGGCCGAAGGTGATGAAGGTGACCGGCATGTACTTCCGCAGGCCGCCGTACTTGCGCATGTCGACCTCGTCGTTCATCGCGTGCATCACAGAGCCCGCACCGAGGAACAGCCCGGCCTTGAAGAAGCCGTGCGTGACCAGGTGCATGATCGCGAAGACGTAGCCGATCGGGCCGAGCCCGGCGGCCATGATCATGTAGCCGATCTGCGACATCGTCGATCCGGCGAGCGCCTTCTTGATGTCGTCCTTGGCGCAACCGACGATCGCACCGAACAGGAGCGTCACCGCGCCCACGGTGACCACGGCGGTCTGCGCGTCGGGCGCGCCGTTGAAGATCGCGCCGGAGCGGGTGATGAGGTACACGCCCGCCGTCACCATCGTCGCCGCGTGGATGAGGGCCGAGACCGGGGTCGGGCCCTCCATCGCGTCGCCGAGCCAGGACTGGAGCGGGACCTGCGCCGACTTGCCGCACGCGGCGAGCAGCAGCATGAGCCCGATCGCGGTCAGCTTGCCCTCACCGGTCTCGCCCGTCGCCTCCAGCACAGGACCGAAGGTGAAGGTGCCGAAGGTGGTGAACATCAGCATGATCGCGATGGACAGGCCGACGTCGCCGACCCGGTTGACGAGGAACGCCTTCTTGGCCGCGGTGGCCGCCGACGGCTTGTGCTGCCAGAAGCCGATCAGCAGGTACGAGGCGAGGCCGACGCCCTCCCAGCCGACGTACAGCAGCAGGTAGTTGTCGGCGATGACGAGCAGCAGCATCGCCGCGAGGAAGAGGTTGAGGAAGCCGAAGAAGCGGCGGCGCCGCTCGTCGTGCTCCATATAGCCGATCGAGTAGAGGTGGATCAGCGTGCCCACACCCGTGATCAGCAGCACGAAGGTCATCGACAACTGGTCGAGCTGGAAGGCGACGTCCGCCTGGAAGCCCTGGACGGGAATCCAGCTGAAGAGGTGCTGGTGCATGGCCCGGTCGTGCTCGTTCGCGCCCAGCATGTCCACGAAGAGCAGCACGCCGATCGCGAACGACGCCGCGGCGAGCAGCGTGCCGAGCCAGTGCCCGACGCGGTCGAGCCGCTTGCCGCCGCACAGCAGCACGGCCGCGCCGAGCAGCGGTGCGGCGACAAGCCATCCGATGAGGTTCTCCACTGTTCGCTTCCCCTTACAGCTTCATCAGGCTGGCGTCGTCGACCGAGGCCGAGTGGCGGGAGCGGAAGATCGTCACGATGATCGCGAGGCCGATCACGACCTCGGCGGCGGCGACGACCATCGTGAAGAAGGCCACGATCTGACCGTCGAGGTTGCCGTGCATCCGCGAGAAGGTGACGAACGCCAGGTTGCAGGCGTTCAGCATCAGTTCCACGCACATGAACACGACGATCGCGTTCCGCCTGATCAGTACGCCCGTGGCGCCGATCGTGAACAGCAGGGCGGCCAGGTAGAGGTAGTTGACCGGGTTCACTTGACCTCCTCCTCGGCACGATCCCCGTCACGCTTGTCCGTACGGGCGCTGTTACGGGCGCCCGTGGCCGGTTCTCCCGGTCCCTCGCCGGCTTCGCCGCGCTCCAGCCATTCCTCGGAGCGCTGCTCCAGCGCGGCCAGGTCGGCGAGCGCGGCACCGGAGACGTCCCGGATCTGGCCACGGCCGCGCAGCGTCGGGTTGACGGTCAGCTCGGACGGGGTGCCGTCGGGCAGCAGGCCGGGGATGTCCACGGCGTTGTGCCGGGCGTAGACGCCGGGCGCGGGCAGCGGCGGGAGCTGCTTGCCCGCGCGGACCCGGCGCTCGGCCAGCTCCTGCTGGCTCGCCGGGCGCTCGGTGCGCTCCCGGTGGGTGAGCACCATCGCGCCGACGGCCGCGACGATCAGCAGCGCGCCGGTGAGCTCGAAGGCGAAGACGTACTTGGTGAAGATCAGCTCCGCCAGGCCCTCGACGTTGCCGCCCGCGTTGGCCTTGCCGAGTCCCTGGGAGGTCTTCAGCGAGGCGTGGCCGATCCCGGCGATGAGCAGGACGCCGAAGCCGAGCCCGCACGCGGCGGCCAGCCAGCGCTGCCCCTTGATCGTCTCCTTGACCGAGTCGGCGGCGGTGACGCCGACCAGCATGACGACGAAGAGGAAGAGCATCATGATCGCGCCGGTGTAGACGACGATCTGCACGACGCCGAGGAAGTACGCGCCGTTGGCGAGGTAGAAGACGGCCAGGATGATCATGGTCCCGGCGAGCGAGAGGGCGGAGTGCACCGCCTTCTTCATGAGGATGGTGGACAGCGCGCCGATCACGGCCACGGTGCCGAGCACCCAGAACTGGACGGCCTCCCCGGTGGAGGTGGTGGAGGCCGCCACGGCCAGTGCGGTCACGCCTCCGCCTCCTCACGCGCGGGCTGCTCGCCCTTGCTGACGGCGACCTGCCGCTGTGTGCCCGGCGCGGCCTCGGTGACCAGGCCCCGGTAGTAGTCCTGCTCGTCCATGCCGGGGAAGATCGAGTGCGGTGTCTCGACCATCCCCTCCTCAAGCCCGGCGAGCAGCTCGTCCTTGGTGTAGATGAGCGAGGCGCGGGAGGTGTTGGCGAGTTCGTACTCGTTGGTCATGGTCAGCGCCCGGGTCGGGCACGCCTCGACGCACAGGCCGCACAGGATGCAGCGCAGGTAGTTGATCTGGTAGACGCGGCCGTACCGCTCGCCCGGTGAGTAGCGCTCCTCCTCGGTGTTGTCCGCGCCTTCCACGTAGATCGCGTCCGCGGGGCAGGCCCACGCGCACAGCTCGCAGCCGATGCACTTCTCCAGGCCGTCCGGATGCCGGTTGAGCTGGTGGCGGCCGTGGAACCGGGGCGCGGTGGGCTTCTTCTCTTCCGGGTACTGCTCCGTCAGCCGCTTCTTGAACATGGCCTTGAAGGTCACGCCGAAGCCGGCCACCGGATTCAGCGGCGGAGCCTTGGAGGGCTCCTCCCGGGAGGCTTTCTCAGACACCGTCGGCCTCCTCTCCATCGGTCGTCCCGTCCGTGGTGACCAGCTCGCGCTCCTGGCGCGAGCGTCGGCGTGGCACGGGCGGCAGGGTCTGTCCAGGCAGCGGCGGTACGGGGAAGCCGCCCGCCATCGGATCGAAGGCCGGCTCCGGTTCGGCGTCGGCCAGCTCAGCGGCCCGCTTGTCCTCGCGGTCGCGGTACATGTCGAAGACGAACGACAGCAGCAGCAGCGCGAGTACGGCGCCGCCGACGTACAGCACGATCTCCTGGAAGTCGTAGTCCTCGTTGCGCAGCGCCCGCACCGTGGCGACCAGCATCAGCCAGACCATGGAGACGGGGATGAGGACCTTCCAGCCCAGCTTCATGAACTGGTCGTAGCGCACCCGGGGCAGCGTGCCGCGCAGCCATACGAAGGCGAACAGCAGCGTGAGGAGCTTGCCGACGAACCAGAGCATCGGCCACCAGCCGTGGTTCGCGCCCTCCCAGAACGTGCTGATCGGGTACGGGGCCCGCCAGCCGCCGAGGAAGAGGGTGACGGCCACCGCCGAGACGGTGACCATGTTGACGTACTCGGCGAGCATGAACATCGCGAACTTGATCGAGGAGTACTCGGTGTTGAAGCCGCCGACGAGGTCGCCCTCGGACTCCGGCATGTCGAACGGCGCGCGATTGGTCTCGCCGACCATCGCCACCAGGTAGATGATGAACGACACCGGCAGCAGCACAGCGAACCAGCGCTCCTGCTGCGCCTCCACGATGGTCGAGGTGGACATCGACCCCGAGTGCAGGAAGACCGCGGCGAACGACAGGCCCATCGCGATCTCGTAGCTGATCATCTGCGCGCACGAGCGCAACCCGCCGAGCAGCGGGTACGTCGATCCGGAGGACCAGCCCGCCAGCACGATGCCGTAGATGCCGACGGAGGCGGTGGCGAGGATGTAGAGGACGGCGATCGGCAGGTCGGTCAGCTGCATCGTGGTGCGCTCACCGAAGATCGAGATCTCGTTGCCCGCCGGGCCGAAGGGGATGACCGCGAACGCCATGAACGCGGGGATCGCCGCGATGACCGGCGCGAGCAGGTACACCGCCTTGTCCGCCCGCTTGACGATGACGTCTTCCTTCAGCATCAGCTTCACGCCGTCGGCGAGGGACTGGAGCATGCCCCACGGGCCGTGCCGGTTGGGGCCGATGCGCAGCTGCATCCAGGCGACGACCTTGCGCTCCATGACGATGGAGATCAGCACGGTCACCATCAGGAACGCGAAGCAGAAGACCGCCTTGATGACGACCAGCCACCACGGGTCGCTCCCGAACATGGACAGGTCTTCGGCCGCGAGGTAGTTCATGGTGTTCATGCCTCCCCCTCCGTGACGGGCTCCGGGCTGCCCGCCGCTGCGGCCGGGGCTCCGATCGTGACCAGCTCACCGGGGCGGGAGCCCAGGTCGCGCTGGACGCCCGCGCCGACCGAGTTCAGCGGCAGCCACACCACCCGGTCGGGCATCGCGGTGATCAGCGCGGGCAGCGTCACCGTTCCGGTGGGCCCGGTGACGGTCAGCGGATCGCCGCCGCGCACCCCGGCCTCCTCGGCGGTCGCCGCCGAGAGCCGGGCGACGGCCGCGTGCCGGGTGCCGGTCAGCGCCTCGTCCCCGTCCTGCATGCGGCCCTGGTCGAGCAGCATCCGGTGACCGGCGAGGACCGCCTGCCCCGCTTCGGGGCGGGGCGGTGGCTGGACGCCCCGCGCGGTGGCCGCCCCCGTGCCGACGGCGGCGGCCAGGCCGGGGACCGCAGCGGCCTCCCAGCCGCTGAGCCGGTCCAGTTCGCGCCGGGCGGCGCGCACATCGGGCAGGGCGATCGGCGTGCCGAGCGCGTCGGCGAGCATGTGCAGGACCCGACCGTCCGGCTGGACGTGCCGCCGGGTCATCTGGTCGGGCTTGACCGCGGCCTCGAACATCCGGGCCCTGCCCTCCCAGTTGAGGAAGGTGCCGGACTTCTCGGCGACGGCGGCGACCGGCAGCACCACGTCCGCCCGGTCGGTGACCTCCGAGGGCCGCTGCTCCAGGCTGACCACGAAACCCACCGCGTCCAGCGCCTCGACGGCGCGCGCCGGGTCGGGCAGATCGCCCACCTCGACGCCGCCGACGAGCAACGCGCCCAGCTCACCGGTGGCCGCGGCCTCGATGATCTGCCCGGTGTCCCTGCCGTAGCGGTGCGGGAGTTCGGTGCCGCCCCACACCTCGGCGACCTCGTCGCGGGCGCTCGGGCTGGTCGCGGGACGGCCACCGGGCAGCAGCCCGGGCAGCGCGCCCGCCTCGACGGCGCCGCGCTCCCCCGCCCTGCGCGGAATCCAGGCCAGCGTCGCTCCGGTGGCCGCGGCGAGCCGGACGGCGGCGGCCAGCGCGCCGGGCACGCCGGCCAGCCGCTCCCCCACGATGATCACCGAGCCGTCGGCGCGCAGCGCGTCGGCCGCCTGCCGGCCCAGCTCGTCCAGGCCCGCCCCGCCCGCGGGTTCCGCCTGGGGGTGGGCCAGCGCGTCCAGCCACGTCGGCTCGGTGCCCGGCGCCGCGGGCAGCAGCCGGCCGCCCGCCTTGGTCAGACCCCGGGTCGCGTGCGAGGCGAGCGAGAAGGTGCGCTGACCGTGCAGCCGGTGCGCCTTGCGCAGCCGCAGGAAGACACCGGGCGCCTCCTCCTCCGCCTCGAACCCGGCGAGCAGCACGGCCGGGGCCGCCTCCAGCGTCGTGTTCGTCAGCCCCTGGCCGTTCAGGTCCAGGCCCCGCCCGGCGACACAGGCCGCGAGGAAGTCGGCCTCCTCACCGCTGTGGACCCTGGCCCGGAAGTCGATGTCGTTGGTGCCGAGGACGACCCGCGCGAACTTGGCGTACGCGTACGAGTCCTCGACGGTCAGCCGCCCACCGGCCAGCACCCCGGTACGGCCCTTCGCCGCGGCCAGCCCGCGCGCCGCTGCTTCCAGCGCCTCCGGCCAGCTCGCCGGCACCAGTTCACCGCTGTCGGCGTCCCGTACGAGCGGGATGGACAGCCGGTCGGGGCGCTGCGCGTACCGGAAGGCGAACCGGCCCTTGTCGCAGACCCACTCCTCGTTGACCTCGGGGTCGTTCGCGGCGAGCCGCCGCATGACCTTGCCGCGCCGGTGGTCGGTGCGGGTGGCGCAGCCTCCGGCGCAGTGCTCGCACACGCTCGGCGTGGAGACCAGGTCGAAGGGGCGCGACCGGAACCGGTAGGCCGCCGACGTCAGCGCCCCCACCGGGCAGATCTGGATGGTGTTCCCCGAGAAGTACGACTCGAACGGGTCGCCCTCGCCGGTGCCCACCTGCTGGAGCGCGCCCCGCTCCAGCAGCTCGATCATCGGGTCGCCCGCGATCTGGTTGGAGAACCGGGTGCAGCGTGCGCACAGGACGCAGCGCTCGCGGTCGAGCAGCACCTGGGGGGAGATGGGGACGGGCTTCTCGAAGGTGCGCTTCCTGCCCTCGAACCGGGTGTCGGTCTCGCCGGTGGACATGGCCTGGTTCTGGAGCGGGCACTCACCGCCCTTGTCGCAGACCGGGCAGTCCAGCGGGTGGTTGATGAGCAGGAGCTCCATCACGCCGCGCTGCGCCTTCTCGGCGACCGGCGAGGAGAGCTGCGACTTGACCACCATGCCGTCGGTACACGTGATCGTGCAGGAGGCCATGGGCTTGCGCTGCCCCTCGACCTCTACGATGCACTGCCGGCAGGCGCCGACCGGGTCGAGGAGCGGGTGGTCGCAGAAGCGCGGGATCTCGATGCCGAGCAGCTCGGCGGCGCGGATGACCAGGGTGCCCTTGGGCACGCTGATCTCCACGCCGTCGATGGTCAGGGAGACCAGGTCTTCGGGCGGCACCGCCGCCGCGCCTCCGCCGGAGGGTCCCGCGGCGGAACCGCTGCTGGCTCCCGTGGTCGTTACGGTCACGCGTTCACCTCCAGGTGGGTGTTGTTGGTGTCGTCGGCCCAGGCCGTGGACCTGGCCGGGTCGAAGGGGCAGCCGCCGCCGGTGACGTGCCGCTCGTACTCCTCGCGGAAGTACTTCAGCGAGGAGAAGATGGGGCTGGCCGCGCCGTCGCCGAGCGCGCAGAACGACTTGCCGTTGATGGTGTCGGCGATGTCGTTCAGCTTGTCGAGGTCTGCCATCCGGCCCTTGCCCGCCTCGATGTCGCGGAGCAGCTGGACGAGCCAGTAGGTGCCCTCGCGGCAGGGCGTGCACTTGCCGCACGACTCATGCGCGTAGAACTCGGTCCAGCGGGTGACCGCGCGCACCACGCACGTCGTCTCGTCGAAGCACTGGAGCGCCTTGGTGCCGAGCATCGATCCGGCGGCGCCGACACCCTCGTAGTCGAGGGGGACGTCCAGGTGCTCCTCGGTGAGGAGCGGGGTGGAGGAGCCGCCGGGGGTCCAGAACTTCAGCCGGTGCCCGGCGCGGATGCCGCCGCTCATGTCGAGGAGCTGGCGCAGGGTGATGCCGAGCGGCGCCTCGTACTGGCCGGGGCGTGTGACGTGCCCGGACAGCGAGTAGAGCGTGAAGCCCGGGGACTTCTCGCTGCCCATCGACCTGAACCACTCCTTGCCCTTGTGCAGGATCGCGGGAACGGAGGCGATGGACTCGACGTTGTTCACGACAGTGGGGCACGCGTACAGGCCCGCGATGGCCGGGAACGGCGGCCGCAGCCGGGGCTGCCCGCGCCGCCCTTCGAGGGAGTCCAGCAGAGCCGTCTCCTCACCGCAGATGTACGCGCCCGCTCCGGCGTGCACGGTGATGTCGAGGTCGAGCCCGCTGCCCAGGATGTTCCGGCCGAGGTAGCCCGCGTCGTACGCCTCGCGCACCGCCTCGTGCAGTCGGCGCAGCACGGGCACGACCTCACCGCGCAGATAGATGAACGCGTGGTGGGAGCGGATGGCATGACAGGCGATGATCATGCCTTCGATGAGCGAGTGCGGGTTGGCGAGGAGGAGGGGGATGTCCTTGCAGGTGCCGGGCTCGGACTCGTCCGCGTTGACGACGAGGTAGTGCGGCTTGCCGTCGCCCTGCGGGATGAACTGCCACTTCATGCCCGTCGGGAAGCCCGCGCCGCCCCGGCCGCGCAGGCCCGACTCCTTGACGTAGGCGATGACGTCGTCGGGCGGCATGGCCAGCGCCTTGCGCATGCCCTCGTAGCCGTCGTAGCGGCGGTAGGTGTCCAGCGTCCAGGATTCGGGCTGGTCCCAGAACTCGGAGAGCACTGGTGAGAGCAGCTTCTCCGGGCTGGTGTCGTGCTCGTTGACCTCGGCGGCCACGGTCATCACTCCCCCTCCTCGGCCGTAGGCCCGGCCGGGTGGCTGGGATCGGAGGCGGACGTCCGCCGCGGGGCGTCGTGCGAACTGGGGTGGGTCGGGGGCGCTTCCTGTCCCGGCTGCGGCGGCCCCGCGTCGGCGGGCACCGACTCGGCGCGCTGCGAGACGACCCGGCCCGGCGCGACCTCGCCCTTGGCGAGGCGGAGCCCCACCAGCGAGGCCGGTCCCGCGCCGCCGCCTGCCTCGACGGCGCCGGGGCGCTCGTCGGGGAACCCGGCGAGGACGCGCGCCGTCTCCTTGTACGTGCACAGCGGGGCGCCGCGCGTCGGCGCGACGGTCCGCCCGGCGCGCAGGTCGTCGACGAGCTCCTTGGCGGAGTCGACCGTCTGGTTGTCGAAGAACTCCCAGTTGACCATCAGCACGGGCGCGAAGTCGCAGGCCGCGTTGCACTCGATGTGTTCGAGGGTGACCTTGCCGTCGCTGGTGGTCTCGTTGTTGCCCACGCCCAGGTGCTCCTGGAGCGCCTCGAAGATCGCGTCGCCGCCCATCACCGCGCACAGCGTGTTGGTGCAGACCCCCACCTGGTAGTCGCCGCTCGGCTTGCGGCGGTACATGGAGTAGAAGGTGGAGACCGCTGTGACCTCGGCGGTGGTCAGCTCCAGCACCTCGGCGCAGAACCGGACGCCGGTACGGGTCACGTACCCCTCCTCCGACTGCACGAGGTGCAGCAGCGGCAGCAGCGCGGAGCGGCTGCTGGGGTAGCGGGCGATCACCTCCTTGGCGTCCGCCTCAAGCCGGGCCCGTACCTCCGCCGGATAGTCGGGGGCCGGGAGCTGGGGCATGCCCAGCTGTACGTCGTGGGCGCCGCTCACCGGTCAACGCCTCCCATCACGGGGTCGATGGACGCTACGGCGACGATGACGTCGGCGATCTGGCCGCCTTCGCACATCGCCGCCATCGCCTGCAGGTTGGTGAAGGAGGGGTCTCTGAAGTGGACCCGGTAAGGGCGGGTGCCGCCGTCGCTGACGGCGTGCACACCCAGCTCGCCCTTGGGGGATTCGACGGCCGTGTACGCCTGCCCCGGCGGCACCCGGAACCCCTCGGTGACGAGCTTGAAGTGGTGGATCAGGGCCTCCATCGACGTGCCCATGATCTTCTTGATGTGGTCCAGGGAGTTGCCGAGCCCGTCCGGGCCGAGGGCCAGCTGCGCGGGCCAGGCGATCTTCTTGTCGGCGACCATCACCGGGCCCGGCCGCAGCCGGTCCAGGCACTGCTCGACGATGCGCAGCGACTGGCGCATCTCCTCAAGCCGGATGAGGAAGCGGCCGTAGGCGTCGCAGGTGTCGTCGGTCGGGATGTCGAAGTCGTAGTTCTCGTAACCGCAGTACGGCTGCGACTTGCGCAGGTCGTGCGGCAGTCCGGCGGCACGCAGCACGGGCCCCGTCGCCCCGAGCGCCATGCACCCGGCGAGGTCGAGGTAGCCGATGCCCTGCGTGCGGCCCTTGAAGACCGGGTTGCCGGTGGCCAGCTTGTCGTACTCGCCGAGGTTCTTGCGCAGCTTCTTGACCAGGTCGCGTACGTGCTCCACAGCACCGGGCGGCAGGTCCTGGGCGAGTCCGCCGGGGCGGATGTACGCGTGGTTCATCCGCAGGCCGGTGATCAGCTCGTACGCGTCGAGGATCATCTCCCGGTCCCGGAAGCCGTAGATCATGACCGTCGTGGCGCCGAGCTCCATGCCGCCGGTGGCGATGCAGACCAGGTGTGAGGAGAGCCGGTTGAGCTCCATCAGCAGGACGCGGATGACGGTCGCCCGGTCCGGCACCTGCTCCTCGATGCCGAGCAGCTTCTCGACCGCGAGGCAGTACGCCGTCTCGTTGAAGAACGAGGTCAGGTAGTCCATGCGCGTCACGAACGTGGAGCCCTGCGTCCAGGTCCGGTATTCGAGGTTCTTCTCAATGCCGGTGTGGAGATAGCCGATGCCGCAGCGGGCCTCGGTGACCGTCTCGCCGTCGATCTCCAGGATCAGCCGGAGCACTCCGTGCGTGGACGGGTGCTGCGGGCCCATGTTGACGATGATGCGCTCGTCGTCGGTCCGCCCCGCGGCGGCGACCACCTCGTCCCAGTCGCCGCCGGTGACGGTGTAGACGGTGCCCTCGGTGGTCTCGCGGGCGGTCGAGGCAGCCGGCCCGGAGGACTCCGGCGCGGCGTGCTGGGTGTGCGAAGTGCTCATCGGGCTCCTCCTCGCGGGGCCGGTACCGACGGGCCGTGCCACATGGGGGTTTCCGGCTGGGGGTACGGGGGTCGCCCCCCGGGAGAACGCGGCATCAGGTGTACGACCTCCGCTGGTCGGGAGCCGGGATCTGGGCACCCTTGTACTCGACGGGGATGCCGCCGAGCGGGTAGTCCTTGCGCTGCGGGAAGCCCTGCCAGTCGTCGGGCATCATGATCCGCGTGAGCGCGGGATGGCCGTCGAAGATGAGGCCGAAGAAGTCGTACACCTCCCGCTCGTGCCAGTCGTTGGTCGGATAGATATCGACGATCGACGGCACATGGGGATCGGCGTCGGGGGCGCTCACCTCCAGCCGGATCAGCCGGTTGTGGGTGAGCGAGCGCAGATGGTAGACGGCGTGCAGCTCGCGGCCCTTGTCGCCGGGGAAGTGCACCCCGCTGACGCCCGTACACAGCTCGAAGCGCAGGGCCGGGTCGTCGCGCAGGACGCGGGCGACGCGCGGCAGGTGCTCGCGGGCGATGTGGAAGGTCAGCTCGCCCCGGTCGACGACCGTCTTCTCGATGGCGTTCTCGGGGAGCAGTCCCTGCTCCTCCAGGGCGCCTTCCAGTTCGTCGGCCACCTCGTCGAACTGGCCGTATCCGCTCTCCCCGGCGCCGCGCGGCCCGCCGTACGGGCGGGTGGACGCGCCGGGCAGCCGTACGGTGCGCACCAGCCCGCCGTAGCCGGAGGTGTCGCCGCCGTTGTCGGCCCCGAACATGCCGCGCCGGGTGCCGATGACCTCCCCCGCGTCGCCGCGCTGGCCGGGGAGGTTGTTGGCGTTGACGTCCTGGTCGGGGTTGACGCCGACGGGCTCGTTCGCGTCACTCACCGGAGCAGCCCCTTCATCTCGATCAGCGGGAGCGCCTTGAGCGCCGCTTCCTCCGCCTCGCGGGCGGCTTCCTCGCGGTTGACCCCGAGCTTCTCGTTCTGGATCTTGTGGTGGAGCTTGAGGATGGCGTCGAGCAGCATCTCGGGGCGCGGCGGGCAGCCGGGCAGGTAGATGTCGACCGGGACGATGTGGTCCACGCCCTGCACGATCGCGTAGTTGTTGAACATCCCGCCGGACGAGGCGCACACGCCCATGGAGATGACCCACTTCGGGTTCGGCATCTGGTCGTAGACCTGCCGCAGCACGGGCGCCATCTTCTGGCTCACCCGCCCGGCCACGATCATCAGATCGGCCTGCCGGGGAGAGCCGCGGAAGACCTCCATGCCGAAGCGGGCGAGGTCGTAGCGGCCGGCGCCGGTGGTCATCATCTCGATGGCGCAGCACGCGAGCCCGAAGGTGGCGGGGAAGACGGAGGACTTGCGCACCCACCCGGCGGCCTGTTCGACGGTCGTGAGCAGGAACCCGCTCGGAAGCTTCTCTTCGATACCCATTGCGATGTGGCTCCTCTCGCTCCCGTTAGTCCCATTCCAGGCCGCCGCGACGCCAGACATAGGCGTAGGCGACGAAGACGGTGAGCACGAAGAGGAGCATCTCGACGAGCCCGAACAACCCGAGGGAGTCGAAGGTGACGGCCCAGGGATAAAGGAAGACGATCTCGATGTCGAAGACGATGAAGAGCATCGCCGTCAGGTAGTACTTGATCGGGAAGCGCCCGCCGCCAGCCGGCTGCGGGGTCGGCTCAATGCCGCACTCGTAGGCTTCGAGCTTTGCCCGGTTGTAGCGCTTGGGACCGATGATCGTGGCCATGATCACGGAGAAGATCGCAAAGCCGGCCCCGAGGGCTCCTAGTACGAGGATGGGCGCATACGCGTTCACCGCTCCTCGCTCCTCTCAGTCGACGATGACTGCTGGGCTCCCCCGGCCGGGGGAGGGCTGCGCCGGGCGAGCGTCCTGCCTCTGAAGATCGCCAACATGTGAGGCAGTTCACAAGCCCGATTCGCCTGCATCTTATGCCCGTCGCCTTGTGATCTGCGACACGGGGTGCGACACCGGGTTTGTGATCTTTGCCACCCGATGAACGATCATGAAGTCGGATGACCGGCGATCTTCATACGCGAAGCGGCCGAGTGGTCACTAGAGGTGACATCCGAGGGTGTTACCGCAGGTCCAGGAGGTGCGGGCCTATCAAGACGTGACCTATGCACGCAAATTGGCGATGGACAGCGTCAACTGGTAGATGACCGCCGCCCGGTGGCATGTTCCACCATCCGGCCGACAGCTTGATCGTCGGCTCGCGCTTTCATTCACGAGGCGTCAGAGAGTGACCTATCCCACAGTGGCCCACGTTCGAGATCTCGATTTAACGGGAACCCTTGGTGCAGGGCCCCCGAAGGTGGTAGGCGGCTCTGGTAGGCGTTTTGACCGCCAAAAGCCATGCGTAGGCGCATGATCGCGAAAATCCGACAAGCCGCCGAAGCGCCCACCCAAGATCAACTTCACTCAATTCTGGGTGTGTACACGCCAATTGTGGCGCAGCCCACGTTTGTTGTGGGCAACCTGTGCCTCCTGATAGCCGTTGTACTCATGTCCCAGACCGCTCACATACCCAGCCACCGGAAACCCCGACGTGCCGCCTCCGCGCGGGCAATTCGCGCCGGGGTAACTGGTGGCATCCTCACCCTCGCGGTGGCCGGAAGCGCCATGCCTGCCTCCGCCGCCGAACCCGCTGCCACCGAGACGACGCAGGAACTGCCCACGGTCTCCGCCGCCCTGGCGAGCACCACGGCGCAGGCCGCTGACGCCACGGAGCAGGCCGCCCTCGGCTACCAGCTCCAGGAACAGCAGGACCAGGCCGCCGACAAGGCCAAGTCCGAGGCCAAGAAGGCCAAGGCCGAAGCCGAGCGCAAGGCGAAGGAAGCCAAGGAGCGCGCGGAACGCGCCGCCGCCAAGCGCGCCGCAGCCGCGGAGAAGGCGCAGGAGACACGGGCCTCCCGCTCCTCCGAGCGCACCACGCTCAGCGCCCCCGGCTCCGCCCCCGACACCCCCACGCCCACCGCCCCCTCCACGGGCACCGGCAACGCGGCCGCTGTCATCAGCTTCCTGAAGGCCCAGATCGGCAAGCCGTACGTCCTCGGCTCGACCGGCCCGTCCTCGTACGACTGCTCCGGCCTGACCGGTGCCGCCTTCCGCCAGGTCGGCATCAGCCTGCCGCGCACCTCGCAGCCGCAGTCCACCACGGGTACCCAGGTCTCCCTGGACGCCCTGCAGCCCGGCGACATCCTCTACTGGGGCAGCGCGGGCAGCGCGTACCACGTCGCCGTCTACATCGGTGGCGGCGAGTTCATCGGCGCGCAGAACTCCAGCACGGGCATCGTGCAGCGCGACATGAGCTACGACATGCCGTCGGGCGCGGTGCGGGTTCTCTGATCGGGCCCCTTCCGGCCCCTCCGGCCCGGCCCTCCGCCCCGAATCGTCTGATCCGGTCGAGCGCGGAGGTCCGGCCCGGAGGCCGGTCCGGAGGTCCGGCCTGACGCAACGCCCGTTCCTTCACATGCGGCGCCGACATGGCGCCACAGTGCGTCATGGCTCCTGCGGCGCGGGGCAGTTCGGGCGCAATTCGCCCCATAACCGCCAAAGGCGCGTTATGCCCGATCCATCCGCGCAAGCGGGTGAGGACGCACGACCAGTGGCCGAAGGGCCGCCGCTCCCTGGTGGATTCCACCCCGGGGGAGCGGCGGCCCTTCGTGCTGTGCGCTTGGCGCCCTCGCGCCGGGGGTGTCCCTACTCGCGCACCCACAGGCAGAACGGATGCCCCGCGGGGTCCAGATACACCCGTACGTCGTCCTGCGGCTGATCTTCCGCCAGTACGGCCCCGCAGGCGCGTGCGTGGGCCCCCGCAGCCGCGAGGTCGTCCACCTCGATGTCCAGATGCATCATCATCTGCTGCTCCCCGGCAACAGCGGGCCAGGTCGGCCTCGCGTAGACCGGCTCAGTCTGGAAGGCGATCCCCGGCCCACCCTCGGGCGGATTGAGCTTCACCCAGTCGGGCTCTTCCTGCGTCACGCTCCACCCGAGCAGCCCCCGGTAGAAGTCCGCCAGCCCATGGGGGTCAGGGGCGTCCAGCACAGTGCCCGTCATCGTCAGTCGCGGTGTAGGAACCATGCGTTTTTCTGTGCCCCGCGTTCCCAGGACCCGAACCTGCCGACGAGGGTGCGGGTACGACCTCCCCTGCCCCGAATCCGCTGTCCGAGCCCGCCGCTTCGGCAAAACGTCGACCTTCCGGCGGCCCAACGGACTGGCTGAGGGACAGCCTGGGTCATCCACGTACGTGGCCGCTATTCACCGAAACCAATCGAATGCCGAGTCGGCCCTTTGACTCCTCGGACTGAGATGGCAGTCATTATTCCAGTCACTGATCGTGGACGGCGCCCAGCCCCCATCCGCGACCGCGCCATCGCCGAGCAGTCGAACTCCCGGTACTCCACGAACCACCAGGTCGTCATCGACGCCGACACCAGGCTCTTCGTCGCCGTCGGCCGACCGCTGCCAGGCAACCGCAACGGCTGACGGACACGCGGATAGGGCCCGATGCGCTTCTCCACCTGGAAAGTGCCTCCGGCGGGTGCGAGAACCTCAGCTATCCTCATTCTCGCCGGTCGGAGGCACTTTCTGCTTCCCTGGTCACCTGGCGGGCAGGCCGCTTTATGTCGGACAGGCCGCTTTATGAAAGCGCGAGGCTAACGGCCCAGAATCCGGGGGTCTACCTCACCCTGGCGAACATTGACTTCCACTACGCCGCAGTCCGGCCTTCCTCCAGCGGATTGGAGAGCACGGCGTGTTACGGCGACAGCGGTATCAGCCGCCTCGCCGGGCGTCTCCGCCTTGACCTGCAAGGTGGCACCGACGGAGAAGAAAGCACCGGTAGGGCTGTTGGAGGTGGCTGTCGGTGCGATTTCATACTGCGGTTCTCCTTCCATCGCATCAACCATGCCCACTTCGAGCCTTGCCCACTCGTCATCCGTGACGTCCAGCAACAGCTGCACATCGACTTCCCAGTCCATGACCATCGCAGGGCATCCTCTTTCTTGTCCGCCTCCTTGGGGACCTTAACGTCGGCATACATACTCTCAACCTTGGCCTTGGTACCCGCTATGGGAGAGACTATCTACCCTTCGCTGATCCCCCAGAACCGCGTGCTGTACTTCACCTTCTTTCCGCATGGAACAGGCGCGCAGAACGTTTCCTTACCACCACCGGTTCTGACACTCTTAACCTCTTTTGCGGTGGCGGCGACGCGCGGCCGTGGGGCCCCTGCTGCCATGAGCTTGGACGTGACCCTCAATTGAACCGTAGGTACGTTGCCGTAGCACTGAGCACGGGTCTCAGGATCGCCTGTTTCGTCGCATGCGCTGGGACGAACCGGGACGGTCGCGTCTCGGCCCGTGGCAGGGCAGACGGAGGCTCAGCGCGCCATAAACCGGTCCAGTTCGCATGCCGTCCGGCGCAGGTTGGCCGCCCTTTCCCCCTCATCAGGAGCCGGAGGTGCCGGGACCTGGATGTCCCTGAGTTCATCGCCTGGAGTGGAGTCAGCCGACTCCCAGCTCACCTCGATGCCTGCCCTCTCCGCGAGGACCAAGGCCGTGGCGACAAACCCTTCGGACAGGGCGTTCACGACAGCGTGATTCGTTGTGCGATGCCGCGTCAGTAGGGCTTCGACGAACACTTTGAAGTCAGTGGGATCGATCTGGTACTCGTCGGCTTCCCTCGGACCGATGCCGGACGGCAGAGCCAGTTCGGCTTCATAGACGGCCATGTGGCGTAGGAAAAGCCGGGGGGCGCCGCTGGATGAGTTCCACAGGCTCTGGTCGCCCATCTCGAAGTACTGGCTCACTGTGTCACCTTCCTGCTGGTTTGGGACAGCGTGGTCAGCCGGCACTACTGAAGTTGAATGCGTGATGTCGGGGCTTGGCGTGGGGGTTAGGAATCGCGGTCGCGTTGGCCGTCAGCATCGGGGCGGTCCGCGGTGAGATTCTTGACGAGGAAGATGCAAGGGTCTTCGACGTGGTGGCTGATGCCGTCCCGATCGATGTAGGACCAGCGGTCCAGATAGCGGACTGTTGACTGGTATCCCAAACGGGCGTAGAGCGCTGCGGCCCGAGGATTGCCGTGGTCGTCGACGCCCAGTCCGATTTTGTGCGTGTTCCGTTGTACTGCGAGTCGTTCGGCATGGCGTATGAGCGCGGTGCCGATCCCGGTGCCGCGCAGCGGTTCGGCGACATTCAGGCCGTTGATCTCCGGGCAGTCTGCGAAGGCAGCCTGGACCTCTGGGGCGGCGCAGCCGTTCCACCGGACCTCCCCATTGCCAACCGGACGGCCATCCAACCAGGCCACCAGATATGTGCTTCTGCCTGAGGCATTGCGAGCGAAGCGCCGGGCATGGAACGAGGTTGCACCGCCCGAGGGCAGGTGCTGGTCGAGCAGGACGACGTCCTCGGTGCGGCACTGGGTAATGTACATGCGCCTCACCATGCCGCCTCGCTCTAGTCCGGTGCTAGCGTTTTTGTCCCAGGCTGATGATGTGGTCAGTCGTTGAGGGCCAGCCCGGTGCCGGTAAGACAGCCATTGGCCAGGTCCGGGCGGTACTGGATCTGCTTGACTCTGCGCTTTACGGCCCTGGTGATCTGGCCCAGGTTGGCTGCGGCGAGGTTTCCGATGTCGCGTTTGACCAACGGCCAGACGTCGTCCTGCGGGTTGAGATCCGGCGTGTGGGTGGGCAGCTGGTAGAGGGTGAGCCGGTCGGCGTTCGCGGCGATGAACTCGCGCAGCGGGGCCGTCAGAAGGATGCGGACGTTGTCCCACACCAGCATGATCGGGCCACCGAGCTGGACGCGGTCCCGGATGAGCAGGTCACGGAAGTCACGCCACTCGCAGCCCTTCAGCTGGCCCCTGCGCCCTGTACTCGCGGACTGCGTAGAACATCTGAGACCGTTCTCCGGGCTTGTAGCAGGGCATGCCCGCCATCGATACCCGTCCCGCCCCCGGTCCGCACCCGCACCACAGGGGTGTCGCCTCTGCGACCCCAGCTCCTGGCAGGCGGCGGCGTCATCGACTGGCCAGCCTCGTCCTCGAAGACGATCCAGCCGTCGCACGCCGCCGCAGTGCTCTCCCCCGCGGCCAGACCTCCTTCTTCCACAGCTCCACCGCCCCATCGTCGCGCTCGATCGCTTGCCGACCGGGCTGCTGCCACGACACCCATGGCGCTTCACAGCTGCCAGGTGCCCTCCACTGTGTACGAGATGTGGAACAGCCGCCCGATCAACGTATTCACCCGCGCCAGCGTCCATCGCTTGTCTACCCACCGATGAGCGAGCGGACCACGCTCCAACGCCCGCACCAACCTGGCGATTTACGCTGCGCCGAGTCTCGGACAACCCGGCGAGCCCATGCAGAAAAAAGCCGTCGAAGTCGCGCTCCATTTCCCGCCACGCCTGCGGAGACTTGCCCTCAAGCGGATCAGAAATCTCCAGGTCGCCCGTATCCGGGCCTGTCCACCCCTTGAATCGGCGACATGCGGCACACCACGAGTAAGTGAATCGAACCGGACGCCGTCCAGCGCTGTCACGACGAACGTAGTTCTCACCTTCCTCGCGCCACAGGCCGGACATTCCCGCTCCGCAGGCTCGTCAATAAAAAGCGAACCAGACAGCAAGGCATCTACCTGACCCTGATCAAACGCTCGCATCACTCACCCCGTCGATCACATGGCTTTTCCTTTTGGTTTCTTCCAACCTTCTCTGATCGCATGCCGCAGTGGCGGCATCTGAGCCGTCTCGCGGACATTTCTGGCCAGTTGATCTACGGCGCAAGGCCCTAGCACTGGTTCAGTCCGAGCAGGATGCGCACTGCCACACTTCCTCAAAGTCAGTACGTGAGATCACTACGGCAGAGAATTCTGCCTGCGCTGCCACATCCTCGATGCCACCGACCGGAGTTCCGCCGAGTCCGATTTCCCCGGTCTCGTGCATGCGATCTGCACGCAGGAGACGACCATCGCGATATTTCTGGATCTTTCAAGATTCGTACCCATCTTCGGCAATCTCGCTGAAAAATGTTATGGGCTCATCACGAAAATCGTGATGCCACACAACTCTCCAGTAGTCCATAACAAGACACCAGTGACTTATGTAGATAGAAGTTCCAACCGGGCGCTGAGCGGCATGAAAACCCTCATCTACCAAGCAAGGACAGCCGTCAACCACTCTGAAAGGCCGTCCCCAGTGGGACGGTCAGCCGCTGGGTGAGAACCAATACCCAGGCTTTTCGCGTGATCAAATGGATGAGGCGAGTCCACCCATGCGCCAATAAATGCATTAGTAGACCACGCCATAGCCATGCTCGCGCGTACGCCGATGGAGTGTCCCCATGAGCCGCTCGAAGCAGCCGCACGGGCAATCGCATCATCCAGGGACGGCCGAGAGTCTTTAGTGAGCCCAGCTGCAACCACGAAGGGAGCATGCGGCCCGTCAACGATCAGCGGGGTGCACTTGCGGAGTACGGTGTCCAGAATGTCATCCGGCAACTGTCTCGCTGCGCATTCCAGGCGCTCAAGCAGGTCACCGTGTTCGGAGCAGCCGATAGAGGAACCTTCGAAGGCGCTTCCAAGTCGCGCAAGAGCTCGTCAGGGCAGGAATGCGGCGCGAGAGCGTTAATGTACGCAAGCCCCCGTAGCGACTGCCACTTACACAGCCCGTCGAGAGCCAAAATTTTGGGTTCATGCGTTGCCACCCTTACGGGCCACGCGGCCGCACGCACGTCCCGGTTGATTACCTGGAGACTCTCGGGCACCGGACTGGGGTAAATTCGCCGCCCCTGCGCACCATGCGGCATTGAAGTGTATCCGGGGTGCGAATAATTCACCATGGAGCGCCCCACCCCTCGAATGTTCGCGTCGCCCATTGCTGCACTACTCTCGCACGAAGCTTCAATTGCCTCAGTTTTCCATGACGCCACACAGAGGACTAACCGTCGTTCAGCGAGTATTTCCCGGCGGCCAGACAACGCAGCTCCCCTTTCTCGCACATGGTGGCAAGAATAACCTTCATGGCATTTACGCTGAGATCTTCACCGAGACCTGAAGGTTCGATGAAGGCGGCAATAGACGGTAATGACCATCCGACCTTTGGCCCCGCGCCACGTGTGAGAGGCCGACCTTCCAGCGCCCCGACGGCCTGAATGAGGGGCGAGGGAGCCGGAGTCTCCTCTGCATGAAATTACGGTGCAACCGCGTCGCGCAGTGCTGCTCAGCCATACCGATGCCACCGTTCTCGGAAGCAAGCCTGAGAACCCTTCAGCGGGGCGAAGTCCCGGAATCCGTCATTCAAAGAGAATGAAGTCCTCTAGCGCCGCACGCAACCAGTCGTAGAAATCGGAGAACTCCGCACGATTCTCCCGACCGGAGGTCGCGAAGTCATGGATTACTCGAACAGTACCGCCATCGAGGTCCCAACATGCGACGTCATCATTATCCTCACGGCGCGCGAAAGGCAGCAGCCGACGCTCCGGATAATGATTTCGAAGGCCGGAGAAACGAGCGCGAAGATTTTCGCCCTCCAACAGCCACTAGGGGTCTAGACCAACCAGCCCTGATTCGATGGCACGCTGAAAGCCGCCGGGCACGAGGAACCCTCCGGGAGTTCCTCTTGGGAAAAAATGTTCGCCATCCCCAGTCTCCTACCCATACAGTAATTTCCGAGCCCACGAGGTAAGCATGACGATACCCTGAATTCTGCTTTCCGATTCTGGCTGTGATTGCTTCACCCTCAAGTTACTGGGCTTTCCTTCTTGGTGTCGAATCATCGACTATCGATGAGATCTTGCGGCAGCGACTCGTCGAACTCCCTTATTCGTACCAGGATCGGAGTGTCCGAGTAACGGGCGGCAAGTACGCGCGTATTGTCGATAGACGTCAGCCCACCGTCCGGCATGCGGATTACGTCGATCGGTTCGCCCCTCCAGCCGCGCTTGTGCATACTTTCGATAATCTCAGCCGCACCGTTAACCGAGTTCCGACTGAACCGCACCGCCGAAGCAGGAACTTTTACTGGTGGACAAGGACCCAACCCCAACGGGTCCGTCCACCCCAGTGGATTGTCCACATACGTGGCCGGATTAGGCGCAGGAGAGAGCCCCAATGGGTCCGCCGACAAGTAGCGGCCCGCCGATGGGTCGTAATAGCGGAAGAAATTGTAGTGAAGGCCCGTTTCCGGGCCGAAGTACTGGCCTGGGAGCGGAGTGGCGTGTAGGCCGTGCTCGCCGATGGCCAGGTGGTGGTGCCCCACAGCGTGGACCGGCTGCGCCAGGCCACGTCGCCCGTTTCGTCGATCAGTTCGCTCGGGGTGCCGACCAGGTCGGTGATGATCGCGTAGAAGCGTCACGCTCGGGTGGCACCCAGCTGTGACGGGTGAGAGGGGTGGGGCTAGCGTGAAAGCGCCCCCCCGTTCGGGCGGGTACTTCACTGACCACGAAGGACTACACGTGAAGCGTTCTCGTACTCTCCGGTGTGCCGTGGCCGGCATGTTCGGTCTCGCGGTTCTGGGCACCGGCCTTGCCACGGCGGCGTCCGCGCAGGCCGAGGTGCCGAAGCAGGCCGCAGCCGCCTGCACGAAGATCAAGATCACGGGGAAGAAGGTCGCCGTCCGTATGCCGGACGAAGGCGACACGGTGGCGGACTCGGACGACCGCGTCACCCGCTACGTCCACAAGGGCGACAAGCTCAGGAGCTGCCTCATCGCCAGGGGATATTCCCAGTCGTACAACAAGTGCGGAAAGACCGGACACGACTGGTTCCTCGTGCGTGGCGGCCAGGTGCCGCTTACCTGCGCCAAGCGGATCTGAGCCGCAGGGGCCACGCGGTGGGCCCGGGGTCTCCAGCCGGCTGCCCACCGATCCTCCGAGCACATCGTGCCCACCGATCCTTCAGGAACATGAGGCGGGCGCCCGGGAAGACCGCCTTCCCGGGCGCCCGCCCCTGAGTCACGCTCGCCCGGATCGTGTCCGGTGAGTCGGCGAGTGCCCCCGGACACGCCCTAACGCCTCGACGGCTGCTTCGTCTGCCCCCTGCCCTTCTGGTCAGGCTCCCGTACCCGCGCGCCGTCCCCGGCCGCGCCCGCCGCCAGCCGCGCCGTCAGCGCCTTCTTCGCCTGCGGCCACTCGTCGGCGAGCATCGAGTAGTAGACGCTGTCGCGCCAGCTTCCGTCCGGCTGCTTGATGTGGCGGCGCAGCACGCCCTCGCGGCGCGCGCCGAGCCGGGCAATCGCCTCCTGCGACCGGACGTTGCGGTGGTGGGTCTTCCACTGCACGCGCCCCATGCCCAGTTCCTCGAAGGCGTGGGTGAGCAGCAGCAGCTTGGACTCGTTGTTGACGGCCGTACGCCACGCGCTGCGCCCGTACCACGTCGAGCCGATCTCCAGCCGCTCGTCGTACGCGCTCATGTCCAGGTACGCCGTGTGCCCGACGACTTGGCCGGTCTCCCGAAGGACTACCGCGAAGGGGACGGCCGCGCCCTGCGCCTGCTCGGTGAGGTGCTTCCCCATGATCTCGCGCAGCGCGTCCTCGGTTCGCGGGGTGTCGTACGGCATCCACCTCCACACCTCGTCGTCGCCGCCGCCGACCCGGAAGAGACCGGGAACGTGGTCGAACGTCAACGGCTCCAGCCGGACGGTGCGGCCTTCGAGTACGACGGGGGTGGCTATCTCAGCAGACATGCGCGCAGGCTAACCCGCTTACGTATTAGCGGCAACTAACTTTTGCTCTAGTGCAAAATGCTGGCCCGCACTCGAAGAGGTGTGCCCGCCCTGGCATTTCGCGCTGATCGGATGCCAAAAGCCCGGCCGTGTCCGGGACATGGGGCAGCGCGAAAACCAGTAGCACTCGGTCAGGCGCTCCGCATAGCTTGTGCGCTCGTGACTCATGATCCGGAGTGCTCATCGAGTGGCCCGCCCACGGCATCCACGGAACCGGCGGAACCGGCGGAACCCATCGTGGCGGTCTCCGGCGAGCAGACGACCGTAACCGCCACCAAACCCACCGCGCCGATCCCCGGCGAGCGGACGACGGCGGCTGATCGGCCGCCGCTGACGGGCTCCGATGATCGGCCGCTGGCGGGCTCCGGGGCCACGGACAGGCTGTTCTCCGGGAAGTACGCGGCCGCCAGCCTCAGCTTCGCCGCCGTGATGTTCCTGACCGGGCTCGCCGCGCTGGCCGTGATGCCCACCTTGCCGACGGCCGCACGGGACTTGGACGGCGTCTCGCTCTTCCCGCTGGTGGCGGGGAGCTTCGTGGCCGCGAGCCTGCTCGGCGGGGTGCTTGGCGGTCACTGGGCGGACCGCTCCGGGGCGCACCGTCCGCTGGCGGCGGGCATGGTGCTCGCGGTGGCCACCCTGCTGGTCTCGGGCGCCAGCACCTCGATATGGCAACTGGCGGCCGGGCGCTTCCTGGACGGGCTGGCGGGCGGGATGGTCGCGGTGGCGATCAACACCGCGATTGGCCAGACCTACCCGGATCATCTGCGGCCGCGCGCCCTGGCGTTGATGAGCACCTGTTGGATCGTCCCGTCGCTGATCGGTCCGCCGCTGGCGGGGCTGGTGGCCGAGTGGTGGTCATGGCGCACGGTGTTCTACGGCCTGGCCGCGCTGACCCTCCTGCCGACGCTGGCCGTGGTCGCCCTGCTGCGCGGCCGTTCCTGGGCCGCCGCGCCCAAGCCGTCGGGAGACAAGCCGCCCCGCCCCGCGCTGCTGGCCGCGGCAGCGGTGAGCCTGGGTGCGGCGTTGGGGCAGTACGGGGTCTCGGGCTGGGACCCGCGCCATCTGCTGTTCGTGGCGGGAGGGTTCGCCCTGCTGGTGGCGTGCGCGCCACGGCTGCTGCCGCCGGGCACGTGGCGCGCCGCACGCGGCCTCCCGGCCACGGTCCTGCTGCGCGGCCTGGGTTCGGGGGTCTTCTTCACGCTGGAGGCCCTCGTACCACTGTTTCTCGTCACCGACCGGGGCGCGCCTCCCGTCGTGATCGGTCTGGCCTTCACGGGTGCCGCCGTCGCCTGGGCCGCCTCCTCCTGGGTGCAGGGTCACCTGCTGGAGCACCGCCCTCGCCACCACATGGTCGTGGCCGGTGCGCTGGTGATGTCGGCGGCGGTCGGCATCGCGGTCGCCGGAACGCTTCCCGCGCTTCCCGCGTACACCGCCGCGTCGGCCATGGTCGTCGCGGCCATCGGCATGGGCCTGCTCGCCCCCTCCCTCACCGTGCTGTCGCTCTCCCACAGCCCGACCGGTCGTCAGGGCTACGCCAGCGGCGCGATGCAGACCACCCAGAACCTGGGCCAGCTCACGGTTCTCGCCGTCTCCTCCGCCCTGTTCAACGCCTGCCTGAGCGCCGGTTCGACCGACACCGTCGGCTACGGCGCCGCCTTCGGGCTGCTGCTCGCGCCGTGCGCCCTGGCGGCGGTGCTCGCCACCCGCGCCCGCGCCGCCGCCTGAGCGCCGCGCCTTCGCCGCCCACGCGGAGTTCGTACGCGAACTCATCGCGGGCTTCGGCGCGGGCGTCGGCGAGGGCCTGGTCCAGCGGCGGGCTCAAGCGGTGGCTAAATCATTGGTGCGGTCACGAGTTTCGCGGCACCGTATCGGATCATGTTGACGACCCCCCTTCGACGTACGCCCGGGTCCCGCGCCTGGGCCGCCGCCGTGCCTTCCGTCCCTGCTTCCGTCCCTGCTCTTCCCGGCTGAGAGCGCACCGGCCGCCGGAGGTTCGGTCCGTACGGGCCGCCCTCTCGCCACACCTCACCCTTCCCTCCTCTCTTTCCCCTGTGAACCCTGTGAAGGAGCACCATGTTCGCGATATCGCTGGGCGACGACGCCGAGTTGCGGCCGCTGGAACCCTGGAACGCCGAGGAATACTTCGCCCATATCGAGCGTGGCCGCGAGTACATCGGGGCCTACACCGGTCTGACCGACCGCGCCACCGACCTCGCGTCCGCCAGGGCGTTCCTTCAGATGTACGCGGAGAAGGCGGCCGCCGACACCGGCCGCTTCTACGGCATCTGGGTCGAAGGCAGGCTCGTCGGGGGCGTCCTGTTCAGGATCTTCGACGCCACCGGAGGCATGTGCGAGGTCGGCTGCTGGCTGGAGGAGACCGCGACCGGGCGGGGCCTGGTCACCCGGGCCATCCGGGTCCTCATCGACTGGGCCGTCGATGTACGCGGCATACACCGCGTGGAATGGCATGCCGCTTCCGCCAACACGGCGAGCACCAAGGCGGCCAAGCGTCTCGGCCTGGTGCGGGACGGGGTCCTGCGGGAGAGCGGCCTCCACCGGGGCGAGCGCCAGGACATAGAGATCTGGTCGGTGCTGGCGCCGGAGTGGCGCGCGCAGCGGGAAGCGGCCGAGTCCGGCCGCTGACCCGGCGCCGCGCGGCCGGGCGTGGGCCGGGGCCCACGCCCGGCCGACACGGGTCGGCGATGGCCCGGCCTCGGTGCCGGCGGCCTCGGCACCGGCAGTCCCGCGACGGCGGCGTCCGCCCAGCGGAGGCCGCTCGCGGGGGCCCGGCGCCTTCGCTACGTAACGGCAGCCGCCGCCTCGCCATCCAGCGTGAACCAGACGTGTTTGTCCGGCCGTGGGTGCCTGGGAGGCCCGGTGGGCAAGTCGATGCCCCAGCCGGACGCCAGCGCCTCGACCAGCGCGAGCCCGCGTCCGTGCTCCTCGTCGTTGCGCGCCACGTGCGCGTACGGGCAGTCACGCGGGGCGTTGTCCCATACGTCCACCCGTACGCGCTCGCGCGCCACGGTCACGACCATGTGGACCACGGGCGTGGACGTGTGGACGTGCACGTTGGTGACGACCTCGCTGACCAGCAGCCTCGCCACGTCAGCGAGGTCCGCGTGATCAGTCAGCGTCAGCAGCAGCGCGACCTGCTCCCGGGCGATTCTCGGCGCCAGGGGGATGTTCGGCGCACTGAGCCGAAATGTCTGGGGTGGGGGTGGCCGGTCAAGTCCTACGGTGCGCATGGTCGTTCTCCCTACACGGGGGGTCCGTAGTCTCCGCGCCCCACGCCGCCGTCCGTGGCCTGGCCACCCCCCGGGACGCCCTCAACGGGCGTGCAGGTGGCTGCACTTCGGGTCTTACTGGCGTGCGTAGTGCGTTACTCACTGACAGTAGGGCGCACTAGTGAGACGGCGCAATAGTGTGCCTTGACTTACACTCGCCCGGGTGACCGTGGCAGAGTGGAACCGTCGCCCCGTCACAACAGATTGAGAGGGACGGGATGCCACCACGAGGGCAACCCACGGCACGCCAGGCGCGATTGGGTTCCGAGTTGCGCAAGCTCCGCGAGCAGGCGGGCCTCTCCAGCGCGGAGGCCGCCGCATCGCTGGGCTGGGAGCGTCCGCAAATCAGCCACATCGAATCAGGCAGGTGGGGCGTCAGCAGCGAGCGGGTGCGACGGCTGGCCGCACATTACGACGCGCGGGACGCCGCGTACATCGACGCCCTGGCCACCATGGCGGAGGACCGCACTAAGGGGTGGTGGCGGGAGTACCGGTCCACCCTGACGGCCAGTTCTCTGGACTTGGCAGAGCTGGAGCACCACGCGACATACCTGCGCAACGTCCAGTTGGTGCTCATGCCGGGACTGTTGCAGACCGAGGGATACGCCCGCGCGGTTTTCGGCGGCTCCATCGCCCGGCGTCCGGCAACGGAGATCGACGCGGCCGTGAGCCACAGAATGACGCGGCGCAGCATCTTCGACCGGCCATCACCTCCGAACTTCGACGCGTTCGTCCACGAGTCGGCGCTGCGCATCCAATACGGGGCCCGCAACGTGATGCGGGCCCAGTTGGCCTTTCTGCGCGAGGCCGCCGAATGGCCAACGGTCACCATTCGCGTCATCCCGTTCAGCGCCAGGGAGATCACATCTTCGATTCAGGCGCTCCTGTACGCAGGCGGCCCCGTGCCGCAGCTCGACACGGTGCAGGTCGATAACGCCTTCGACGGCGCGCTGCTAGACGCCGAGGCCCAACTGAGGAAGTACCGGGCACTCATCGAAACCATTGAAGATTTCGCCCTGGGAACGAGCGAGTCGATGAACGTCATCCACACCATCACCAAGGAATTGTGAGTCCACCGTGACGAATGAGCGCGTCCACTGGCAGAAGTCATCGTTTTCCGGGGGCGACGGTGGCCAGGAGTGCATTGAGATAGCGGCCACCCCGAGCAGTGTTCTCGTGCGGGAGAGCGATGACCCTGCGGTCATCATGAGCGCCAGCCGCAACGAGCTCCAGGCTTTCGTACGTGGCATCAAGTTGGGCAAGTTCGACCACCTCGCCTGACGAGTGATGCCTCCAGCGCCTCGATCGGCTGCCGGTCGGGGGCTTCACGGCACCCGCGCGAGTCACGCGAAGACATCCTGCGCATCGCAGAGGAAGTGTGGGTCAATCGGCATGACTGACACAATCAACTGGCGCAAATCCTCTTACTCCGGGCCCGACGATAACCAGGACTGCGTCGAGATGACCGTACTCGACGGCGTGGTCATGATGCGCGAGAGCGACGCGCCCAGAACTGTACTCACGGCCAGCCAGCGTCAAATTCGGTCCTTCATGCTCAACGTCAAGGTAGGTGGGCTCGACCACCTCGCCTGATCCCTCGGTGCTCTTCACGGCCCTCGATCGGCTGCCGGTCGGGGGCTTCACCGCGTCTGGGCGCACTTTTGAGACGGCACACTCTTGCGACAAGCAAGCCGTAACGCTACCGTCGCTCTACGTCGCCGACCCGGCCCGTGGAGTGTCATCTCCGTCGCGCCGAAACGGTGAACTCCCCCTGCCCACACGCCCCTTACGAGGGCTGCCGCAGGCGCGTCAGGAGGGCACCCATGCCAGCCGTTACCCCCATCGTGACCACCCGCCCGGGCTTCTGGTGCGAGTGCGTCACCAGAAGCGCACTGGATGGCCGCGAAACCGCACCCGCCCACTCCATCGAGGTGATAACCGCCGCCCAGGCCGTGAACTGGGTCCGGGTCGCCCTGCGCATCGTCGTATCGGCGCTCGACCACGAGGAGAGCCGAAGGGCGTACGACTGGCTCGGCAACGGCCAGCGGGAGTCGGCCGCCCGCCTGAAGCGCGGCGAGCCGTTCACGTTCGCCGTCGCCGCACGGCACCTCCACATCGAGTGGTCGGCCCGCCCCGTGCTGTTCCTCTCTCTGCCCGGGCGCACGGCGGGTCAACTGCCCTCCTGCGCGGGGTGGTTCGCCTGCCGTACCGTCGAACTGGGACACGCCTGCGGTGACGTACATCCGCGCTACGCACGGTTCCATACGAGCAGTTCATTGGGGGGACTCAGCCAGACCTCAACGTCTCGCCGCCGGAGTCCGGATGTGACCACGCCTTGCCTATACAAGGAGGAGCCGTGCCCGCACCCCCGCACGACCTGATCGCTAGCCCGTTCCTCGACGAGTACCTCGTCTTACGCCCCGGCAACGACAACGGGGTGCAGATCCCTCTCGCCCGATACCTCGAACTGAGCAAGGCCGCGAGCACGGGCACCGATGCTCCGCACTGGCTCGTCGACGGCGCACGCCAGGCATGGGAGCTCGACCTCCCCGCACACCGGCCCTCGCGCGACACCATTCTCGTGCGCGCCCCCTCCGCGTACGGCATGGCCCGCGCGTCCTACGAGATCAATAAGGGCTGTGACTACGACTGCCCGCACTGTTACCTCGGCTTGAAGCGGTTCGAGGGGATGCCATGGGCCGACAAGGTCCGGCTACTCGACATCATGCGCGACGCCGGCGTGCTCTGGCTCCAGATCACGGGCGGCGAGCCGCTGATCGACCGCGAGTTCCCCGAGGCGTACTCGTATGCCTATGACCTCGGCATCATGCTGACGATCTCGACGAATGGCTCGCAGCTCCACAAGCCAAAGATCCTTGAGACGCTCACCGCCCGCCCGCCCCATCACCTGTCGCTCAGCGTCTACGGCGCGACCGAAGAGACGTACGACGGATTCACCCGCAACCGAGGCGCGTTCGGCCGCTTCATCCGTGGACTCGACGCCGCCCGCGAGGCAGGGCTGCGCTTGCAGTTGAACATCGTCATCACGAACGACAACGCTGACGAGTTCGCCGCCATGGAGCAGCTCGCCGAGCAGTACGGGCAGGTGTTCGTGTTCACCAACATGTCGCCCACCATCCAGGGCGACGCGGCCCCGATCCCCGAGCAGGCCGCAAAGTACCTGCGCAAGCGGAAGCCATTCACCGGCTGCAACGCCGGACACACGTTCTTTCACGCCGACCCGTTCGGCCACGCGTCCATATGCAAGATCGGCCGCGACCCACACATCCCGCTGATGCAGGAAGGCATCGAGGGACTCAAACGCCTCGGCGGCATTGCCGACGGCCTACAGCTTCGCACCGGGGGCTGCGCCGGCTGCACGTTCGGCCAGAAAGACGCCGACGGCAATCCGGGCGGCTGCACCACCTGCCGCCCCATGGCCAAGCTCTATCAGGAGGCGAAGGCACCACGAAACATGTACTGCCAGCATCCCGACCCAAACCAGTGAGGTGAATCCATGGCAACCGCCATCGAGCCCCGCACCACGGAAGAAGTCCGATCCCCCGGCCCCGTGATGGTCGCGATCACGCCCCGCCCGACCGCGCCGACCACCGGCCCGCTCCCTGTCGCGATCACGTCCCGTCCGATCGCCGACGACGAGTTCCGGATCACGAAGGAGATCGGCACGTTCTCCGAGAGCCTCGGCTGCTCCTGCCAGGCCGACGACGACCAGCCGTACTAGACCCCGCACGCACCACAGAGCCGCCCCCGCCCGCGTAGGGTCGGGGGCGGCTCGCCCGTCCACTCCCCAGGAACCCCACATGCCTGTAGACCGCATCCACTGGGACGACCTACCGCTCGCCGCCCGGGACGCTGTCGAGCACCACACCGGCGCGGTACTGCGTGCCAAGACCGCCGAGGCCGGCGCTAACTCCGGCATCGCCGCCACCGTCCAGACCATCGACGCGACCCTGTTCGTCAAGGGCGTGCCCACCAACCATCCGCAGGCCCGGACGCAACAACGCGAAGCCGCGATTAACCCGCATCTGCCCCCGTCATGCCCCCGCCTGCTGTGGCACGTACAGGCCGGCGGATGGGACCTGATCGGATACGAGCACCTCGTCGGCCGCCACCCCGACTACAGCCCCGGCTCGCCCGACCTGCCGCTCGTCGCCAGGGCCCTGGTCGAGCTCCAGAGCATCCCCTGTCCCGGCATCGAGCTGAAGCGTGCCGAGGACCGATGGAGCGGCTACGCCGGCCCTGACGGCGTCGAGCAGCTCGTCGGCGACACCCTGCTGCACACCGACCTCGCCCCGCACAACATGCTCGTAACCGACCGCGCGCACCTGATCGACTGGGCATGGCCCACCCGCGGCGCCGCATGGATCGATCCGGCCGTGCTCATCCTGCGACTCATGGAAGCCGGGCGCACCGCGACCGACGCCGACGCATGGGCACGCGAGCACATTCCCTCATGGGCAACCGCACCTCACACATCCGTACTCGCCTTCTCCGAGGCGAACGCGCGCACCTGGGACGAGATCGCCCGCAGCGACCCGCAGGACTGGAAGAAGCACATGAGCCGCCTCGCGCATGACTGGGTGACCTACTGGCGAGCCCAAGCCGCGTAAGTCCCCTCCGCCCACCGGTGCCTATCTCAAGCCCGGCGGGCGGAGTCGTGTGGCTTCGACGCCCAGGCAGTCGCACCGAAGGCGGGCCCTGATGCGAGCGCCGCAGGCGCTACGCGCGCGGAGCGACCTTGCTCAGCCCGTTGATGATGCGGTCCATCGCGTCGCCGCCCGTCGGGTCGGTGAGGTTCGCGAGCATCTTCAGGACGAAGCGCATCAGCAGCGGGTGCGTCAGGCCACGTTCGGTCGCGATCTTCATGATCTTCGGGTTGCCGATGAGCTTCACGAAGGCGCGGCCCAGCGTGTAGTAGCCGCCGTAGGTGTCCTTCAGGACGCGCGGGTAGCGCTCAAGGGCCGCCTCGCGCTGGGCGAAGGTCGGGCGGGCCTTCGCCTGGATGATGACGTCGGCGGCGATCTGCGCCGACTCCATGGCGTACGCGATGCCCTCCCCGTTGAACGGGTTGACCATGCCGCCCGAGTCGCCGACCAGCAGCAGGCCGCGCGTGTAGTGCGGTTGCCGGTTGAAGGCCATCGGGAGGGCGGCGCCACGGATGGGGCCCGTCATGTTCTCCGGGGTGTAGCCCCACTCCTCGGGCATCGACGCGCACCACGCCTTGAGGACCTCGCGCCAGTCCAGGTCCTTGTAGCCGCTGGAGGTGTTGAGCACGCCGAGGCCGACGTTGGAGGTGCCGTCGCCCATGCCGAAGACCCAGCCGTAGCCGGGCAGCAGCTTGTTCTCGCCGCCGCGCCGGTCCCACAGCTCCAGCCAGGACTCCAGGTAGTCGTCATCGGTGCGGGGGCTGGTGAAGTACGTCCGTACGGCCACACCCATCGGGCGGTTCTCGGCACGGTGCAGGCCCATGGCGAGGGACAGCCGCGAGGAGTTGCCGTCGGCGGCGACCACCAGCGGGGCGTGGAAGGTGACCGGGGTCTTCTCCTCGCCGAGCTTGGCGTTCACGCCCGTGATGCGATTGGTCCTGGGGTCGATGATCGGCGCCCCGACGGTGCACCGCTCGTACAGCCGTGCCCCGGCCTTCTGCGCCTGCACGGCCAGCTGCTCGTCGAAGTCGTCGCGCTTGCGGACGAGGCCGTAGTCCGGGTACGAGGCGAGGTCCGGCCAGTCCAGCTGGAGGCGGTTGCCGCCGCTGATGATCCGCAGACCGTGGTTGCGCAGCCAGCCCGCTTCCTCGGAGATGTCGATGCCCATGGCGACCAGCTGCTTCGTGGCGCGTGGCGTGAGGCCGTCACCGCAGACCTTCTCGCGTGGGAAGGCGGTCTTCTCCAGCAGCAGGACATCGAGTCCGGCCTTGGCCAGGTAGTACGCGGTGGTCGATCCGGCCGGGCCCGCTCCGACCACTATCACGTCGGCGCTGCGCTCGGAGGCCGGGCGCTCGGCACGCTCCGCGGCGGGCTTGATGAGGCCCCCCTCGGCGGGCTCGGAGGTGGCCGTCCCACTACCGTCGGACTCGATGGCGCCGGTCTCTGTAGAGGTGGTCTCGGCGGGGGCGTTCTCGCTCACGGAGGTTCTCCCGAAGACTCGGTATCTGCGTGCCGGTCGCGCCGGGCACTGGACAAGTGCAGTCTATGTGTCGTACCTGAACCGTGAGAGGGGCGCCCTGATGCCGATAAGTGGATCTTCCGTCCAGCTGCGTGTACCGATCCCCGCGGACGCCGCGACCTGGCATCACCTCTTCGACGACCCGGAGGTGATGGAGTTCCACGGTGGCTCCTCACACGACCTCGCCCACTACGAGGAGTTCACCGCGCGGCAGCGCGAACACCACCAGCGGCACGGCGTCTGCCTGTGCACACTCGTCAACGAGTCCGGTGAGGTCATCGGCTTCACCGGCGCGCAGCCGTGGCCGGGTGAGTGGGGGCCGCAGGGCGAGATCGAGATCGGCTGGCGGCTCGGCCGCGCCTACTGGGGCCGGGGATACGCGACGCTCGCCGCCGAGGCCACGCTGGAGCGCGTACGGGCGGTGGGCATCCGGCACGTCGTCGCGATGATCGACGCCCGCAACGAGCGGTCCGTCGCCGTCACCAAGCGGCTCGGCATGAAGCACGCGGAGACCTTCGAGTCGCCCGTCTCCAAGGTGACGGCTCTCTGCTTCCGGCTGGATCTGTGAGGCGATTCCCCGATTCCGCGATTCCCTGATGCCCCGGTTCCGCGATCCCCGGTCCCGCGATTCCGGGTGCGCGCTGGGGACGGTGCGCCAAGGTGGCGGGAGCAGGTGGCTCAGTCGCCCTGGGACCAGGTCTCCAGGGCCGTGTCGAAGGCGGCCCGGTCCTCGTCCCATGACCCGGCCGGGCCCTGGTAGTAGATCGCGTACTCGGTGCCGTCCGGCGTCACGTACGCCTGGTCGATGGCGTGCATCGCGCGGCCCGACTTCTTCTCGACCCACGTGAACTCCCAGCGGGCGCCCGGCTGTCCCTGGAAGGTGTTGGACGACAGCTCCAGCTGCTCATAGCTCTGTGTGCGCCCGGAGGTGATCCCCTCCAGCTCCAGGAAGTGGTCGTACGCGGACTGGGTGGTGCCGCTGACGATGCCGATCCGCAGATACGCGTTGTCGCCGGACGGGCCGGGCCCCCGGTAGTCGATCTGCTGGCCGTCCAGCTCGCGCTCCCAGCCATCGGGGACGGCGAGCGAGAAGCCCTTCGGGTCGTGAGCCGTGCGGTATCCCTCGGGCGGGTCCGCGGCGTCGGCATCATAGCCGCCGTCGGAGCCGTCGTCGGAGCCGCCGTCAGAGTCCGGGCTTGCGGCTGACGGGGAGTCGGACGGCGTCGGGGACGGCGAGGCGTCCGGGGTTCCGGACGGCGAAACGCTCTCGGACGGTGAGTCCGTCCCGCCGTCCCGCGTCGCGTCCTCGGGGTCCTGGCTCTGCGCCACGACGGGCTTGTCGTCACCGCCGCCATCGTCGTCCCGCATGGCCAGCACACCGGTGACCGCCCCACCGCCGATCAGGAACGCGGCCACCCCGGCGGCCATCCACACCAGCGCCCGCCGCCCGCCGCCCGCCTCGGAGTCCGGGTCCAGGCCCGGGCCCGGCGCAGCGGTCTGTGTGCCGTACGCGGCCGGGACTGGGGCGGGGGTTGGGGTGGGGGTTGGAACATGCGCCGCCGCCGGTGTCGGGGTCGCGTACGGGGAAGGGGCCGGGGGCGGGGTGGCGTACGAGGCCGGGGGCGGGGTCGGTGTCGGGGAGGGGGACGCCGAGGGAAGGGGCACGGTCCTCGGGGGCGTGTAGTGCCCGGTGATCGTGACGTCCTCCGACCGCGAGACCGCTTCCGGCGACGCGGAGAGGACCGACGGCGGAGGCGGTGGCCCGTCGACCTTCGTGGCGTGGGCAGTCGCCGGGTCGGGCGCAGGCGACGCATCGACTGCCGTCGCTTCGGCGGCGGCCGGTGCCGCACCCGTATCGCGCCCGCAACCCATGCAGAACCGCGCCTCGGCGGGAGATATGGCACCGCAGACAGAGCAGGACGACGACACGGGGTGCTCCGGGAGGCTCAGAAGGGACTTGACGAAGGGACTTGACGCAACGCGCCTCGGGCTGGGCTGGGGCCTGGCGTACAAAATAGACCGAGCGCCGCGTACCGGCCCCGGGAATGCGCGAGAGGACAGCGATTCGGGGCGAATCGCACCCGTCCTGTGACCTTCCCCGGCCACCACCCGCCCGGCCGAGTCGCCGCGCCGCACCGGGCGTTCGCGGTCTTACGCGCGGGACCCTCACCGCAGCGTCGCGCCGGGCGTTGGCGGTCTTACGCGAGGGGCCTTCGCCGCAGCGTCGCACCGGGCGTGGGCGGTCTTCGCCTCGCCGCCGCGTATTGCGTGGTGCAGCCATGATCGATTACTGTCGCCTTAACGCGCTATCACGCGCGTTAAGGGTGTCTCTCGCTGATTCAGCGAACGACGCGAGCCGGCACCCGCCCCGCAAGGGGTCTTGCTGGGCTTCTCCCGCCGCTCGGCAAGACCCCGTCCGCCAGGCACCACAGCGGGCAGCCGTGGGCCCCGGTCAGCCGACCGGCTTCGTACCCCGGTGCAGGGCGACGACGCCGCCCGTGAGGTTCCGCCACGCGACCTTCGACCATCCCGCCCGCTGCAACCTGGCCGCCAGGCCCGGCTGGTCGGGCCAGGCGCGAATGGACTCGGCGAGATAGACGTACGCGTCCGGGTTGCTGCTCACGGCCCTCGCGACCGGCGGCAGCGCACGCATCAGGTACTCGGTGTACACGGTGCGGAAGGGCGCCCAGGTGGGCTGGCTGAACTCGCAGATCACGACCTTCCCGCCGGGCTTCGTCACCCGCAGCAGCTCGCGCAGCGCCGCGTCGGTGTCCTGGATGTTGCGCAGGCCGAAGGAGATCGTCACCGTGTCGAAGACCCCGTCGGCGAACGGGAGCCGGGTGCCGTCGCCCGCCGTCAGCGGAAGGAAGGGGTTGCGCTTCTTGCCCTCACGCAACATCCCCAGGGAGAAGTCGCACGGCACGACGAACGCGCCCGCCGCCGTGAACGGCAGCGAGGACGTGCCCGTTCCGGCCGCCAGGTCGAGGACGCGCTCGCCGGGGCGGGCATCGACGGCGCGGGCCACCGCCTTGCGCCACAGCCGGGACTGGCCGAGCGACAGCACGTCGTTGGTCAGGTCGTAGTTCGCCGCCACACCGTCGAACATCTCGGCGACTTCGTGCGGCTGCTTGTCCAGGGATGCTCGGGTCACGCCTCCCATTCTTCACCCGCCGGCCCGGCGGTACCGCGCCGGGGGCCGACCCGTCAGCGTGGCAGCCCCAGCGCCTTGGCCAGCATCGGCCACGACGACCGGAACTCCCGCCGCCAGTCGGCCCAGCCGTGCGAGCCGCCCCGGTAGAGGTGGATTTCCGCGGTGATGCCGAGGTTCTTCAGCCGCTTGGCGAAGGACTGGGCGGCGGGCCACAGCGCGCTCTCCAGGATCTCGCCCGCCGGGTCGCGCGCCGCCCCCATGACGCCGCTCCCCGACGAGACGTACAGCGCGGTGCCCCGCAGGTCCGCGGCGCGCGCGTACGGGTCGTAGTCCCGCCAGACCGGCCGCTGGAGCAGCGGCTCGCCCCACAGCGACCACGGGTCCTTGCCCTCTCGCGCGACGATCCCCTTGATCACGGTCGGCATGCCGGGCGCCAGCGTGTGGGTGATGCCGCTGTACGAGGCGGCCGCGGCGAAGGTTCCCGGACGGCGGGCGGCGAACGCGAGGGCCCCGTAACCGCCGGTCGAGACGCCCGCCACGGCTCTGGTCGTACTCGCCCGGTAGTCGCTGCGCAGGACCTTCATCAGCTCGTCGACCTGGAAGGTCTCGTAGTCGGCGCCACCCGGCCTGCCGTGGTTGCGCCAGCGCGTCGGGATGCCGGTCGGGCCCGACGACGGAATGACCGTGATGACGTCCTTGTCGGCCATGAACTCCTCGATGTCGGTCTCGCGGGTCCAGGACGTGTGGTCGTCGTGCGCGCCCTGGAGGAGGTAGAGCACCGGCCAGCCGCGCTCGGGCTCCGCCGCCCAGGAGGCAGGGAGCAGCACCCGTACGGGCACGTTCTGGCCGACCGCCGGTGAGGCGATCTGGAGGTCCACCGTGCGCCGGTCGATCCAGCGCTCGGACGCGACGCGCGGCTGACCTGCGGCTGGCACCAGTGCGCCCGCCCTCGCGTCTGCGGATGTGCGGCTTGGCGGGGACGAGGTGCCGGACGCCGTCGGGATGAAGATCAGGGCGGCCGCCGTGACGAGCGCGGCGGCGGCCGCCGAGGGCACCCGGCGGTTCCGGTCGGCGGCGGCTGCTTCGATGCGGGCGTCGGCGTGGGCGCCGCGCCGTCTGCGGTGGTGAGCGGGCATCGGGGTTCTCTCTCGGATCTGCTGACGGCTGGCCCGTCAGTCGCGGGGGAGGTCGCGCCGGAGCGCGTCGGCGAGGGTGTCGACGACGGGCGGGTCGAGCAGGGACAGGTGGTGTCCGTGCAGCGGGGTGACGCTCAGCGCCGGGCAGTACGCGTCCCAGCCAAGGGCCTCGTCGGTCCGCTCGTAACGCGGGTCCGTGACGGTGTGCGGCGCCGGGAGCGTGGCCCGGTAGAGGAACGTGCGGCCGGGGTAGCCGCCTGGGGTGTGCCGTTCACCGCTGCGCAGATCGAGGTAGGAGGTCCGCTGGTGTTCGAGGACGGCCGGTGGCAGCTCGACGGCCTGTTCCAGCGCCTTGATCACCAACTCGATCTGCCCGGCATCGTCCAAGCAGGCCAGTTCGACGTAGGGCAGTGGCAGCGGGCTGCCGTAGGTGCGCTCGACGTACGCGGCGAAGCCGGAGAACCGGCGGCGAGCCTCCTCCAGCGCTCGGAGCTCAGGCGGCGTCGCATTGTCGGCCGGGGGCTCGGGTCGCGATGCGTGCGCTGGGCGCGCTGGGTGCGCTGGGTGCGCTGGGTGCGGGGGACTGGGCGGTGACTGCCCGAGAGGCAGCGGCAGCACCGCGTCGATCAGGACCAGGGCGGCGACCCGCCCGTGCTCGGCGAGCAGCCGCGCCGCATGCTGCGCGACGAGCCCGCCGTACGACCAGCCGCCGACGGTCCACGGCCCCTCCGGCCGCACGTCCCTGATGACGCGGACGTACGCGGCGGCCCGCTCCCCCACCTCGGTCAGCCCGCTCGCTTCGGGCAGCCGGTCGAGGCCGTAGCAGGGCTGGTACGAGCCGAGGCGCTCGCTGAGCGGCTGGTAGACGGCGGCGGACCCACCCGCCGGATGCATCAGGAAGATCGGCGGGCGGACACCCTCGGAACGGAAGACCCGCAGCGGCCCGCCCGAGGTCACCGGCCCGGAGCCGGACCCTGAAGCGCGGTCGGCCGGAGCTTCGAGATACGGGCGCAGCCGGGTGGCGAGGGCGGCGACGGTGACGGGCGGCTGGAGCAGCGTTTCCGGGGGGATGGGGTGCCCGGCGCGTTCGATGAGGGCGTCGGCGAAGCGGCTGACGAGCGCGGAGCCCGCCGCGTCGAGCCCGAGTTCCCGCAGGACGTCCGGCGGCGGTCCCTGGGTGAGGTCTTGCCAGATATGGGCGACCAGCCGTTCGGCGGCATCCCTGGGCAGCACGCCATCGGTGGGGCAGGTGGTGGTGTCTGGGTCGTGTGGGTGCGAGTGCGGGTGCGGCTCGGGGAGGGCTGCCGCGAGGGCCCGTACGGTGCCGTGTCGCAGCAGGAGCCGCGGTGTGAGCTGTACGCCGTACTCCGCCTCCACGGCGTTCCGTATCCGCGCGGCCATGAGCGAGTCGAGTCCGAGGGCGGTGAGTTCGGCGTCGGGATCGATGTGGTGGGGTTCGTACCCCATGAGGTCGGCGACGCGCTCCCGTAGCCATTCGGTGGCGGTGGAGGGGCTCGTGGGGGGCGTGGGAGCTGCGTCGATGGGGGGCGCGGGGGTCGCGGTGGGGGGCGCGAGGGTCGCGGTGGGGGGTGGCGGCGCGGCGGGGGACTCGTCCGTGCGCGTCAGGGACCGGGCCGGGGTCCAGTGGGCGCGGTGGCGCCAGCGGGGGCTGGGCACGTCGATGACGCGTCCGCCGGTTCGCGCGACGGGCGGTGCTGGTGCCAGGCCGTGGACGATCAGGGACGCGAGGCCGCTGCGGAACACGAGGGCGTCATCGGCTTGCCTTCGCAGCGTGGGGAGGATCAGCGCGTCGTCGGCGCCCACCGCCCGCAGGGTCTCCCTCAGCGGGTGCGACTGCGTCGGGTGCGGTGAGACCTCGACGAACGCCCGGTACCCGTCGGCGGCGGCCGCCGCGACGGCCTGCGAGAAGTGGACGGGTTCCCGCAGGTTCGCGGCCCAGTAGTCGGTACCGAAACCGCCGGGGACGGCGGCCGGTGCGCCCCCTGGCGGGACAACCGGGGTGACGACCCCCGGCAGGACGGTGGAGTAGAGGCGGCAGGTGGGCGGGGCGTGGTCGATGGCGCCCAGCTCCCGTGTGAACCTGCCGAGCAGCGGATCGACGTCGGGCGAGTGCCCGGCGGCGGTGACACGCAGGGAACGGGCGAGCCCACCCGCTTCGGCGACCTGGGTGATGAGGCGGTCGATGTCCCTGGCCGACCCGGTGACCACGCTCTGGACCGGAGAGGCGTATACGGCCACCCGCAGGCTCGGCAGCTCGGCCGCCAGTGCCTGGATCTGGTCGCCGGACCGGTCGACGACGGCCATGGCGCCGCCACCGAGGCCGGACAGCAGCCGCGAACGGAGGGCGATGACGCGGGCGCCGGTCTCGACATCGAGCACGCCCGCGACGACGGCGGCGGAGACCTCGCCCATGGAGTGGCCGATGACGGCGGCGGGTCGGACGCCGTACGAGCGCCACAGTTCGGCGAGGGCGACCTGGACACCGAACAGCACGGGCTGGACGACCGCGGGTGACGTCAACTCGGCATCGGGCCGCACCTGGTCGCGCAGGGACAGTCCGGCGTGGGTGCGGAGCAGCGGTTCGAGGCGGTCGATGGCCGCGGCGAACACCGGCTCGGCGTCCAGCAGCCCCGCCGCCATGCCGGGCCATTGGGACCCGTAACCGGAGAAGACCCATACGACGCCCCGCCCCGTGCGAGCGTGCGCGCTGCTGTCTCCGGCGATGACGCGCGGGTCGGGGCGGCCGTCGGCCAGGTTGCCGAGGGCGGTGGCGGTCTCCGCGATGCCACGGGTGACGAGCGCGGCCCGGTGACGGCCCCGGCCCGTACGCCCGGCGAGGGTGCGTGCGAGGTCAGCGGGGCGCGTGGTGCGCCCTTCCGGTGAGTCGAGCCACCGGCCGAGATCACCTGCGGCTTCCTGGACCCGGTCCTGCGTCGGCCCGTCAAGAAGCGTGATGACGGGGGCGGAACCAGGGAGCGCGGTGTCCAGCCCTCGGCCGGTCGGGGCGAGTTCACCGTCTGTCCCGTGCTCCGCTCCCCCGTGCTCCGCCGCTCGGTGCTCCGCCCGCCGGTGCTGCCGCACGCGGTGCTCGTCTACGCGGTGCTCGTCTACGCGGCGTTCGCCCGCACCGTGCTCTTCGAGTACGCGGCGCTCTGCGAGTACGTGGCGCTCGTCGGGTACGCGGTGCTCTGCGAGTACGCGGTGCTCGGGTGCGCGACGCTCGTGTACTCGGTGCTCTTCGAGTACGACGTGCGCGTTGGTGCCGCCGAAGCCGAAGGCGGACACTCCGGCGGTGGCCCGGCCCGAGTAGCGGGGCCATGGTTCGGGGTCGGTGACCACCCGCAGGCCCAGCGCTTCGAAGTCGATATGCGGGCTGGGGGTGTTGAAGTGCAGGTGAGGCGGGATCTCGTCGTGGTGCAGGGCGAGCACGGTCTTGATGAAGCCGGTGATTCCGGCGGCTGCTTCGAGATGGCCGACGTTGGTCTTCGCCGACCCGATGAGCAGCGGCTGGGCGCTGTCGCGGCCACGCCCGAGGACGGCGCCGAGGGCACTCGTTTCGATGGGGTCGCCGAGTGGGGTGCCGGTGCCGTGGGCCTCGACGTAGTCGAGGGTCTCCGGCGCGACCGGCCCGGCCGTCCCGTGCGCCGCGTCGAGGAGGGCGCGCTGAGCCTCGCCGCTGGGGGCGAGCAGGCCGTTGGAACGGCCGTCCGAGTTCACGGCGGTGGAGCGGACGACGGCCAGCACCCGGTCCCCGTCGCGCTCGGCGTCGGCGAGTCGCTTGAGGAGGACGAGCGCACAGCCTTCGCCCCTGACCATGCCGTCGGCCGCCGCGTCGAAGGTCTTGCACCGGCCGTCGGGTGCCAGGGCCGCCGCCCGCTGGAACGCGAGGGTGACGGCGGGCGACAGCAGCAGATTGACGCCGCCGGCCAGCGCGGTGTCGCTTTCACCGGTGGCGAGGCTGCGGACGGCATGGTGCACGGCGACCAGCGAGGACGAGCATGCCGTGTCGATGGCGAGGCTCGGCCCACGGAGGTCCAGGGTGTACGAGAGGCGGTTGGCGGCGATGCTGAGCGCGGCGCCCGATGGGGTCCAGCCGTCAACTCCGGCCAGGTCGGAGGTGGTGAGCTGGGCGTACTCATTGCCGCTGACGCCGATGAAGACGCCCGTCTTCGTCCCGGCCACAGCGGTGGCGGGGATGGCAGCGTGGTCAAGGGTCTCCCTGGCCACTTCGAGCAGTAGCCGCTGCTGCGGGTCCATCGCGGCGGCCTCGTGCGGGCTGATGCCGAAGAACTCGGCGTCGAATCCCGCGATGTCGGCGAGGAACGCGCCGTGCCGGTTCACCTCGCGCAACGTCGCGTGCCCGGCGGGGACGAAGGGGTCCCAGCGGCCGTCGGGGACGGTGGAGACGACGTCGATGCCGTCGCTGAGGACGTGCCAGAAGTCCGTCGGCCCGTGTACGCCACCGGGCAGTCGGCACCCGATGCCGACCACGGCGACCGGGGGCAGCGCACCCGCGACGACCGAAGGGGCTCCGGACGCGGGGGCGGACGCGGGTGCCGGGGCGGTCCGGGAAGCGGCGTCGGTGCCGCGGTGGGCCCGGCCGCCGGGCGCGGCGGGCGGGGCCGTGCCCGTGCCCACCAGCTCGCACAGGTCCAGCAGCTCACCGATCGTCGGCGCGTCCCACAGCGCGGTGGCGGGCAGCCGCGCTTCGATCAGGGCGCTCAGCTGCGCGGTGAGGTGTACGGCATCCCGGGATGTCAGGCCGAGTTCGGCGAACGGCCGGTCGTCGGTGATGTCGGCCGGGTCGGCTCCGTACCAGGCGGCCAGCCGCGAAACGACCAGCTCCCGCACCCGCTCCCGGCCGACCCGACCCGCGGCCTCACCCCCGGCCGCCGCGGCACCGGTCTCTCCCATCGAGCCCGGACGTGGGCCCGGGCCCACGTCCGGGTACCGGTCCGGATTCGTGTGCGTCGCTCGGTTCATCGCTCCTCGCCCGCTTCCACGCCCGCATCCTCGAAGGCGCCCTCCAGGTAGCGGGCCCGGCAGGCGGCTCGGGAGACCTTGCCGCTTGAGGTGCGCGGCACGGCGCCGGGCGCGACATACAGCACCTGGGACAGCCGCAGGCCGTGCCGGGCGGAGACCTGTGCGCGTGCGGTACGTACCGCCTCAGCGCGCTGGTCGTCGGTGAGCTGGGCGTCGCGGCGGTGCTCGGCGACGACAACGACCTCCTCGCCGCTCTCCCCTCCCCCGGCCCCCACCGGCGCGGCGAAGGCGGCGATCCGGTCGCGGCGCACCCAGGCCACCGCCGACTGGACGGTCTCCTCGATGTCCTGCGGGTAGTGGTTGCGGCCGTCCACGATCAGCAGGTCCTTCAACCGGCCGGTGACGAGCAGCCGTCCCTCGTGCAGGGTGCCGAGGTCGCCCGTACGCAGCCACTTTCCCGGCGCTCCCGCCAGCCGGGCGCCGAACGTCGCCTCGGTCTGCGCGGGCCGTTCCCAGTAGCCGAGGCCGATGTTGGGGCCTTGCAGCCAGATCTCGCCGACCTCGCCTTCCGGCAGCGGCACCCCGCGCGCGGGGTCGACGATGCGCAGCTCCTGCCCCACCGCGCCACCGCAGGTCACCAGCTGGGCGCCGCGCTCGTCGTCCGAGTCGAGCGGCACGGCCTTGCCCTGGTTCAGGGCTTCCCTGTCGCAGGACACGGAGCCGTACAGCGTGGTGGGCGGGTCGGCCGCCACAAAGACGGTGGCCTCGGCGAGCCCGTACGAGGGGCAGTGGGCTTCCGGTCGCAGACCGGTGGCGCCGAAGGCCCCCTGGAACCGCTCCACGGTGCCGGGGCGCACCGGTTCGCTGCCGTTGATGAGGGCGCGGACGCGGTGCAGCCGCAGGTCCTCGGCCTCGTGCGGGCCGACCCGGGTGACGCAGTAGTCGTAGGCGAAGTTCGGCGCCGCGCTCAGCACTCCGGGGTAGGCGGCGAGCAACCGCAGCCAGCGCACCGGCCGTTCGAGGAAGGCCACCGGGTCCATCAGGGCGGAGGAGAACCCGCCGACGACGGGCGCCGCGACGCTGAGGACGAGCCCCATGTCGTGGAACAGCGGGAGCCAGCCGACCATCGTGGTCGCGCGGCGGTCCGTGCCGCCGGTGTGCTCGGTCGGGGATGACCTGCGCGGCGACGGCACGGCGGCGAACGGCGCGAACGGCGAGGGCGAAGCGGTCGGCGCTGACGGTGCGGTGGGTGTTGCTGCTGCCGAGCGGGGCCCGGCTGCCGTACGGGGCCCTGGTGCCGTACTGGACGCGACGGACTCGCCGGACGGTGCGGTGGATCTCTGCGGTGCGCGGACTCCGTCACGGTAGACGGAGAGCGCCTGCCTGGCGTTGGTGACCACGTTCCGGTGGCTGATCATGACCCCGGCCGGGGACCGGGTCGAGCCCGACGTGTACTGGAGGTACGCGATGTCGTCAGGGCCGGGGACATGGCCGGGGACATGGCCTGGGACGCGGTCTATCTCCAGCACCACGTCGGCGGACGGGGCCGGGGCCGCGCTGGAGGCGTCGTACGCCTGGTCCACCTCGATGACCGGCATCCGGGCCATACCGTGCGCGGTCACGAAGGAGCTGACGGAGGCGGACGTCGCCGAGTCGGACAGCACACAGTGGGGGGCGCAGTCGGCCAGGACGGTGGCCAGCCGGTCCGCGTGGCCGGGCAGGCCGGGGCTGAACAGCGGCACGGCGACCACCCCGGCGTACAGGCAGCCGAGGAACGCGGCCACGTAGTCGAGGCCCTGCGGGAGCAGGAGGGCCGCGCGGTCGCCGGGAACGGCCCGTTCGGCGGCCAGCCGCCCGGCGATGGCCCGGGCCCGGGAGTCGAGTCCGCTCCAGGTGAGCGTCCGGTGCAGTCCGGGAGAGGTGACGGCGGGGTACTCGACGAAGGTGAAGGCGCGGTGCGGGCCACGTTCGGTGGCCCACTGGTGCAGGTGGTCGGTCAGCAGCCAGTCACGGAGGGGCTGCTCGGGGGCGCGCGCGGGGGGCATAGCGGCTCCAAAAGGTTCAGTTCAGGTCGGTTCACGCGGTGCGGCACGCCGGAATCCGCCGGACCCGTCGGGTCCGCACGGCCCTCGGGTCGCGGCAACCCCCGTCACGGATCACCGGTCACCGGGTGCGCGTCGTGGCTTACGGCTGCCCCGGCGGCTCGCGCCGGGCCCGGTGGCCCATCGGGCCCCGGCTCTGCCAGGCCGGTGGGGACCCGGTTACAGGGGGATGTTCCCGTGGCGGCGCTCCGGCTCGGTGCGGCGCTTGCCGCGCAGGGCGCGCAGGGCGCGGACGATCTGCGGCCGCGTCTCGTGAGGGGGGATGACAGCGTCGAGGTAGCCGCGCTCGGCGGCGAGGTAGGGGGTGGCGAAGGTCCGCTCGTACTCGTCGACGAGCTGGTCGCGCAGCCGCTGCGGGTCCTCGGCCGCGGCCAGTTCCCTACGGTGCAGGATCGCTACGGCGCCGGGGGCGCCCATGACGGCGATACGGGCGGTGGGCCAGCCGAAGTTGAGGTCGGCGCCCAGGTGCTTGGAGCCCATCACGGCGTAGCCGCCGCCGTACGCCTTGCGGACCACCACGGTGATCTTGGGGACGGTGGCCTCGGCGTACGCGTACAGGAGTTTCGCTCCGCGCCGCACGATCCCGTCGCGTTCGAGACCCGCGCTGGAGAGGTAGCCGGGGACATCGACGAACGACAGCAGCGGGATGCCGAACGCGTCACAGAAGCGGACGAAGCGCGCGGCCTTCTCCGAGGCGTCGATATCGAGCGCCCCGGCGGAGTGGGTGGGCTGGTTGGCGACGATGCCGACGGTCGCGCCCTCGACCCGGCCCAGCGCGCAGACGATGTTCGGGGCGAAGAGTTCCTGGATCTCCAAAAAGTCGGCGTCGTCCACGACGCGTTCGATGACGCCGCGTATGTCGTACGCCTGGCTGAGCGAGTCCGGGATCAGCGTGTCGAGGACCAGGTCGTCCGGGGTGACGGAGAGGTCGGCCGACTGCGGATAGCGGGGCGGGGACTCGCAGTTGTTGGCGGGGAGGTACGACAGGAGGATGCGCGTGAAGTCGAAGGCGTCCTCTTCGTCCTCCGCCAGGTAGTGCGCGTTGCCGTTGACGCTGGCGCTGGTCCGGGCGCCGCCCAGGGCCTCGGCTGTGGTTTCCTCGCCGGTCACCGAGCGGATGACGTCGGGCCCTGTGACGAACATGTGCGAGATGTCCTGGACCATGACGGTGAAGTCGGTGAGCGCGGGGGAGTACGCGGCGCCACCGGCGCAGGGGCCGAGGATCAGCGACAGCTGGGGGATCACCCCGGAGGCCCTGACGTTGCGGTGGACGAGTTCCGCGTAGTGGGCGAGGGCCACCACGCCCTCCTGGATGCGCGCGCCGCCGGAGTCGTTGAGGCCGACGACCGGGCAGCCGACCTTCAGGGCGTGGTCCATGACCTTGATGACCTTCTGGCCGAACGCCTCGCCCATGCTGCCGCCGAAGACCGTGGCGTCCTGCGCGAAGACCGCCACCGGGCGTCCGTCGACCGTGCCATGGCCGACGATCACCCCATCGCCGTCCGGCCGCTGGTCCGCCATGCCGAAGGCGGTGCAGCGGTGCCGGACGAAGGAGTCGAACTCGGTGAAGGAGTCCGGGTCGAGCAGCAGATCGATGCGTTCGCGCGCGGTGCGCCTGCCGCGTGCGTGCTGGCGTTCCACGGCTTTGAGCGAACCGCCGAGCCGGGCCCGGTCGCGCCGGTCACGCAGCTCGTCGAGGCGCCCCTGCGTGTCTCCATCGGCGGATTCGGAGTGTCCGGGAGGCCCGGGCGGATTTCGGTCCGCGCGCAGTGGCGGAGGGTCTGGTGAAGGTGCTGGCGAAAGCGCTGGTGAGGATTCTGGTGGAGGTTCTGGAGGGCGTTCCTGCGGGCATTCCGGCGAATAGCTGGTCAGGGTGAGTAATTTTCCCTTGCTGTCGATCCGAGTCATGCGCGGTCCTTCTCTCCGGACGCTTTCCGAGAAAAACACAGGAGGAACAGATTGCGGTGCGGGAAGGTCGCGAGTTAGAGCAATCGTTGACGAATTCACGGTCGTGCTTTGTCAGTCGGGTGACAAGGCGCCGGGCGGCCACGGTGCCGCACTCGGCGTCCCGGCTCTCCGCCGTGAGCCAGGCGCCCGGGCCCCTCTGGCGTCGGCCTGGCGTCCCGTGGGCGGCCTCAGCCGCTCGCTTGGCCCGGGTCCGGGCCGTCCGGGCCGTCCGCGCCGGGGGAGTTGTCCGGGCCGGGCGGGCCGGGCCTGCGCAGCGCGGACGGGACCGGCAGCAGGCCCCGGTTCGCGAGGACTTCGCGGGCGGCCAGGGTGGCGCCCAGCGCCCGTGGCATGCCGCAGTACGCGGCGGACTGCACCAGCGCCTCGATCACCTCCGCCGCTTCGACTCCCGCGTCGATCGCGGCTCCGACGTGCAGTTTCAACTCCGGTTCGCAGCCGCCCAAGGCCGTGAGCATGCCCAGCGTCAGCAGCTCGCGCTCGCGGGCGGAGAGGCCGGGCCGGGCGAGGATTTCGCCGAAGCCCCAGCCGACGATGTAGTGCGCCAGGTCGGGTGAGACGTCCGCCAGGATGTCCACCATCAGACGGCCGCTTTCGCCGCCCCACTCCTGGATTCTGCGCATTCCCCGTTCGTGCCGCGCCTGATCGAAGACCGGACGGTCGTCGAACTCCTCGGCCGCCGCATTCGCCTGACCCGCCAGCCGGTCCGCCTCGTCACCCGTCTCATCGTTCGTCTTGTGGTCCGTCATGCGCGGCACAGTAGGGACGGTGGCAGCGCGGAGCTCCTGTCGTACAACGAAAAACAATGAGGGGATTCTCACAGCGGAGAATTCTTACGCGGAAAGTGATAACCGTCCGGCCGGTTCTTGTCTCCGCCCGCCGGACTTTCCCGGAGGCCGGGTGAAAGCGCCGCGCGGCTCGTTAGGGTCGGCGCCGGGGTCCGGCCGTCCGCCGGCGGGGCGCCCGGCCGTCGCGGGAAGACCCCCGACCGGGACGGATCGCGGGAAGACACCGGGGCGGACTACGGGAAGGCCAGGACCGGGGCGGACCGCGGGAGGGCTCCGAGGCCGGGGCGGACCGCGCTGCGGGATGCCCGTCAACACAGGGAGGGAGGGGCGGTGATGGGGCGGTCGCGGTCGATCGCCGTGCTGGGGATGATCGCATTGGCCGGGTTCATCACCACGCTCGACAACACCGTCATCAACGTCGCCCTGCCCTCCGTCCAGCAGGAGTTGGGGCTGAGCGTCAACGACCTGGAGTGGGTGGCCACCAGCTATGTGCTGAGCTTCGGCACCCTGCTGCTGGTCGGCGGGCGCCTCTCCGACCTGCTGGGACGCCGCCTGGTGCTGGGCACGGGGATCACGGTGTTCACCGTCGCCTCCGTACTGGCGGGCCTCGCCGACACCGGCACCGCCCTGATCGCCGCCCGCACGGTGCAGGGGGTGGGCTCCGCGCTGGTGATCCCCGCCGCCCTCGCCGTCGTCACCACCGACCTGCCCGAGCGGCGGCGGTCCCTCGCCGTCGGCGTCTGGACCGCCTCGCTGGCCATCGCCCTCGCGCTGGGCCCCGTGGTGGGCGGCGTGGTCACCGAACGCTGGGGCTGGAGCTGGGTGTTCCTGCTCAACCTGCCGTTCGGCGTCCTCGCGCTGCTCCTGGTCTTCGCCGTCCCGCCCGCCGCCCACCGGCCACGCGGGCGGCTGCTGCGCGTACTCGACCTGCCCGGCGTGCTGCTGTCCGCGCTCGCGCTGTACTTCCTCACCTACGGGCTCGTGGAAGGCGGCGAACGCGGCTTCTCCGCCTCGCCCGTGCCGCAGTGCCTCACGGTGGCCGCCGTCGCCGGGATCGCCTTCCTCGCCGTGGAGTCCCGTACGTTCCTGCCGCTGATCGACCTCGGCGTCTTCCGCAGCCGTTCGCTGAGCGGCGGCACGGCGGCGCAGGTCCTGTGGGGCGTCGGCGTCAACGGCGTCTTCTTCTTCACCGCCCTCTACCTCCAGCGCGTCCTCGGCTTCTCCCCCACCAAGGCGGGCCTGGCCTTTCTGCCGCTGGCCGGGGCGCTGCTGGTGACCACCCCGGCCGCCGAATGGTGCGCCCGGCTGCTGGGCGTGCACCGGGTGATCGCGCTGGGTCTCGTCATGGTCTCCTGCGGCCTGGCGTACGTCTCGGCGACCGGGCTGCACGCGACGTACTGGAGCATCCAGCCCGGGCTGCTGCTCATCGGCGCCGGGTCCGCGCTCACCACCCCGCTGACCGTGCGCTCGCTCGCCGATGTGCCCCAGAGCCGTACCGGCATGGCCTCGGGCGTGATCAGCGCGGCCCGTGAGATCTCCGGGGTCTTCGGGGTGGTGCTGGTGGGCGTCGTCCTCACCCGCGAGGAACGTGCGGCGTTACGCGAGGGGGAGACGCCGCATGTGGCCTTCCTGGACGGCTACGACAGCGGGCTGCGGCTCGCCGCCGCGCTCGTGCTGCTCGGCGCGCTCATCACCGCGGTGACGCTCCGCAGCCCAGGGCGCCACCGCAGACCCGGCTGACGCCAGCACCGCCGTTCCCGGGGCCCCGGCACAGCGCGGAGATGTGCCCCGCCAGGGGCGCGGGGAACGGCGCGACCAGCCACGACGCACCCGCACTCCGCGACGCACGGACAGACGCACGGACAGGGGCTCTCCCAGCACGATCCGCCGGACACGGCCTACCGTTCGGCCACGCGTAAGCGCGGTACGGCACGCTTGCGGGCCAGGACGGTGACGTAGCCGTCGGGGCTCAGCACCGCGATGTCGCCGGTGGACAGCCAGCCGTCGCGCAGCACGCGCGCGCTCCCGCGCGGGTCTCCCCAGTACCCGTCGAACACCTGCGGGCCACGGACGAGAAGTTCGCCCGCGGCGCCGGGCGGCAGCTCCCGCCGCGCGTCGTGCTCGGACACCACGCGCACGTCGGTACCTGGCAGCGGCAGACCGGCCGTGCCGGAACGGGCGTTGGCGTTCAGCGGGTTGGCCGACACCACGGGTGACGCCTCGGCGAGCCCGTATCCCTCGACAAGGTCGGCGCGGACCAGGGCCCGGAAGCGGTCCACGATCTCCGGGCGCAGCCTGCCCGCGCCGCAGACGCAGTCGCGGAGCGACCCCAGGGCCTCAAGTTCCTCCGGCGGGCGGCCCAGCAGCCGCTCGTACACCGATGGCGCCGCGGGCAGCAGCGTCGGCCGCCAGCGGCGGGCGGCCCGCAGCAGCGGGCCCGGCTCCGTGCCGGGCAGCAGGACGGTCCTGGCGGCCGTGAGGACGCCCATCAGCAGCCCGAGCGTGAGCCCGTACGGCTGGGAGAACGGCAGGACGGCGAGGGTGGTGTCCCGCCCCTCGCGCGTCGTGGGGTGCCAGGCCCTGAGCTGATGGGCGTTGGCGACGAGATTGCGGTGGGTGAGCATCGCGCCCTTGGGGCGCCCGGTCGTGCCGCCGGTGTACTGGAGTACGGCGACGGAGCGCGGGTTGACGCGGGGTAGCGGCTCGCGGCGCCCCCGCCTGGCCCGTGCCACCGTCCGGTAGGGCACGGCGCCCACCCGGCCCGCCGCCCACCCGGGAACGGCGCCCGCACCGGCGCCCATCCCGGCGGTATCGCGCGCGGCACCAGCACCAAGACCAGCACCAGCGACGCCGCCCGTGATCAGCCGCTCGCGAAGCGCGCGGGCGCGCGGGAAGGGCAAGGTCAGCGCCAGCCGCGCCCGTAGGGGCATCGCCTCGGTCAGCGAGGTGGTGATGACGCACCGCAGTCCGGAGCCCGCCCGCCCGGCGGCGATGCGGGGCCCTGCCCCCTCCCACACGACGGCGACGGTGGCCCCGCTGTCGGCCAGCTGGTGGCGCAACACGTCGGCGCCGTCCAGTGGGTTGGCCGGTACGGCGATGGCGCCCAGCCGTACGACAGCATGGAACGCCACCACGAACTGCGGGCAGTTGGGCAGCATCAGAGCGACCCGGTCACCGGGGTGGACGCCGAGGCCCCGGAGGCCGCGGGCGAAGTGGTCCACGGCGCGGCGCAGCGCCCGGTAGCTGGTCCGGCGGCCGAAGAAGACCAGTGCGGTGCGGCGGCCGTGGCGACCGGCCGCCTCGTCCAGCAGCGCGCCGACCGGTATGTCGGGAACGCTGACCTGGTGCGGCACGCCGTCCGCGTAGAAGGCGTGCCAGGGCCGCTCCGTCGGGCTCTCCCGTGAGACCAATCCCGTCTCCTCTCGCGACACGACACGACACGACACGGCGCAACACGGTGGGGCGGGACGGGACCCGGCGCCGGACCGCCCCGGCGCCGGGGCCCCTGAGGCAATCGTGGCCCACCGCCCGTCACGGCGTCTTGTGCTCTGACGACAGGACGCGCGCCGCGAGTTGTCCCCCCGTCACCTATCAGCCGTGCCACCGCGCTCCGTACCGTCGCCGCCGTCCCAGCACCACCCACCCCCCGAATCCACCCCCGAAGGACCCCTGGTGACACGGAAACGGTCAGCGTCACGAGCGTCACGCATACCCCGAGCGACAGACACAGCAGCCTCAGCGGGCCAGGCAGACCCACCCCACCCAGCGGACGGGCCAGGCATACCGGCCGCCGCGGCCAACGCCCCCCGTACGCCCCGCACACCCGCCGCCCCCTCCCCCGCCGCCCGGCGAGCGCGTCGAGCGCTCGGGTGGCGCCGGACCCGGCGCGCCGGTGCGATCGTCGTGGCCGCCCTGGTCACCAGCGGGCTGAGCGGGCCCGCCCTCAGCGCGGGCGCCGCCGAACCCGCCTCGGCCCAGCCCGGCTCCCACGGCCGGCCCACCGCGGAACAGCAGGACCGCTCAGCGACCGGCTGCGACGCGTCCGACGCCGCGATCTACACCCCGCCCGCGACCGCCCCCGCGACGCCCGGCAGCGTGATCTCGTGCCGGGAGGTCACGCTGCCGCATGTGCCGGGCGGGATCGCCATGAAGGCGTGGAAGGTGCAGTACAGCTCGCGGGACAACGCGGGGAAGCCGATCGCGGTGTCGGGGACGGTCGCCGTTCCCACCGCGCGCTGGGAGAAGCCGGGCAGCCGTCCGGTCGTGGCCTTCAACCCGGGCACCCTCGGGCTCGGCCCGCAGTGCGCGTTCTCCAAGCAGCTCGCCGGTGCCTACCAGGACGCGTACGAGGGCGAGAACATCGCCGCCATGCTGAAGGCCGGTTACGCGGTCGCCGCCACCGACGGCGTCGGCTACCTCGACGGCCAGACCCACCCGTACGTCTCGGGCACCGACGCCGGGCACGCACTGCTCGACATCGCGCGCGCGGCGCCCCGGCTGCCGGGCAGCGGCCTGGGCAGCCGCACGAAGGTCGGGCTGTGGGGCTACTCGGAGGGCGGCTCGGCGAGCCTGTGGGCCGCGCAGCTGGCGGGTTCCTACGCGCCGGAGCTCGACATCGTGGGCGACGCCTCCGGCGGCGTGCCCGGTGACCTGAAGACCGTCGCGAAGGCGCTCAACGGGGGCGCGTTCGCCGGGTTCCTCGCTGACGCGGCCATCGGCCTGGCCGCGGGCCACCCCCGGCTGCCCTTCGACTCCCTCCTCAGCGAGGACGGCAAGGAGGCGGTCCGGAAGGCCAAGTCCCTCTGCCTCGCCGGCACGGTCACCCAGTTCCTCGGCGCGAGGATCGAGAACTTCACGACCGACAAGCTCACCCTCGACCAGCTGTACGCGCTGCGCGGCACGGACGGCAGGAGCTGGGGCGAGGTGCTCGACGCGCAGAAGCTGGGCGTGGGGGTGGGGCCCGCCGGGTCGGGGGCACGCCACGAGATCGCCTTCCCCGTCTTCCAGTACCGGCCGCTGTTCGACGAGGTGATACCGCCGAGCACCGAGGACGCGACGCGTCAGGCGTACTGCGACGCGCGGATCTCGACCACGTGGAAGATCTACCCGGGCGAGCACCTGCTGACCGACCAGCAGGCGGTGCCGGACGTCGTGTCCTGGCTCGGTGACCGCTTCGCGGGCAAGGAGGCACCCGACAACTGTTAAGTGAGGGCGGTCGACGGGACGGCTCCTTGTCACTCATTGATAAGGAGCCGTCCCGAAAACCGTGGTTAACGCACGAGTAACTTGCTGGACCGGCCGGTACGTTACCGGCAGTTTGGAGAACCCCGCCCCTTTCCCCGTACGGAGAGAGCAACCGCCGTGGTGAGTGATTCCGCGTTACTGACCCGCGAACCGTTCAGCGCCTGTCCTCCCGAACTGGCCGGTCACCTGCGGCCGTTCCTCGACACCATCACCGTCGACGTCGTCCACGCCATCCAGTCGAGCGTCCCCGAGTACTCCCGCCCCGCCGACGACACGTACATGCGCACCCTGCACAAGGGCGTCAAGCAGGCCCTGTCGCTCTTCCTCGACCGGATGACGCGCCCCGAAGGCAGCGGCAGCCAGGAGTCGATCGCGGCGACGTACCACGCCATCGGCCGGGGTGAGGCCGACGAGGGCCGCAGCCTCGACGCGTTCCACCTCGCTTTGCGGCTGGGCGCACGGGTCGCATGGCAGGGCATCAACCGGCTGGCCGACGCCGAGACGCTGCCCCGCTGCGCGCTCGCCGTCCTGGGCGAGGCCGTCCTGGTCCACCTCGACGAGATCGCCGCGGCCGCCGTGTCCGGGCACACCGAGGCACGGCTGCACGCCGTGGGCGAACTCCAGCGGCGGCGGGCCCGCCTGCTGGACATGCTGACCGCCACCCCGTCCGCCTCGTACGAGGCGATCAGCGACCTCGCGCACGCCGCCCAGTGGTCGCTGCCCAAGCAGCTCGCCGTCGTGCTGGTCGACCACGCGCCGAAAGAGCCCGCGGACGCCCACCCCATCACGTCACCGGAGTTCCTGACCCGCTTCGACCAGCGGCCCGGCCGCATCGTGGTGCCCGACCCTGACGGCCCCGGGCGGGCGCGGGTCGTCGAGCAGGTGCTCGGCGGCCGGCACGCCGTCGTCGGCCCCACCGTCGCCCTGACCGACGGCGCGCGCTCCCGGCAGTGGGCGTCCGCCGCCCTGGCGCTGAGCCGACGGGGCCTGCTGCCCGGCAAGGGCACCGTGCGCTGCGCCGACCACCTCACGACCCTGCTGCTTTTCCGCGACGAGCCCATGGCCGACGCCCTGGCCGACCGCCATCTGGCGCCGTTCGGCCGGATACGGGCCCCGCACCGGGACCGGCTCGCCGAGACGCTGCTGTGCTGGCTCCAGTGCGGGCACAACGCCAACGAGGTGGCGATCCGGCTCGGCGTCCACCCGCAGACGGTGCGGTACCGGCTGCGGCAGCTGGACGAGCTGTTCGGGGACCGGCTCCAGGACGCGGACGTCCAGTTCGAGATGGAGCTGGTGCTCCGGATGCGCGGGCTGCGCCGCGCGGCCCGTGACCCGGGCGAGCGCGCCCGGGCCGTCGGCGTCCCCGCCGCCAGGCCGGGCCCGGCGGCGGCGCCGGACGGGGCTCAGCGGCGCCGGTAGACCAGCCTGCCGTCCATGACCGTCGCCACGCAGCTCGCCGCGCCACGTCCGCCCAGCGCGCTCAGCGCGTCGGCCTCCGGCAGCGTCGGCACGTCGAAGACGGCGAAGTCCGCGCGCTCGCCCGGCGCGAGCGCGCCCATGAACGCGCTTTCCGGCGAGGTGCCCTCCGGCAGCCCGTGCAGCGGGTCGAGCGAGGGCCGCTGGGCGGGCGGTGACACCCGGCGGGCGATGACGACGAGCCCCGCCCGCGCCACGGCCGTGCGCACGACGGGCCGCTCGAACGGCCCCGTCACCGCCGTCGTTCCGTGCCGCAGCATCCGCTGGGCACCGCGCCGGGCGGACTCGCCCCAGCGGGTGTCGGTCATGCCGAGCGCGGCGACCTCCGCCGCGTCGTCGACCGGTTCTGTGCCCAGCCGGTCCGCCTCGCGCGGGTCGGGGTGGTACGCGGTCTCCAGCAGCGCCACCGCGTGCGTGTTCAGCAACCCGGGCGTGAGCAGCCCGGGCCAGCGCCGCGCCCGCGCGCCCGGGTGCTCGGCGGCCATCTCCTCGTACGGGCCGAAGGACGCTATGCGGGCGCCGTCGACAACGACCGCCCCGTCAGCGAGCGGTTCAGCGCCCGGACCGGGCAGCAGCAGTTCGGCCCCGTGGATCGTCAGCACTCCGGGCCGGATCAGCCGGCGTCGATGAGCTTGAGCTCGGGATGGGCCGTGCCGCCCTCGATCGCCGTCGAGGAGAAGTGCGAGACCGCCTTGTCGTCCACCGGATCGTCGGCCGGGTCATCGTGCACGAGCAGGTGCTCGTACGTGGTCGCGCGCTGCGCCGGGACGCGGTCCGCCTTGCGGATCAGGTCGATGATCTCCATGCGGTTCGAGCGGTGCTTGGCACCGGCCGAGGAGACCACGTTCTCCTCCAGCATGATCGAGCCCAGGTCGTCGGCACCGTAGTGCAGCGACAGCTGGCCCGCCTCCTTGCCCGTGGTCAGCCACGAGCCCTGGATGTGGGCCACGTTGTCGAGGAAGAGCCGCGCGATGGCGATCATGCGCAGGTACTCGAAGAGGGTGGCCTGCGTCTGGCCCTTCAGGTGGTTGTTCTCGGGCTGGTAGGTGTACGGGATGAAGGCGCGGAAGCCGCCCGTACGGTCCTGCACGTCGCGGATCATCCGGATGTGCTCGATCCGCTCCGCGTTGGTCTCGCCGGTGCCCATCAGCATCGTGGAGGTGGACTCGACGCCGAGCCCGTGCGCGATCTCCATGATCTCCAGCCACCGCTCACCGGACTCCTTGAGCGGCGCGATCGCCTTACGCGGCCGGGCGGGCAGCAGCTCGGCGCCCGCACCCGCGAACGAGTCGAGCCCGGCCGCGTGAATCCGGCGGATGGCCTCCTCGGCGCTGACGCCGGAGATCCGGGACATGTGCTCGATCTCCGAGGCGCCCAGCGAGTGGATCACCAGCTGCGGGTACGCCGCCTTGATCGCCGAGAAGTGCTTCTCGTAGTACTCGACACCGAAGTCCGGGTGGTGACCGCCCTGGAACATGATCTGCGTACCACCGAGTTGTACGGTCTCGGCGCAGCGGCGCAGGATGTCGTCGAGGTCACGGGTCCAGGTCCGGTCCGTGGCCTTGGGCGGGGCGTAGAAAGCGCAGAACTTGCACGCCGTCACGCAGACGTTCGTGTAGTTGATGTTCCGCTCGATGATGTACGTCGCGATGTGCTCGGTGCCCGCGTAGCGCCGGCGGCGCGCGGCGTCGGCGGCAGCGCCCAGCGCGTGCAGGGGCGCCGACCGGTACAGGTCCAGCGCCTCCTCCGGCGTGATCCGGCCGCCCTCGGCAGCGCGGTCGAGGACGGACTGCAGTTCGGCGTTCTCCGTCACCGGGGCGTCCCTTCCGGAGGGGTTTTAGCGGACCGAGCCAGCGTACGCCAGGGGTGTGAAGCGGTCGCGCTCGGCCGGGTCCGGGACTTCCCCCTGCGGGGGCCACCCCTGTGCCCCCTTCTGTCCTCAAACGCCGGACGGGCTGGATTTGACGGGCTTCGTGCCTCGTGTCCTCAAGCGCCGGACGGGTTGTTGTCCTCAATCGCCGGACGGGCTGACATTGGCGCGGCTGGGCTGCCGGGGTGGACCGGGCGGGGTGGGGCCGTGGCCAGGTCGCGTGTCCTCAAGCGCCGGACGGGCTTTCGTCCTCAAACGCCGGACGGGCTGGTTTTGAGGGACCCCGGGCCGGATTCGGCGGTGACCGGGCGGGGTTTCGCGGTGACCGGCCGGGGGTTTCACGGGGCCCAGGGTTATGGACCTCCCCAGGCCATCAGGCCATCAGGCCATCAGGCCATCAGGCCATCAGGAAACAGCCCTCGCCCAACGCAGAGACGCGCTCCCCAGGGGCGCGGGGAACTGCGCGACAACCACCACACACCCGCAGCCCGCAGCACACGGACAAGGCCGCCGCCCCAGCACGACCCGCCGGACGCGGCCTAACCGTTGCTCGGGGTCTTGACGAGTCTGGCCACCGGGGTGCCGCCCGCCTGGTCGTGGGACTTGTAGACGAGCTTGCCCCTGTCGAGCGTGTACGTGGCCTCCGTCGTCTCGCCGGTGCACAGCGGCGACCCGGCCCCACGCGAGGTGTCGGTGCTCTCCGTGACCGTCAGCCGCTTGTTCTGCTCCGTCACCGAGATCAGCTCACCCTTCGCGAAGCACTTGCTCCCCAAGACGTCACTGGTGCCCTTGACCACCTGGGAGCCCTTCGGGCCCTGGCTGACGGTGACGGAGTAGTCGCCGTTGTACCTGCCCTTGGCGTAGACCGGGCCGGTCCAGGTGCCCAGGAACGCCTGCGGCACCGCCCCAGGGCCATCCGGGCGGCCGGTGCCGGGATCGGAGCCGTCCGGGGCGGGCGACTGGCTGTGCTTGCCGCCGTCGGCCGCGTTGTCCTTGCCCCCCTCGCCCGGGAGCAGCTCGAACACGAACACCGCCGTCGTCGCGGCGGCCAGCGCACCGGCGACGGAGAGCACCAGCGAACAGCTCAGCCACGCGGGCCGGTTCTTCCCGCCCAGCGCGGCCGTCAGCGCCACCCGGCGCCCTCCGCCGCCCTTCCCGGGCGTCCCGGCGGCCCCGGACGTCCCGGCCGTACCAGTCGCACCGGACGCCGTGGGCGAGCCCGCCCCCGCCTCCGCACCGGCGCTCCCGGCGTACGCGGGGACCGGGCCGACGCCGGCGCCCGCGCTGTCCGCCGTCTGGCGCGGTGGCGGGGACGCGACCGCTGCGGCGCCAGGGGAGTGGGAGTACGAGGGGTCCGGCGGCCCGAAGGCGCCCCGCACCTGATCCACGGCGGGGCCGCCCGTACCGGCCGCCACGGCCCCGGCGGCGGCCGGGGCGGGGTCCGGGTCGGTCACGCCCGCGTCCAGGTCGAGGAGCTCCACCGCGCGGCGGCTGGCGCCCTCCACGAGCGGGGCGGGCAGCCAGCCCGTACGGACGAGCCCGGCGGCGCCCTCGTCCGGGGCGAGCCGGTGGGCGATCTCCGCGGGGCTGGGCCGGTCGGACGCCTCCTTGGCGAGGCAGGCGGCGACGAGCGCGCGCAGGTCCCCGGTGAGCCGCGGGCCCAGCTCGGGCTCCCCGTGCACCACCTTGTAGAGCAGCGAGGCGGAGGAGTCGCCGGGGAAGGGTGACGCACCGGTCGCCGCGTACGCCAGCACAGCGCCCAGCGAGAAGACGTCGGCGGGGCCGCTGACGCCCTTGCCGAGGATCTGCTCGGGCGACATGTAGCCGGGCGACCCGATGGAGACGCCGGTCGAGGTCAGCGAGGCCGTTCCGTCGACGGCGCGGGTGATGCCGAAGTCGATGAGGCGCGGGCCGTCGAGGGCGAGCAGCACGTTCGACGGCTTGACGTCGCGGTGAACGAGGCCGAGGCCGTGCACGGCGACCAGCGCTTCGGCGAGACCGGCGCCCAGGGCGCGTACGCAGTGCTCAGGCAGCGCGCCCAGCTCGGCGACGGCCTGGCTCAGCGAGGGGCCCGCCACATAGCCGGTGGCCACCCACGGCACGGCGGCCTCGGGGTCGGCGTCGAGCACCGGCGCCGTCCAGCCGCCGCCCACGCGTCGCGCCGCCTCCACCTCACGCCGGAAGCGGGCCCGGAACTGCTCGTCCATCGCGAAGTGCGGGTGGACGACCTTCACGGCGACGGTGCGGCCGCCCGCGCTGCGGCCCAGATAGACCCGGCCCATTCCGCCCGCGCCCAGCCGCCGCAGCAGCCGGTACGCGCCGATGGAACGAGGGTCCTGCGGTTCCAGCGGGTACATCGCGCTGCCTCCCCCTTGACTGCGCCTGACAGCTTAGGTGGGCGGGCGCGCGCGAGCGCAAGATACAGGAGACGCGGTACCGGACCGCGACAGCGGGCCTGGCCCCGGAGTCCGCCGGACACGGTGCCGCCGCCCGGGGGCCGTTGGCATGCGTGTGGGCAATCGCGTCGGCATGCGCGTGGGGAGTCGCGTAAGGACTCGCGTGGGGATTCGCGTGGGCGCTGGCGTGCACGCAGGCATCCGCGTTCGCGTCGGCATCCGCGTTCGCGTCGGCGTCAGCGCTTCCGTCGCTGTGCGCGCCCCGGTTCGCGGGCCCGTGGGCGCTTCAGTCGCTGCCCGCGCCGGGGCCGCTGCCGTTGGTGAGCAGGTCCACCCTGACGTCGGCGGGGTAGCCCGTCGTCGGTCCGGTACGGCGGGCGAATTCGGCGATACCGGCCAGTTGGTCCGCTCCCAGCCGGAAGTCGAGGGTGGTGAAGTACCGTTCCAGCACCGAAGCGTCGAACGCCTCCCAGCGCGCCGCCTGCTCGGCGACCTTCGCGACCTCGTCCAGCGAGACGTCGCGCGAGGCCAGGAACGCCTCGTGGACCTTCCGCACCAGTTCCGGCTCGCGCTCCAGGTAATCCCGCCTGGCGGCCCAGATGGCGAAGACGAACGGCAGCCCCGTCCACTCCTTCCACATTTGCCCGAGGTCGTGCACGGCCAGGCCGAGTTTGGGCGCGTAGTGCAGGTTGGCGCGCAGCGCGGCGTCCCCGATCAGCACAGCCGCGTCGGCCTCCTGCATCATCACCCCGAGGTCGGGCGGGCAGGTGTAGTAGTCGGGTTCGACCCCGTAGCGCTCGGTGAGCATCAGCTGCGCCAGCCGTACGGACGTACGCGACGTGGAGCCGAGGGCGACCCGGGACTTGTGCAGTTGCTCAAGCGGCACCTGCGAGACGATCACGCAGGACATGACGGGGCCGTCGCAGCCGACAGCGATGTCAGGCAGCGCCACAAGGTCGTCGGCGTTGCGCAGGAACTCCACGAGGGTGACGGGAGCGATGTCGAGGTCGCCCTGGATCAACTGCTCACTGAGCTTCTCGGGGGTGTCCTTGGAAAGCTCAAGATCGAGGAGGGCGCCGGTCCGGGCGAGCCCCCAATAGAGGGGTACGCAGTTGAGGAACTGGATGTGGCCGACCCGCGGCCGACTCCGGCGGTGACCGGTGGCGGTGGCGGCGACAGGGGTAGAATTGTCCACATCCGGAGGCTAGCCCCGGGTGGGCGCGGCCGCAGCGCCGGGGGTGGCGGCAGCTCCGCCCCGATGGTCCACCGAGGCATCTGACGTGCGCGCTTTGCCCTCCAACGACGCGTAGAAACCGCCCATGCTCGTGATCTTCCGCTCTTTCCTCGTCTGAGCCGACCGTGCTAGGCTCGCCGCAAGTTGCAGTTTGGTTTCCCTTGCAGTACAGAGCCTGCGGAGCATGTAACGCCGCAGGCTTTTGTAGTTTTCAGACTTCTTGCAGGTTCTGGAGCAGGGCAACCCTTTGGCCCAAGGAGGGCTTATGGCTACCGGAACCGTCAAGTGGTTCAACGCTGAAAAGGGCTTCGGCTTCATCGCCCAGGACGGCGGCGGCCCGGATGTCTTCGTTCACTACTCCGCGATCAATGCCTCTGGCTTCCGCTCCCTGGAAGAGAACCAGCAGGTGAACTTCGACGTCACGCAGGGTCCGAAGGGCCCGCAGGCGGAGAACGTCACCCCGGTCTGATCCTCGGATCTTTCCGGTTCGACTATCGCGGTCGACGTGTATTCATTCCACGTGTAACACCCAAGGAGCCCTGCTCCCCTCGTTTCGGCGAGGGGAAGCGGGGCTCCTGCCTTTTCCACGGGCTTATGCCGGGCGGGCTTACTCCGCCAGGTGGTTCCGTGCGTACAGCGACTCGATCTCGGCGCGGTAGCGCTCGGCGATGGCTTGTCGGCGGACCTTCAACGTCGGGGTGAGTACTCCGGAATCCACGGAGAAATCCTCGTCCAGGAGAGCGAAGCGGCGAATCCGGGCCGGGCGCGCCAGTGACGCGTTGGCCGTGTCCACCGCCTCCTGCACCAGCGCCCGCACCTCCGGGTGCCGGGCCGGGTGTTCGCCGAGAGCGATCCCCTCCCGGCCCGCCCAGGCGGTGATCTCCTCCAGGTCCAGGGTGATCAGCGCCACCGGGTAGGGGCGGCGGTCGCCGATCAGCACCGCGCGGGAGACCCACCGCGACTGCTGCACGGCGAACTCGGCCAGCGAGGGCGTCAGGTTCTTCCCGCTTGAGGTGATGATCAGGTCCTTCTTGCGGCCGGTGATCGTGAGATAGCCGTCGGCGTCGAGCGAGCCCAAGTCACCGGTGTGCAGCCAGCCGTCCGCGTCCAGGGCCTCACGGGTGGCGGTGGGGTTGGCGTGGTAGCCGGGGAAGATGTTGCGCCCGCGCGCCAGCACCTCCCCGTCCTCGGCTATCCGCACCTCGCAGCCCGTCAGCGGCCGCCCCACGGTCCCGTACCGCACGCCGGCCGGGTGGTTGAGGCTGATGATCCCGCCCGACTCGGTCATTCCGTAGCCCTCGAAGACCTGGATTCCGGCGGCCCGCAGGAAGTCCATCGTCTGCGGCGCGATGGGGGCCGCGCCCGTGGTGGCCGACCGCAGCCGCCCCCCGAACACGGCCCGTACCAGGGAGAACACGGACTCGTCCGCAGCCTCCCAGCGAGTCAGCAGCTCGCCCGTCGGCTCGCCCCCGGCGGCCCGCAGCTCCGCCACCTCCAACCCGGTCCGCACCGCCGCGTCGAAGCGCTCGCGGCCACCGGGGCCGTGCGCGTCGGCGAGGGAGAGCACCGAGGCGTGCACCTTCTCGAACAGCCTCGGCACGGACGGCAGCAGGGTCGGCCGCACCTCCGCCAGCTCGCTGACCACATCCTCGATCCGGCCGCCGAAGTAGCAGAGCACCCCGCCCTGATGGACCGACTTCAGCTCGATGAGCTGCGCGAGCAGATGGGCGAGCGGCAGATAGAGATACGTGACGTCGTCGCGCCCGCCGGGGAGCAGGTGCAGCGAGCCCTCGCGTACGGCGGTGAAGTTGCCGAGCGTCAGCCGACAGCCCTTGGGCGGGCCCGTGGTGCCCGATGTGTAGACGATGGAGGCGAGATCGTCGCCGGAGCGGGCCCGGCCACGGGCGAGCAGCGCGCCGAGCGGGGCCGGGTCGGGCAGCGCGGTGAGCGCCAGTTCGTCGCCGGTGGCGCCGGCCATCAGGACGATATGCCGCAGATCGGGCAGGCCCTCGTCGCCGAGCTTGTCGAGCAGCGTCCTGACCCTGGCCGCCCGCTTCGGGTCCTCGCAGATCAGCACGGACGCGCCGGAGTCGCCCAGCACCCAGGCCAGTTCCTCGTCACCGGCCGACGGATAGACGGGCACGACGACCGCACCCGCCGCGGCGACGGCGAACTGGGCGTACGTCCACTCGGGCCGGGTCTCGGCGAGGATCGCGACCCGGTCCCCGGGGCGCACCCCGAGCCCGCCCATCAGCCCGCGCCCCACGCTCCGTACGGTGTCGCGCAGCTCCTCGTACGTCACGTCGGTCCACTCGGCCGCGCCGCCCGGCCCCGCAGGCTCCCGGGACTTGAAGCGCAGCGCCGGAAGATCACCGAACTGCTCGGCGGCCCACTCCGTGATGACGGCGAGCGTCGGCGGTGGCGGCTCGTCCGGGCCCGGGGATTCCGCCGCCGCCCCTGGGGGCAGGTCAGGCGGGGGGTCCGTGTGGGGTTGCCGTGCTGTGCTCGACATAGCGCGCCTCCCTGGTGGCTGCGTACACCGCTCGTACGACGCTAGGTACAGACCGCGACAGGCGGGCATGACGGAAAACGTCACCAGCGCTGACCTTCGCGCTCAACCGCACTACCCTGCCAACTCCCCCGAGAGGAGACGGCCATGAGGCGGCGGGCGATCACCGTGCACTACGTGCGGGCGGTGCTGCGCGGTGCGCGACGGCACGGCATCGACACGGTGCCACTCCTCCAACGGGCCCGCATACCGCCGCTGCTGCTCGGCGACGACAGCGCCCAGGTCACCCCCGAGCAGTTCGCCCAGCTGGTCCGGGCGCTGCACCGGGCCACCGGCGACGAGTTCCTGGGGCTGGCCCCCACCCCCAGCAGGCGCGGCACCTTCGCGATGATGTGCCACGCCACACTGGGCTGCCGCGACCTGGGCACGGCGCTGGAGCGCGGCGTCCGCTTCTACGGGCTCTTCCCCGGCGCCCCCGAACTCACCGTGGACACCAGCGGCGGCAGCACGGTCTTCAGCGTCGGCGGCGACCCGCCGGCCTACGCCGAGGACCCCTTCCTCGCCGAGTGCGTGGTGGTCATCTGGCACCGGCTGTGCAGCTGGCTCATCGGCCGCCGCATCCCCCTGCTGTGGGCCGACTTCCACCATCCGGCCCCGCCGTACGCCGACGAGTACGACCCGCTCTTCGGCTGCCCCGTGCGCTTCGCCGCGCCGCGCACGGCGGCCGGGTTCGACCGGCGCTGGCTGGCGGCGCCGGTCGTCCAGGACGAGCGCGCGCTGGACGCCATGCTGCGCAGCGCGCCGGCGGATCTGCTGAGCCGCCGCGAGTACGACACGACGGTCTCCGAGCAGGTGCGCCGGGCGCTCGTCGTCACCCGGCGCGGGGGTGAGGCCGCGCGGCGAGGCGGTGGTGAGGGGCCCACCGTGCGGATGGCCGGGCTGGCCGAGGTCGCCGCCCGGCTCGCGGTCAGCCCGGCCACCCTCCGGCGGCGCCTCCAGGTGGAGGGCACATCGTTCCAGGAGCTGAAGGACTCGGTCCGCAGGGACGCGGCGATCACCAGCCTCGTGGAGGGCCGGGAACCGATCGCGGAACTGGCGGCACGGCTCGGGTTCTCCGAGGACACCGCGTTCCACCGGGCGTTCCGGCGCTGGACGGGCACGACCCCGGGCGCGTACCGGCTGGCGTGCGCCCCGGCGAGGGAGCATGGGGGCCGTGGGGCGGCTGAGCCCTCCGGGGCCGCCGCTGACGGCAACCCCACGCGTGAGGCCGGAAGTCAGCGAAGCTGAGCTACCCGGTCAGCGCGTTAGTGACTCAGCGGTCAGTACGGTCCCGGCAACGTTCGCACCTCGCATCTGAGTGAGAGTGGAGAGAGCCGTATGGACACCCGAATACCGCGCGCCCGCGGCAGAGTGAGCGGCCTGGCGGCCGTGACCGCGCTGGTTCTGTCGGCGGGGCTGCCCGTCAGCGCGTCTGCTGCCGCCGCCGAGGCGGCCCGGCCCGCGTCCGAGCCGCCACCAGCGACCCAGGCGGCGCAGAAGACCCAACCGGTCACGGACGCTTCCACGGCCGCGGGGGCACCCGGCGATGTGATCCGCTCGGCACCGACCTCGTTCCACCCGCTGCCCGGCCAGCCGACGAACACCAAGTCCTGGCACGTCGAGTACCGCTCGACCACCGCACAGGGCAAGCCCAGCGTCGTCTCCGGGACCGTCATCGTCCCCCAGGACCACCGCCCCGGGCCGCGCCCGCTGGTCACCTACGCCGTCGGAACCGTCGGTCTCGGTGACCACTGCGCGCCCTCCGCCGGGTTCCCGCGCGGCACCACCGTCGAGGCCAACCTCATCAACCTGGCCGTACAGCGCGGCTGGGCCGTCGCCGTCACCGACTACGAGGGCCTCGGCACCCCCGGCGACCACACGTACACCGTCGCGAAGGCCGCGGGGCACGCCGTCCTCGACGCGGCGCGCGCGGCGCAACGGCTGCCGGGCACAGGCCTGTCGGCGGACTCCCCCGTCGGCATCATGGGCTACTCCCAGGGCGGGCAGGCCACCAGCGCGGCGGCCGAACTGCACGCCTCGTACGCCCCCGAGCTGAAGGTGAAGGGGACGGCCACCGGCGGCGTGCCCGCCGATCTGCTCAAGGTCGCCGACTTCAACGACGGCGGCATCGGCGCCGGGCTCATCCTGATGGCGGCCACCGGCCAGGACGCCGCCTTCCCCGAACTGCGGCTCGACTCCTACCTCAACGCCAAGGGCCGCTTCTACGTGGACTTCATGAAGAAGCACTGCGTGGCCGCGGACACCGTCGCCGGGCTCTTCCGGAAGATCTCGGACGTCACCGTCAAGAACCCGCTGGGCGAACCAAACTGGCAGCAGCGGCTCCGCGCGTCCAGCCTCGGCGCCCAGGCCCCCGACCACCCCGTGTACCTCTACCACGGGACGCTCGACGAGCTGATCCCGTACAGCGTCGGCAAGCGGCTGCGCGCCGACTGGTGCGACTCGGGCGCGACGGTGCAGTGGAAGACGTACCCCCTCGCGCACATCACGTCGGTGACGGCGGGCGCCATTCCCGCGATGGACTGGCTCGCCGACCGCTTCGGCGGCGAGCCGACCCAGGGCAACTGCGAGTAGCCGCAGACCCGGTGGGAGACCGGGCACCGGACGGACCGGTCGCCCTGACCGTCACCGTCCGGCGCCCGGTCGCTCCCCTACCGGAGGACGACTACCGGGGACGACTACCGGGGGACGAATTCCGGGGGACGACTACCGGGGGACGACGGCCCGCCCGCTCGTCCCCTCTCATCCTCACTCGCCCCCACCCACCCCCACTCATCCCCGTTTGTCCCGCTTGTACAGCTCCTCGATCTCCGCGGCGAAGTCCCGCGTCACCGCGGCACGCCGGAGCTTCATCGACGGGGTGAGATGGCCCGACTCCTCCGTGAAGTCGACCGGCAGCACCCGGAACCGCCGGATCGACTCCGCCTGCGAGACCAGCTTGTTGGCGTCGTCGACGGCGTGCTGCAACTCGGCGAGCAGCTGCTCGTCCCGCACCAGCTCCCGGATCGGCACGTCCTGCTTCTTGTTCATCTGCCGCCAGTGCGCGAGCCCGTCCGGCTCCAGGGTGATCAGGGCGGTGATGTACGAGCGGTTGTCGCCGACCACCATGCACTGGCCGACGAGCGCGTGGGCCCGCAGCCGGTCCTCAAGCGGCGCGGGGGCGACGTTCTTGCCGCCGGAGGTGACGATGAGTTCCTTCTTGCGGCCGGTGATGGAGAGATAGCCCTCCGCGTCGAGCGCCCCGATGTCACCGGTGGGGAACCACTCCCCGGCGTGCGCGGGGACGACGGTGCCGCTCTCCCCGTCCCAGTAGCCGGAGAAGACCTGCCCGCCGCTCAGCAGGACCTCCCCGTCGTCGGCGATCCGCACCGCGCTGCCCGGCAGCGGCCAACCGACCGTCCCGATGCGCGGCTTGAGCGGCGGGGTGACGGTGGCGGCCGCGGTCGTCTCCGTGAGCCCGTACCCCTCGTAGATCTGCACGCCCGCCCCGGTGTAGAAGGCGGCGAGCCGGTGCCCGAGTGGTGAGCCGCCGCAGATGACGTGCCGCACCTTGCCGCCGAGGGCGGCCCTGATGCGCCGGTAGACCAGCACGTCGTACAGCGCGCGGGCGGCGTGCAGCCCGAGCTTCGGGCCCCGGCCCGTACCAACCTCAGCGGCCGTACCGTACCGCTGGGCGATGCGCGCGGCGCGGTCGAAGGAGGCGGCGCGGCCCATCTTCTCGGCGGTCGCCCGCCCCGTGTTGTACACCTTTTCCAGCACATACGGGATGGCCAGCAGGAAGGTCGGCTTGAACCCGGCGAGGTCGGCGAGCAGTTCCTCGGTCTGGATGCTGGGCGCGTGGCCGAGCCGTACGCGTGCGCGCATGCAGCCGACCGCGATCATCCGCCCGAAGACGTGGGACAGCGGGAGGAACAGCAGCGTGGAGGCGGGTTCGGTGCTGTAGGCCCGGAAGACGGGGTGCAGCAGCTCGATCCCGTTGTCCACCTCGGCGAAGAAGTTCGCATGGGTCAGGACGCAGCCCTTGGGGCGGCCGGTGGTGCCCGAGGTGTAGACGAGGGTGGCGATGTCAGCGGGCCCGCGTCCGCCGCGGCGCCGCGTCACTTCCTCGTCGGGGATCGCGCGCCCCGCCGAGGTGATCTGCCCGATGGCCCCCGCGTCGATCTGCCACAGATGGGCGAGGCGCGGCAGTTCGCCGCGCTCGCCGCTGACCAGCCGGGCCTGCTCCACACCCTCCACCGCGCACGCCATGGCACCCGAGTCCTGCAGAATCCAGCGGGCCTGGAGGGCGGAGGAGGTCGGGTAAAGGGGGACGGTGATCAGCCCGGCCGCCCAGGCGGCGAAGTCGAGCAGCGTCCACTCATAGGTCGTACGCGACATGATCGCGAGCCGGTCGCCGGGGCGCAGACCGTGCGCGATGAGCCCCTTGGCGACGGCGAGCACGGCCGCGGCGAACTCGGCGGCCGTCACATCCCGCCAGCTCCCGTCCGGCTGCTTACGGCTGAGCACGGCGTCGGAGGGCGCCTCGACGGCGTTGTCGAAGGGGATGTCACCGAGCGACCCCCGCGTCACGTCCGGCGCGAAGGCCCGCACAGCTGCTTGGCGTACGGTCCCGGCGACAACGTTCTTCTCCGGCTCGACAAGCACGGGCAGCGCGGGCTTGGCGGCCGAGGTGGCAGAGGTCGCTGGGGCAGCTGAGACGGCTGGGGACGGCTGAACTCTGAGGGTCGATTGGGATCGCTGGGTGGGGCCAGGCGCGGGCCTGTCCGCTTGCGGCTGGGGGCGAGGCTGGGACACGAGCGGCTCCTTCGTCGAACGGCGTCGTCGGCACGAGACCGACGGCGAGCAACGGTCAGCGGGCGACACGCGAGGACGCTGGACGGCGCGCCGCTCGGGGGGCCTACGGCACGCGCCACGATCACTCAGACTGACGAGGGTTGCTCGGCTTACTCGGCTTGCTCGGGTTGCTCGGCTTACTCGGCTTACGTGGGTGCTCGGCTGGCTGTGCTGGCTGTGCTGGCTCGGGTTACGCGGGTGGCTCGGCTTGCTGCTCTTACGCGGGGTACGCGGGCTGCTCGGGCTGCTCGGGCTGCTCGGGTTCGCAGGCTGCTCGGGTCGCGCGGGTTACGCGTGGGGCGCGCGGCTCACGGGGTGGGGTGAGCGGTTCGCGCGGTTCAGCGATCCGCCGGAACAGCGGCCGTGGGAGACGCGGCTGTCACCGAGAACGGCGACGCGGCAGGTGGTCCCGCCACCCGCCCGATCACCGGCCCGGCCGTCCGTCCGATACCCGGCCCGGCTGCCGATCCACGCACGGAACCGCTCACCGAACCGGTCACGATCCCACTCGCGGAACCGGTCACCGGTCCGGCCATCCGTTCCGCAGGGGGCGGGGGCCACCGGACGCGTGGCCTCGGTCCGCTGAGGGGCTGAGGTTTCTTGGGGCTCATCCTCGACCAGCTCCTGACCCAACAGTAACCTTACTTGCAGGTAAAGTACGCGAGTTTGAGGAGTTGGCCAATGCCTGACCGCTACCTTCATTTCACCGGCTCCCGGCCCGGCCGTTTCCTCACCCGCCGTCTCGGGCTGCCACAGCCCGAGCCCCTGCGCCGTTGGTCCCCGGAGCGTCCCGCGCTCGAAGGCCCCGTACTGCTGCTGACGGCGGGCAAGTCCGCGCACGGCAACGCCATCGCCGAGGTTCTGAGCCGGACAGGCCTCCCCGTACGCACCGACCCGCGCCCCGCCACCGCCACCGCCACCGACGCCACTGATGCGGCCACCACCCCGGCCGTGCCCGGCCCACCCCCCGCCGCAGCCGTCGTCGACGCGACCGGCATCGACAGCCCGGACGCGCTGAGCGAGGTGCACGCCGCGCTGCACCCCGTCGTACGGACCCTCGCGGCCAGCGGGCGCGTCATCGTGCTCGGCGCCGAGCCGGACGCCGCCGACCACCACCAGGCAGCCGCGCAGCAGGCCCTGGAGGGGTTCGTCCGCTCGCTGGGCAAGGAGATCGGCAAGGGCCGCACGGTCCAGCTCGTACGGCTGACGGCGGACGCCGCACCCGCCGCCGAGTCCACCCTCCGCTTCCTGCTCTCCCCCAAGTCCGCGTACGTCAGCGGCCAGGTCATCAGCGTCCGGGCGACGGACCAGGCACCGCTCGCCGCCGACGCCTGGGACCGGCCGCTCACCGGCCGCACCGCCCTGGTCACCGGCGCCGCACGCGGCATCGGCGAGGCCGTCGCCGAGACCCTGGCCAGGGACGGCGCGTGCGTCGTCTGCCTCGACGTGTCCTCCGCCCAGGCCGACCTGGAACGCGTCGCCCTCCGGCTCGGCGGCACCGCGCTCCCCCTCGACATCACCGCGCCCGATGCGGGCGCCCGCATCGCCGCAGCCCTGGCCGAGTCCGTCCGACACCCCATGAACGACCCCGACACCAATCCCGACGATCCCAGCGACACCGACAACGCCGGCTCCCTCGACATCCTCATTCACAACGCGGGCATCACCAGGGACCGCAAACTCGTCAACATGGCGGCGGACCGCTGGAGTTCGGTGCTCGACGTCAACCTGTCGAGCGTGCTGCGCACCACGGACCACCTGCTCGCCGCCGGGGTGCTGCGCCGCGGCACCGGCCGCGTCATCGCCACCGCCTCGATCAGCGGCATCGCGGGCAACACCGGGCAGACCAACTACGCGGCGAGCAAGGCCGGGATCATCGGCTTCGTCCGCGCGCTCGCGCCCCGGGCCGCCGCCGAGCACGGCATCACGATCAACGCCGTAGCGCCAGGCTTCATCGAGACCACGATGACCGCCGCCGTCCCGCTGTTCATCCGGGAGGCCGGGCGCCGCATGAACTCGCTGGCCCAGGGCGGGCTGCCGGCCGACGTCGCCGAAACCACCGCCTGGCTCGCCCAGCCCGCCTCCGGCGGGGTCAACGGCCAGGTCGTGCGCGTCTGCGGCCAGAGCCTGCTGGGGGCGTGATGAGTACGCGGCGCCTGACCCAGCCACCCCGCCTGATGCCCGCCCTCGCCAAGGGCGCGCTGGCGGGCCTCGGCAAACGCCCGGACTCCCGCTCCCGGCTGCCCGGCACGACTCTGGTCCTGCCCTCGCTACGCGTACGCCCCGACCGGCTCGCCTCATACGCGCGACTGTGCGGCTTCACCTCACCGAACGGCCCCACCACGGCGCCTCGCCAGACCACCCCCACCCGGCCCCCGGACACCCTCCCCCTCACCTATCCGCACGTCCTCGGCTTCCCCCTGGCGGCCCGGCTGATGAGCGAACGGTCCTTCCCGCTGCCGCTCCTCGGCCTTGTGCACACCGCCATCGAGATCACCCAGTACGCGCCGCCGCGCCCCGACGACAGCCACGAGATCCGGGTCTACGCGGAAGGGCTGACGCCGCACCGCCGGGGCACGGAGGTCACCGTCGTCACGGAGGTCCGGCGAGACGAGGCAACGCTGTGGCGCGACCGCAGTACCTACCTGGCCCGCCACCGAACGCCGCTCCGAACGCCCGCCGCCGAACGCCCCGCACCGCCCACCTCCCACCTCAATCCACCGACCGTGCTGCCGACACTTGCCGAGTGGCGGCTCCCCGCCGACCTGGGCCGCCGACATGCCGCCGTCTCAGGCGACTACAACCCCATCCACCTCTCCCGCCTCACAGCCAAACCCCTCGGCTTCCCCCGCGCCATCGCCCACGGCATGTGGACCTTCGCCCGCTGCGTCGCCGAGGCCGTCGACCCGGCCCAGGAACAGATCCGCGTCCGGGCCGAGTTCCACAAGCCGGTGCTACTGCCCGGCACCGTCACCTACCGGGCCCGAGACGGCGTCTTCGAACTACGCGACGGCAAGAACCCCTCCCGCGTCCACCTCGTGGGGGAGGTCCGCCCGTTGTGAGGATGAGCTTCACCTAGCGGCGACACGGGGGCATACCTCCTCGGCATACCGCTGTGGGTCGCGACCGTCCTGTCCTACGGCTACTTGTACCTACAAGTGCTGAAAGCATTCGGGTACTTCCTGCTGGTCGCCTTGGCGGGCATGTTCGGCGTCAGCCTCTCGACGGACAAGCTCAGTTTCGCCCCTGTGTTCTTGATAAGCGCCACAACGGTCATAAGTGCGGTCTTTTGCGGCTTCGCGTACTGTTTTCCCGCCATGCGGGCGCTGTCAGGCAGTCACCAGTTCGCGCTCCTCGGACGACTCGCTCTCATCGCGCCGCTCTCCGCCATCATCTGGTTGTCGATCCGCTGATCGACCGCCAGCGTCCATGGACGGCGCGATGCCCGTGACCACGAGGGCTACGCTGGCCGGGTGGATCGCCTACAGCGCGCAGTCGGGGCAGTTGTCGGGTCCGCCGTGGGGGACGCGCTGGGCGCACCCTTGGGATTCGGCAGCGCCGGAGCCTTCACCGCCGAGTTCCCGCACGCTGGCCACGGCGGCGAAATGCGCTGGGGCCCCGACACTCGGGCACTCCGGCACCAAACCCTCAGCCCGTAACCGAGGCGGCGGAGCCCTGCTCTTCGCGCAGCACGCGCGCGTAGTCGGTAACCACCCGCTGGAACAGGTCATGCCCCGGATGACGCCCGGTGTGCCGCAGGCACCAGTCCTGGGCGTCCTCCTGCCGCTCCCGCCCGCCGGACTCCGCACGGCAGCCCACGGTCATGCAGAACGCCTCGAACGCCACGGCCCCCTCGGAAGCCTGCCGGATGGTGTGCCGCACGAAACCCACGACGCTACGGCTCATGGCGCGCCCCGTCCGGCGCGGCCAGCCGGGCGCCCCTGCTCTCGGCGACCCGCAGCGCGTCAGCAAGGCACTCCGACAGCCGCGCGCAGACGTACCGCAGGACGTGGGCGGCGGGATCAGAGTCAGCCAGCACGGCACGGACGTACCCCAACGTCTGCGCACCCATGGTGAGCTGCACGGCTTCCATGTCGTCGGCCAGCCGCGCCACCGGCCCATCCGCGCGGGAAGGCTCCAAGTAGCACGGCTCTCCCTCGGGCGTCGGCCACGGCAACAGCCGCGCGCGCCTGGCGCCCGGTCCTGTGGCGCGCCGCGCACCGGGCCCCGGATCGGTCCACTTCCCCATAGCCTCGGCCATGACTGCCGCCTCTTTCAGGTGGTCCACGCCCCCGGACCGGTCGCGCGGTCGTGGGGGACCTTGCGTACGGGCGCGTCTGCACGGCAACGCTCGCCGCGCTACGCGCCGGGCAACCCGCCTCTTCGCTCTAGGCAACCGCGCGGCTACACACAGCGGTACGGTGGCGGCGGTAAAAGGAGTTAAGCGCGTTAAGCGGCTTGCCAGCGCGAGGAGTTGACCGTGAACACGCCGAAACCCAACAACAGACTCGAACGGCTCCACCGCGAGACCGGCTGGACACTCCGCCAGTTCGTCCAGAGCGTCAACCGCCTCGGCACCGAACGCGGAACCCCACTGCGCTACCAGGCCCCCTCCGCACACCAATGGCTGAAGGGACACCTGCCCAAAGCAGACGTCAGACCGCTGATCCTGGAAGCACTCGCCCGCAGACTCCACCGGCCGATCACCCACACCGAAGCAGGCTTCCCCCCACCCCCCAGCCGGCCTCCCGGCCAATCGAACGCCCATCCCACTACCGTGGAAGGGCTCATCGATCTCGGGAGTCAGGACATGAGCCCATCACGGCGCAGCATCATCGGTGCGGGACTCTTCTCCGTCGCCCTCACCGTCCCCAACTGGCCCGACGTCGTCGGCCGGATGGAAGCCGTCCAGGGCGGCCGCACACCACGCATCGGAATGCCGGAAGTCGACATGGTCATCGCGATGACCGAACGCGTCTCAGAACTGGACGACCAATTCGGCGGACGTCACGCCCGGCCCATGGCCGCCGCGTTCCTCGTCAACACCGTCTCCCCCTACCTACGCGCCGACGCCCCACAACCCGTCCGCAAAGCAATGATGTCGGCCGCCTCCGACCTCTGCTACCTCACCGGCTACATGGCCGTGGACGAAGGCATTCACGGACTGGCCCAGAAGTACTACATCAAAGCCCTGGAACTCGCCGGAGCATCAGAAGACCACCTCACCTACTGCACAACACTACGAGGAATGAGCGTCCAAGCCGTCGACCTCGGACACGGAAAAGACGCCATGCGCCTCGCCGACGCCGCAGCCGCCGCATCACCCCAAGCAAGCCCCCGCATGCGCGCCTTCCTCGCCGGACAACAAGCCCACTCCGCCGCACAAATCGGAGACCGCACCCGCGCCCTCACCCATCTACGGGAAGCGGAAGCGGCCATGGATAAGGCCGAGTCCCGGGAAAGGACCTTTGGGTCATACGATCCGGCCGCTCTCCACTACCACGTAAGTCACGTCCGCCATGAACTAGGCGACGTGCCCGGGGCCGTGAAGGCCATGCAGGAATCCGACAAGCTGTGCTACGCGATCTACCGACGCTCACGGGTGAAAGAGCGGGCCACGCTCGCCGAACTGCAACTGAAAGTCGGCCATCTCGAAGCGGCTTGCTCTACGTGGAACGAAGCCCTGGACGAATATCCGCTCGTGCAGAGCGGACGGGTCGACGAACGGATGCGCACCATGTTCCGCTCGATCAAACCCCACCTCAAGAACCCCACCGCCCGCGACCTGTACGAGCGTGCGCGGGCGGTCACCCCGGCGTCCGTCACCCCGGCCTGACCACCACCGCACCAGGCAGCGTCGGCCTTCTGACTGTATGGACCCGTAAGAAGAACGGCTACGTGTCCTTCGACGACTTCGCCACCCACCTGGCGTCCTTCCTGGCTGGGGAGGGAGTTCGCCTGGACCGGGGCTATGTGCTCAATGTCTACGGCCCCGACGGCAACCGGCTGCACAACTACGACACCACACCCGCACGCAATCCGTGATATCCGGTCACCGCACGCATGCCGCGACACTCGCAGCCACCTCGTGCCGAGTCCGAGGAACGGGCGGGGCGCCTCCACCGAGGCGCCCCGCGCCCGCGCACACCGGAACAGGCCCCCGCCCGCCCAAGAGGGCCGGGCTTCTTAGCCACCACCGCGCCCAGACGAGCGAGGCTTCCCCGCCCGCCCCCGGCGAGCCCGCCTCACCCGCCCGGTGACCACCGTTCGTCCCGCATCAGGTTGCCCAGGCCCGCCCAGGCGAAGTTCATCAGCGTCGCGGCAGCCTCCTTGGCTGAGGGGCCGTCCGCGGTGCCCGCCCATTCGGCCATCGACTCGGCCGCCCCGACGAGTGCGTACGCCAGCCCCGCCACCTCGCGGTCGGCGAACTCCGAGTCGCAGTTGGCTTCCTCGGAGGCCGCGGCTATGAGCTGCTCGACGAAGCTGACGAGTTCCGCCCGCATGACGGCGACCTCAAGGGCGAACGGCTCGCCGTGGGTACGGGCCTGGCTGTGCAGCACGGCCCAGCCGTCCGGGTTCGCCGAGGTGTACTCGAAGAAGCCGCGCAGTCCGCTCCACAGCTGCCGGTCGGCGGGCACGTCCCGCTCGACCGCCGCCCTTACGGCCTTCACCAGCGCTTCGGCCTCCCGCCGGATGCAGGCGCTGAACAGGTCTTCCTTCGAGTTCAGATACAGGTAGACCAGCGGCTTCGACACCCCGGCCAGTTCGGCGATGTCGTCCATGGAGGCGGCCCGGTAACCGCGCCGTGCGAACGTCCGCACGGCCGCGTCGAGCATCTGCTGCTCCCGCACCGCACGCGGCATCCGCTTGCTTTTACCGCCACCCATGCGCAACGCCCCTCCGAAAGCAAAACTTACCGATTAGTAAGACTACGTTCCCCACCCCGGCATCATCCCCGGTCCTCGGGACTGACGAGAACTGATCGGCGGCGTAGGGCCGATGCGCTTGCCCGCGCCGCATACCGCCATGCCCTACGCCACCCCGTCCAGCGCACATCGGATCGTCCAGCGACACATCGGATCGTCCAGGGCACACCTGTTCCCGGAGGCATCCCTACATCCGGATGTGTCCATAGACCCGGCGGTGCCCCAGTCATGACGGTGCCCCGGTCACGGCTGTGACCGGGGCACCGTCCAAGCGGGGCGTCCGCGCCTTACGCCGCCACAGGGAGCGCGCTCTCGGCGGGCTCGTCCTCAAGCGGTGAGGCGGAGGCGCTGGTGTACGCCTTGTGGTCCAGGATCTTCTCCCGGGCCGAGACCAGGACGGGGACCAGCGCCTGACCGGCCACGTTGGTGGCGGTGCGCATCATGTCCACGATCGGGTCGATGGCCATCAGCAGGCCGACGCCCTCAAGCGGCAGGCCCAGCGTGGAGAGGGTCAGCGTGAGCATCACGGTCGCGCCGGTGAGGCCGGCCGTGGCGGCGGAGCCGATCACCGAGACGAAGGCGATCAGCAGGTAGTCGCCGACTCCGAGGTGCATGTCGAAGATCTGGGCGATGAAGATCGCCGCGATGGCCGGGTAGATCGAGGCGCAGCCGTCCATCTTCGTCGTCGAGCCGAAGGGCACGGCGAAGGACGCGTACTCCTTGGGCACACCGAGGCGTTCGGTGACCTTCTGCGTCAGCGGCATGGTGCCCACGGAGGACCGGGAGACGAACGCCAGCTGGATCGCGGGCCAGGCGCCCCGGTAGAAGTGCACCGGGTTGACCTTGGCGACGGTGGCGAGCAGCAGCGGGTAGACGCCGAAGAGGACCAGGGCGCAGCCGACGTAGATGTCGGCGGTGAAGGTCGCGTACTTGCCGAGCAGGTCCCAGCCGTAGTCGACGATCGCGGTGCCGATCAGGCCCAGCGTGCCGAGCGGCGCGAGCTTGATGACCCACCACAGGGCCTTTTGCAGCAGTTCGAGAATGGCCTGGCTGAGGGTCAGGATCGGTTCGGCCTTGTCGCCGAGCTTGAGCGCGGCGACACCGGCGACGGACGCCATGAAGACGATCTGGAGGACCTGGAGGTCAGTGAACGGGGTGATCACGTTCTCCGGCACGATGCCGGTGAGGAAGTCCAGCCAGGAGCCCTTGTATTCGGGCTTCGCGCCGTCAGCGGGGGTGAGCCCCGTGCCCGCGCCCGGGTTGGTGAGCAGGCCGATGGTGAGGCCGATGGCCACCGCGATCAGCGAAGTGATCATGAACCAGAGCAGGGTGTGCGTGGCCAGCCGCGCGGCGTTGTTGACCTTCCGCAGATTGGTGATCGACACCAGAATCGCGAAGAAGACCAGTGGGGCGACCGCGAGCTTCAGCAGCTGGACGAAGATCGAACCGATCTTGTCCAGGGTGGTGATCAGCCAGCCGACGTCACCACTGCGGGCGACCCAGCCGAGAAGGGCGCCGAGCACGAGGCCCAGCAGGATCTGCGCCCAGAAGGGGACCTTCAGCGCGCGCGGGAAGGAGAGACGTGGGGACGACAACGGACACACTCCGGGGACAGACGAATGCCAGGTCAGGGCAGTTCAGGGCAGTGGAGATGGGGCGCGCCGAGAGTCCGTCGGGACGGGGTCTCCGGCCGCTGTGCGCACGTTCAGAGGCGGCGACAGGCCGCGGACAGACAGCGGCAAAGGTCGACATACAGGCGCGCCACGAGCGGGACGCTCGTGAGGGATCGCTGCGCGGCTGGGGTCAACATGTCGAACACGTTAACACTTTAACTTTGAGGAACCCAAAGCAGATCTTTGGTCACTCCGGGCCCTCGGCCGATCCCGCGCCGATCCTGCCAGGTGCCCGAAAACGCCAACACCCCACCGCCGGGCGGAAAGCCCGGGATGGGGTGCGGGATGGTCCTGCGCGGAGCGCGCGGCGGGTGTGAGGCGCCTTACACTCCGTCTTCCTGGGTCTGGTTGGCGACCAGCCGCTCCTTCACGCGGTCCACCTTGACGACAAGCTGCTCCGACATGTCGTCGCGCTGCTTGCGCAGGAGGACGAAGCTGAGCGGCGCCGACACGACGATCGACAGCAGCAGCACCCAGAACACGTTGGAGTCGCCGAGCCCGGAGGGCACGATCCCGACATGGGACAGGCCCCACAGGACCAGGAAACAGCCAACGAAGATGCCCAGGCGCATGGCGGTGTAGCGGAGCGTGGCGCTCGACTTGAGAGACACGGCTGGTCTTCTTTCTCCCGGGAGGTGCTGCGATTTCTGCCGGATGCTCGAATGTGGCTTGTCTGCCCATCTAGTGAATCACGCCGGATAAGCGCAACTGGAGGGGCCTCCGCCCGGCGGACGATGGCGGGTCTCCCCGGCGTGCCGTACGTCAGCTCAGGCTCAGCCACATCGTGATGTCGTCGCGGTAGTCGCCGTCGGCAACCTTGATCGACTCGGGGACGCGTCCGACCTCCTTGAAGCCGCAGGTCGCGTAGAAGGCATCGACTCCGGTGCCGCCGCGCACTCCGAGCCGCAGCGAAGCGAAACCGGCGTCGCGCGCCATGTCGACGGCCTCGCGCAGCATCGCCTTGCCCCGGCCGCCGCCCTGGAGGGCGGGATCGATCATGACGGTGACCAGCGTCGCCCAGTGCAGCATCAGACGGTGCCGGTTCAGCTGGAGGTAGACGGTGCCGATGAGGCGGCCGTCCTCGTACGCGGCGAGCATCCGCAGCGCGCCTCCCCGTACGGACTCGGCCTGCGCGGCGGCGACGGGGCGGACGGTCTCGGCGCTGACCGGGGGCACGAAGCCGACGGCGCCTCCGGCGTTACTGACATCGACCCACAGCCGCAGCACCTCATCCTCAAGGGCAGGGGTGAGCTCCGGGTCTCGCACGAAAGTAATAGTCACAGAGCGATATTAAGCATTACCGCGCCGTCGTGACCAGGGGCGTCCGGCCATCGATATACGGCAGGGCGGAGGCAGGGCGGAGGCCGGGCGAGGCAGGGCGGAGGCCGGGCGCGACGTCAGCTCAGCGCGTCCGCCGCCACCCGCAGATCCGCGACCAGACCCTCGTACACCGCGTCCCGGTCCGTGGCGCGCAGCACGGCGGAGGGGTGGATGGTCGCCAGCAGGCAGTCGCCCCCCATCTCGAAGCCGTCCAGTGAGGGACAGGGCAGCAGCGTGCCGCGCTGCTGGGTCACCCGGAACGAGGGGCCGAGCAGCGCCTTGCCCGCCGTCGCGCCCAGCGCCACGATCAGCTCGGGGTCGATCAGCTCCAGCTCGGCGGCCAGCCAGGGCCTGCAGGCGCCCATCTCCCGCAGGTTCGGCGGCTTGTGGATGCGGCGCTTCCCGCGCTCGGCGGTCTACTCGAACTTGAAGTGCTTGACCGCGTTGGTGACGTACGTCTCGTCCGGGTCGATGCCCGCTTCGGCGAGCGCCCGCGTCAGCAGCTTGCCGGCCGGGCCGACGAACGGCTGGCCCTGGCGGTCCTCCTGGTCGCCCGGCTGCTCACCGAGCAGCACCACCCGCGCGTCGGCGTCACCGGCCCCGAAGACCGTCTGGCTCGCGTTCTGGTGCAGTGGACAGCCCCGGCACCCGGCGGCGGCCGCGCGCAGCGCGGCGAGGTCCGGCTGGTCCGGGACGAAGGGAGCCGCCGTGTACGCCTCTTCGGGCGCTTCCCCGCGCCGACTCCGGCCGCCGCCGTCCGGGCCGGCGGCGCCCTGGCCCCGACTGGGGCTGTGCTCCTTGTGCTGACTCCGGCTCCGCGCCATGCGACGCCGGGTACCCCGCCCGCCCCCGAACCACACCAGCGCCGGTCCCGTGCCGGGCCGCCTGGGCGCGCCGGGATCGGGAGCCGACGCCGGGCCTGCCCGCAAGGAGCGTAAGGGCGCGGGAGCCTGCGGGAGAGAGCCGGAGACCCTGGCTTCAGGGACCCGGCCGCACCGCGCGGCTCAGAGCCGCATCGGCTGCGGCGCCTCGCGCCGTGCCGGGTCCGGGCCGTCGTACTCGCGGATGATCTCGTAGCGGGTGTTGCGCTCGACGGGCTGGAAGCCCGCGTCCCTGATGAGGTC